>JAJYRM010000174.1 GCA_021794075.1 Bacteroidota bacterium | reverse complement strand
GTTGTACTGTGGCGCCAATCCACGGATCACAACCTGCGTAGCCTGACCGCCTTCTCTGATGAGAGAGATGCCGGGAAGCCTTCCAACAGACTCTGCCGCGTTCGCGTCCGGCAGCTCCTGGATACGCGCCGCGGAGACCACGTTCTCAATTCGATCGGAAGTCAGCTGCTGGTTGATCGCGCCATTCTGTCCGCTCGCCTGAGCAGTGACCACGACCTCCTTGCCATTAAGAGCCACGGCGAGCAGCTTTATCGTTACCGTTGATCTCTTGCCCGGCTCCACCCTCACCGGCAATTCCTTGGTATGGTATCCGACGTAGGTGGCCCTTAAGGTGTAGGAACCAGGCGGCACATTTTCGATTGAGAATGCTCCTTGGAGGCTCGTCGCCGCTCCCATACTGGTTCCGAGGAGCATTACGGTTGCGCCGGGGAGAGGCTGATCGGTCTTCGCATCGAGGACAGATCCCGCAACGCTGGAGATGGCGGCATATACGGGAAAAGCGAATACAAAGGAAAGAATTGCATACGCGGTGAGGCATGACAGGATTCGCTCGAAGGCGTACTCGCGGGAACTCTGAATCGACCGTGATCGGTCAAGAACATTACTTGGTCTCGAAAGGGGCATATCTCAATTCCTCCGCTCAATGAGAGCTTGGTCGTGCTGGGAAATTGGTTCTTCTGCTCTTAACGAAAGTACTGTATTGGAGGCCGCTCTAGTATTTTCCAATAAATACTGTCAGAAGATACCGAACCACATTGTCTAACGTTTAACATTCTCTTCTGACGTGCCAGTTTAAGAAGAGCCTATCTCAATGTCAAGAATTTATTTTCAGTGCGGTAATTACGCTAAGGATATAATGAGCTCCGTGAAGTTCCATGAGCCGTTTCAGACAACGGACGTCACGTGCGGTATTTGGGCGCTATTTACACGTAGTATCGTCAGGCAAGCATAATTTAGTCCCAGCGGATATCCAAGAAAATTAGTGTAGTTTCTGTCGCTTCTTCATCATTGTCAGAAGGATTTGCATCCGTTTTTGTCTGGTCTCCGGCTTCTTTGCAGTTTTTAATCGCCAGGCAATTGCATACATGTTTGCCTTATTCAATGTCTTAAAAAATTCGTAGGCGTGCGGGTCTTTTCTAAGCATCCCCAGAAAATCAGAAGGAACTTTCATTTGGCTGGGAGAATCATAAGCCTTGTCCCACCTACCGTCTTTTTTCGCGGCTTCTATTTCTTTGAGTCCGGATGTTTGCATTCGCCTTTCTTCGATAAGCCGGGCCACTCGTGCTTTGTTCCGCTTTGACCATATGCTCTTTGATCTGCGTGGCGTAAATTTTTGAAGCCACGATTTTTCATCGTACGCTTTTTTCTGACCGTCGATCCAACCAAAGCAAAGAGCTTCATCCAATGCTTCATCATAGGTGATCGTTGCCTCGTCGGAATCTTTCTTGAAGATTCGAACCCAGATACCCTTATCGGATATGGCATGATTCGTTGCGAGCCATTTCTTCCATCGGTTTGGGGATGCAAACGATCTAATGGGTGGTTCTCTATCTTTATTCATAGGATCATAATGTCTCCATTCTCATTTTCTCCGTATCAGAATTATGCCTGTTACAATTCCCCAGATCGCAAATGCAGAAATCTGAAATAACGCAAGTGCAGGACTCTGATAAACTGCGAGCGTAAGCAAACCCGCTAATCCTCCGATAATGCCGACAATGGCAAGCCAGTTTGGAAGGACTCTGCTTCTCCACGCCAGCCATCCAAAAAGAAGCTGACCAAATCCCCATGTCATAAGCCCCGGATCGGTGAGATAGTATCCCAGGTTTGTCCATATCGCAAGCTGATATGCGGTGTCTGCAGAGTCTGCCGGCTTTCCTGCAGAAAGGATCGACAACATTGCGCCTGCATGCATGAAGATTCCGAATCCGAGCAGTAAAATGCCGATGGATGATAGAATGGTTGCAGCGAGTGCAAAACTGTTGCTTTTTGGACTAAGCATCGTGCCCAGCGCTATTACATGCGGAATCGAAAACACGGCCCAGATCAAAATTGCGATTGCTGCCAGCATGTAAGCAGAGATATTCCTGGCAAGTATGGATTGCGGCTCAGCTGAATGACGAGTACTCACGAAGATGAGAAGAATTGAAAGTATTCCCGCCAGGAATGAGAACACTGCAAATGTGATTTTCCTATCGAGTTCATGTATTTGTGAATCATCGTTAACCATCAAACACCTCCATGTTCAGAACAATGATTTTTTCAGACTGATTGATCAGGCATTGCTGTCATCTTCAGGTGAACGGGCAAGATACTTATGTAGCGGTTATTGGCGGAGGACCCCTTCGGCGGATCATATTGAAATGGTCATCAGCATCCTACTTCCCCTTAAGGACGGACGACAAGAACTCAAGTGCTCCATCAGTCTTCTTCCAATATTGCCCCTGATCCTGCCAATATTGGAATGCCTGGTCCGCTCCACCGACGGTCACACATTGAGGATTAAGGCCTGCAGGCGGACGGTGCGTTTTCTTCAGAAGCTCTGATGCAACGTTCGGCAGGCAGTTGATTGCATTCTGAAGAGCAGCTTTCGCATCTTCAAACTGGCCTAATTGGAATAATGCCAAAGGCCGACCATATAGAACCTGTTCCATAGTATCGCTTCGATATCGCCTACATAACGAAACAACTTTCTCCGGCTTACCGAGCCTGAAATAACAATCGATTGCCAAAGCCCTAATCCCCTTGTTGTCATTCGGATTTATTGATAACATCTCTCTGAATACTTTAACGGCTCCAAGCGTGTCCATATTCAGTAGTTCAAGTCCCCATGCATGATAGACGCGAAGGAATTGCCGGTTCTCCAAGTCTGCCCATGGAAGCCTGTGCTTCTTTGGATTAAACGAATCGGGAAACGCGTTCTTTCCAATCTCAGCTGCGACCTGCCATAGACCGAGCGCTTGGTCATGTTTCCCCATCTCATCATAAGCCATCGCGAGATGATGGTACGCATCGAGAAATTCTGGAAACCCTTCGATAAGTAGCTGAAACTCTTTGACAGCTTTATTGCGATCTCCCGCCTCTAATGCATCTATGGCCGAGTAAAGCACATCATACACGCGACCGTCAAGCCTTAGGAACTCAAATTCCCATTCGTTTTTGGATACCGGCACGACGCGAATTAAGTCTGCTGAGAGTTTAGTGTTGTATTTCATCTTGTTGCAATATGGCGTTGGAATAGCCGAATATCAAACCCTGTGTACGATACCGCGTAGTGGACCAATGAGGAAGCAAAGAGGCTTCATCTCGGAAATTCTCTTTCTAGCGTATCGCTCACTCGGGCGAATAATTCGTAGAGTGTCTTCCTCAGCTTACGATCAGTTTCATGATTAGCAACTGCCGCGATCTCACCGAGAAGCTGCTCAAAGTCACCGGCATTGAAATTAACCGCAATACCGTTCCCCCTGACCACTGCAAGTCTGAGTGGTCCTTCAATTTCCGGTTCAACACTGTACAGTCCCAGAATTAGATCCCGGTCCTCAAAAGTGAATGTAATTGGTTTGGGCTGCTCATCTGGATCTGTTGTTGGATCACTCATAATTGTCGGGATTATCCTTACTTTGGGTTGAACGCGTTCACACAAGGCGCAATTTCGTTCACCTACTCGCCCGTCCTCTTCTGACTAATTATATGCCATTGTGATCCGAGAAACAAAACACTTCAATCCGCGACCTGATCCACCGTATAAAGAGATCCCAGGCCCATAGGATCTCATGTAACACTACTTTGGATGGGACCCAATTACTTCAATAATAGAAGCTTCTTCACTTTTACAAAACTCCTCCTATCCCCGCTTAACGACTGGGCCACGATTCTATAGAAATAGACTCCAGTGGCGTACATGGATGCGTTCCAGCTGAAATGGTAATACCCTGCCTGGAGCCGGTCGTTCACAAGCTCTTTCACTTCCCTGCCCAGTATGTCATAGATCGTCACAGTCACCTGAGACTGAGTCGGCAATGCGAACTTGATCGTGGTGGTCGGATTGAAAGGGTTCGGATAGTTCTGCTTTAAGTGGAAAGACTCCGGATCGAGAGGTTCCTGGCGATTTTTAATTGCATCAATCTTCTTGTATGAATAAACATACACTTTGCCGAGCCGATTCAGCTGCTCATAAGTTGTGTCCGGATAACCGGGAGCTACAACTATAGCTTCGTCGTACCCGTCGCCGTTGTAATCACCGACATAACTGACCGAGAATCCAAATTGGCTCCATTTTGTTTCCCCCTCCAGGCAAAAACTAGGAACTGTATCTATAACGGAACCGCCGAGATAAACGCAAGCTCCCCCTACCATGATGCCGTCTCTATTCTTATGGTTTTCTCCTCCCATCAAGATATCGCTGGTCCTGTCACCATTAACGTCGCCGTCTATCGCAATAGAAGAACCGAAATCGCTAAATCGTTCTGAGACATTAAACGGAGTTGTGCGCACAATACTGGATCCATTTGAACCATAGCAGACAACAATCGGGTAGCCTATCATAACGTCAGGGTAGCTATCCCCATCTATGTCTCCATCACCTGCTACAACTGCACCGACCGCTTGACCCGCAAGTGCTGTGTCGGGATTAGCGTTTACCTCTTCCTCACCTAGATAGACATTTAGCCTGTCGGTTCTCCCCCTAGTGCTGATGGCAAAATCATCGAATCGGTCGCCGTTTACATTTCCAATGCCTCTGACCGAATACCCGAAGTTGTCACCCACGCTGTCGCTCACAAAGGCAACCGCAGGTTCAGTTGGTGGTGTCTTTCCACCCAGGAAGAGATATGCCTTGCCAATTGCATCTGTCCAGTTGTACGGCTCACCGATCAGGAAATCATCATACCCGTCTCCGTTCACGTCTCCAGCACCCGAAATCGAAAAGCCTAAGTCCATGCCAGTGTACTTATCATAAAACGAAAAGCGGGAGACGGTATCGATATCCTTCCCGCCAAGATATAGGTACACTATTCCTTTCCGTTCTCCGCCGGAGTTGAATACTGCACTTATCAATATGTCATCATACCCATCACCGTTGACGTCCCCTGCTCCGGCTCCCATTCCGAACCCGGCTACGAGACTATCTCTAATAGTGAATGCGACGTATCTCGACGCGTCAAACTTTGCGCCGCCCAGATAAAGTCTTGCTTCACCTCCATATGGTCTTAATCTGTCCGATGTGGGCATGGACACGAGAAAGTCAGCGTTACCATCTCCGTTAACGTCACCCACACCTACGGCATTTGTGATCCTTTTCACATACGACTCCCCAGTAAGTGTCATAACCAAATGCAGGCTGTCTTGGGCAAATGAGGACCGGACAATGCAAAGCATCACTGCAGCTAAAACTGTTGCTGTCAATATCTTCTTCATGCGTTCCTCCGTGCTACTTGAGAAGCATCATGGCCCTGACCGTTCTTCTGCTGCCGACGGCGAGTTCATAGAAGTAAACGCCGCTGCTCAAGTGATATCTGTTCGCGTCGAAGCGTACCTTGAACTCGCCCGCTGGCTTTTGCTGATTTACCAGCGTTCCTATCTCCCGTCCAAGGACGTCAAAGATTTTGAGTACCACTTTACTTCTCCTCGTTATCTGATACTCTATTGTGGTGGTCGGATTGAAAGGGTTCGGATAGTTCTGCTTTAAGTGGAAAGACTCTGGATCGAGAGGTTCCTGGCGATTTTTAATTGCATCAATCTTCTTGTATGAATAAACATACACTTTGCCGAACCGGTTCAGCTGCTCATAAGTTGTGTCCGGATAACCGGGAGCCACGACGGTAACTTCGTCGTACCCGTCTCTGTTGTAGTCACCGATTATAGACACTGAACGTCCGAATTCACCCCACTTCGTTTCACCTTCTTTGCAACAACTGCATGCAGTATCAACTTGCTCACCACCTGTGTAAAGGAAACAGCCACCAACCATCACTTCACCTGCATTCCTATGGTTAGTATTCCCAATTATGATATCATAGTAGCCGGACTATCTTGAGCATACACACTTGGAAGAGATGACACTAGGAGCGAAACTACTAATGTTGCTCGAGCAATATACGTTGTCAGATCTCCTGTTTGCGTTGTTACGTGTCCCTACCGAATCAAGCAGTTGGGCATTAACCCGCTAGTACGAGCTCCAAAATGCACACCTGTTGGCACTGGTTCACCTTCCACTGAGAATATTTTTGTTATGGCCACCTACTGTCATCTTTTCCCTCGCCAGCGGCACGATGAAGTGAAGAAGTGAAGTTCCGCTGATTGGAGGGAGTATAGAAAACCCTAAAATGAAAGTCAAGCGCCTAGGTGTCCCTGAGATCCGATATAGGGGCATAAATATTGACAGTTAAAAAGATGAGAGGATCCGGTAAGTGATTGATATAGCGATAGACGCTGGATTGGCGAGAAAAGATCTGGACACG
>JAJYRM010000173.1 GCA_021794075.1 Bacteroidota bacterium | reverse complement strand
GCCGACTTAAGTACATCGGGGACATCATTCTGACGACACCGGTCATCGAAGTACTTCGGGCGAAATATCCTGATTCTGAGTTACATTATTTGGGAGACAAGGAAGGAGTATCTCTCCTCGCCGGTAATCCTGCCTTGAATCGCATCATCCCATACGATTTCAATTCGACTTCCATTTTTGAGCAACTCAGGATCTCAAGGCTCCTTCGCGAGGAGAAGTATGATGTGGTGATTGATCTCTTCGGCAATCCGCGGAGCGCGCTTGTGACATTTCTGTCACGTGCGGGGATGAGAATAGGCGGGAACTTCGGGTGGAGAGGGAAGACTTACACTCATCCCATGACCATCCGCGAGAGGATGACCGCGGTGGAGTTCCACCTTAAGTACCTGGCGCCGCTTGGAGTGAACGAGTCATACAGACGTCCCCGCGTTTATCTCGATGCTTCTGAAATCTCAAATGCGAGAGAATATCTTGAATCACTTGGACTGGCAAGAGGAAAACCGGTGATCGGACTGCACATCGGCGCGACATGGCCGGCTAAGGTATGGCCCGCAAGAAACTTCGCCCGGCTGGCGGATCTTATGCACGAATGGCTGGGGGCCAATGTCGTGGTTACGCATGGCCCAAAGGATGGAAAGTACCTGGACGAATTCTCCTCCACGGCAAGTAACAAGTTTATCGATTTTCCGCCGGCTGATCTGCGCAAACTGGCGGCTGCAATTTCGTGCTGCGATGTTTATGTTTCGAACGATGCGGCGCCAATGCATATCTCCGCCGCAGTCGGTACGCCGACGGTCGGGATATTTGGCCCGGGCGAGCCAGATATCTGGTTCCCGTATGAGAGAGAGCTCGGTCATGTCGCCTTAAAAAGGGAGATCGACTGCTGCCATAAAGATTTCTGCGACCTCAAAGGGGATGACCATCTTCGATGTATGAAGCTGATAAGGCCCGAGGATGTTTACGAGAATGTAGAACAAATTTTAAAGAAGAAGAGAGTTGATTGATGACGAAAATAGAAGAAAACACGATGCAGGAATTTGTGGACGTAGTGCGGAGGCTGAGGAGGGAGTGCCCTTGGGACAAGGTCCAGACGAACCGCTCGATACGTCATTACACGATCGAAGAAGTCTTTGAGCTGGCGGAAGCGATCGATCAGGAAAAGTGGGACGACGTCAAAGGTGAGCTTGGAGACATTCTCCTAAATGTGCTCCTTCACGCACAGATAGCTGAAGACGAAGGCAAGTTCACGCTCGTGGAAATGATAGAGGCCGAGACGAAGAAGATGATCGAGCGGCATCCTCATGTGTTTGGCAACGTGGACGCGGAGACCCCGGAGCAGGTCAAGGTTAATTGGGAACGCATCAAGACTGAAGCAGGCCGGGAGTCGATCTTCGACGGAATACCGGTGGCGTTTCCAGCCCTGGCCCGCGCTTACAAAATCCAGGACAGGGCGGCTAGAGTCGGATTCGACTGGGGAAAAGCCGAAGAGGTCTGGGAGAAGGTCGAAGAAGAGCTTGATGAGCTGAAAGAGGTTGCCGGGGGAGAAAATGACAGAAGAAAGGAAGAGGAATTTGGAGACCTGCTCTTCTCTCTCGTGAATTACGCCCGTCATATCGGGGTCAATCCTGAGAGTTCACTCCGCATGGCTACCCAAAAATTCCAGAATCGTTTTCTGTACATCGAGGATGAGCTCGATAAAAAGAATATCTCGCTGCACGACGCGACGCTTGATCAGATGAACGAGCTCTGGGAAAAAAGCAAGGGGAAGGAATGATTCAGGCGCGGATTTTGCCCGCATTTTGCGAGCACCGTGGCTCGAAGTATCTGGATCAGATGTGATCGAGAGGAATTTTCATGAATTCCTCCGATGGATTTCTCCGGACAATGTACTGGTCGATGATGTTGATGGCGTGTTTTTGGCCGGGCCAGACGAGGAGAGAAATGGCCTCGTCCTTGACGAGCCATCTGAAATCTTTGTGCTCATCTGAGAGTTCTATTATATCACGCGGATCTACCTCCGCCGCGAATACGGGACTCACGTTTACGGAATCGTTCGTGAAAAAATAAAATGTGTTTGTCAGGGGCGTGTTGTATAGCCCGAGCGGCTTAACCCCTGTTTCCTCCCTTATTTCGCGGAGCGCCGCCTCGTAGGCTTTCTCACCCGGCTCAATGCCTCCGCTTACAATCTGCCAGAGGCCAGGGTAGATATCTTCCTTTTCCGATCGCTGCAAGACCAAAAATTCAGGTTCATCCTTCCTGCGGAAGAGAACGACTTCAACAAGTTCAAAGTTTATCTTGGGCATTATCTGAATATTGTTTCTATTTCGTTTTCGGAGAGCGTTCTCCATGATCCTTCCGGAACGTCCAGTTCCAACTTACCTATGGCCGACCGATGAAGGCGCGCGACCTTCTTGCCGATCGCTTCAAACATTTTGCGGACTTGTCTATTCTTCCCTTCATGAATCTTCAGTTCGACGTTTGTGCTGGAGGGCTCTGTCGAGACTATCCTGCACTCGTCCGCCTTCACGATCGTTCCTGTACCAATATCGATTCCTCTATGGAACTTGTCAAGTTTGTAGGCAGACACTTTGCCTGTCACCGTGGCGAGATATGTCTTGCTCACGTTCTTTTCCGGCGATGTGATCTTGTTCTGTAGATTCCCGTCGTTGGTAAAGAGGAGCAGGCCGCTGGTGTCCATGTCGAGTCTTCCGACCGCGAAAAGATGTAGATCGTTCGGCACTAGCTCGTAGACGGTTTTCCTGGAGAGCTCGTCACTGGATGTCGTCACATATCCTCTCGGTTTGTGGAGCATGACAACAATCGTGTTCGGTCTGGCGAGGATTTTCTCGTTCACTTCAATCGAGTCTTTACCAATGTCTACGAGAGTTGCGGGATCGGTTACAGTCTTGCCGTTCACGGTTACCTTTCCGCTCCTAATATAGGACCCTGCTTTCGCGCGAGAGGTGTAACCAAGTTTAGAGAGTGCGCGGGCGAGAGAGACTTTGTCACGTTTCAATGGCATAACTTCAATTTAGCCTGATCACTTATGTGCAAGCAACTGATTCTTGGCTTTTGTTCGCATCCATGGAACGCTTCCGATTATCTAGGCGATCATTCTTAGAATGTCTGCGGCTATTGCAATTGGTAGTTCGCTGACTTAAACTTGGGCGATAATTCATTGCACAACTAGAAATCGGGGGTCGCATGAACGCGCCACGAACACTTTGTGAGTTGTTGCAGGTATCGGTCGAGTCATTCCGTAACAATCGGATGCTCAATTCGAAAATCAGGGGACAATGGGAAGCCTTTTCTTCCGACCGGGTGTATGAGACGGCCGGATATATTGCCCTCGGTCTTAATTCTCTTGGCATCTCGCCGGGGGACCGGATCGCGCTTTACGCGGAAAGTTCGGCCTACTGGACCATGGCCGACTTCGCCGTCCTACTCTCGGGCGCGGCTGATATTCCCATCTATGTCACGCAGGCTCTGCCTCAAGTCGATTTCATCCTGAAGAACTCCGAGGCGAAAGGTATTTTCGTCGGGAGCAGGCGTCTGTATGAAAGAGCAAAGGAAACGATTGCCAAATCGGAATGCAAATTTGTTGTCTGCATGACCGAGGGGCGTTACGCGGATGGAACCCTGACATGGGACGAACTTATCGAAATGGGAAGGAAGTTCGACTCTGAGAATCCGGGCGCGTATGCGGGCGTGGGAAAGAGGGTGAGGGAAGACGACCTAGCGACGGTGATATATACGAGCGGAACGACGGGCGAACCGAAAGGGGTGATGCTCTCTCACCGCAATTTACTATCGAATGTCATGGATTGCGCCTCGCTCTTCACCTTTCATCCGACCGAGGATGTCGTGTTGAGTTACCTCCCGCCCACGCACGTCTTCGAGCGCATGATGCTTTATCTTTATGTCCATGTCGGGGAGTGCATCTACTACGCGGAGTCAATAGAAGCGCTGCCTCAGAATCTTCTGGAAGTTCGACCGCACTCTATGACTACAGTCCCTCGCATGTTGGAAAAGGCATTCGAGAAGGCCCAGCATATCGTGGAGAAACTGCCATGGTACAAGAGGTTCGTGTTCAAATGGGCGATCGACCTCGCGCTGCAATTTGAGGCCGACAAGAAAATGTCTCTCAGCTACAGGGCGAGACGGGCTTTCGCCAGCGCACTTGTGTATAAAGACCTAAGGCATGCCTTCGGCGGAAGAATCAGATACATTATCAGCGGGGGCGCCGCCCTGAGGCCCGACCTCGCAAGAATATTCTGTGCCGCGGGACTTACCGTGCTGCAAGGATATGGACTCACCGAAACGTCTCCGGTTATTTCCGTAAACAGACTGGAAAGGAACAGGATCGGATCTGTCGGTCCGCCCATACCCAACGTCGCCGTCAAGATATCGGGAGACGGCGAAATACTGGTGGATGGCCCAAACGTGATGATGGGGTACTACCGTAACGCTACCGCGACATCGGCGTCGTATAACGCGACATGGTTCAGGACCGGCGATATAGGTTATTTGGATAAGGATGGCTTCCTCTACGTGACAGACAGAAAGAAGGATTTGCTGAAGACCAGCGGCGGAAAGTTTATAGCGCCGCAGGAGATCGAAGCCCTCCTCTCGCACAGCATTTATGTGGATAAGGCTATAGTAATCGGCGACCAGCGAAAGTTCGCGTCCGCTCTCATCTTCCCGGAAATGATCGCTCTCAAAAGCTTTGCCGAAAAAAATGGGATTGCCTACTCTTCGCCAACTGATCTCGTTAAAGATCCGAAAGTTTTTGCCCTCTACGACAAGATCGTCCAGGACGTTAACGCCGGGTTATCGCATTGGGAGACAGTCAAGAAATTTGCCATAGTGGAGGATGAACTGACGGTTGAGGATGACTTCCTAACTCCGACCCTCAAGATGAAACGTCGCAACGTTGAAAACAGATACAAAGATTTGATCGAGAAGTTTTACGAAGAGCAATAGACGCGACAACGATTGACTATCCATTCGATTAGTCGGAAGGTCGGCGCTTCAGACGTTTGAATCCCGCGGCATCAGTCGGGCGGGCGAGTTAGCTTATGCAGCCGGAGGTCTGGCCTGAGCGTGGCCGATGTTGTCAGATTAGAGAAATCAACTATTTCAGGATAAAAAGATGAGACAAATCAAAAAAGTTGCAGTACTCGGAGCAGGGGTAATGGGGGCGCAGATAGCGGCTCATCTTGCCAATGCCGGCATCAGTTCGTATCTGCTCGATATCGTGCCGGAGGAACCTAACGATGACGAGAAGAAAGCAGGGCTTACCTTGCGGGACAAAGCCGTAAGGAACAGGTTCGCGACGGCGGGAATGAAGAGGATGTTTGGGCTTAAGCCCGCCCCTTTTTTCACCAAAGAGAAAGCCTCGCTAATAACCGCCGGAAATTTTGAAGATGATCTGGGCAAGGTCGGGGAAGTTGACTGGGTCATTGAGGTTGTAGTTGAGAGTCTCGCGCCGAAAAGGGAATTGATGAAGAAAGTCGACGCGCTGCGGAAGCCGGGAACAATCGTAAGCTCAAATACCAGCGGCATCCCGATCTCGCAAATTGCCGCCGGACTTTCCGATGACTTCAGACGGCACTTTCTCGGCACGCATTTCTTCAATCCACCCCGCTACTTATACCTGCTTGAACTCATTCCTACCTCCGATACGCTTCCCGAAGTTGTGACGTTTATGCGGGACTTTGCTAGTGAGACGCTGGGAAAGGGGACGGTCCTTTGTAAGGACACGCCGAACTTCATCGGTAACCGTATCGGCGTTGCGGCCATGATGTACGTAATACACAAGATGGTAGAACGCGATTACACTATCGAGGAAGTAGACGCCATCACCGGACCTGCATCCGGCAGACCGAAGAGCGCAACATTTCGCACCGGCGATATCGTCGGACTCGACACTCTGATACATGTTGCAGAAAACTTGTATGAAGCGGCGCCCAGTGACGAACTCCGTGATTTCTTCAAGGTGCCTGAGTTCATCGCAAATATGCAGAAGAAGAACTGGCTCGGAGAAAAGGCAAGGTGCGGTTTCTACAAGAGGATTAAGAACGAAAAGGGCGAGACGGAGATTTTGACGCTCGATTACCGGAACATGGAACATAGGGCGAGAAAGAAAGCAACATTCGCGTCGATAGACATGGGGAGGAATTTTGACGATATCCCCGAGCGTGTGAGGAACCTCGCCTACGCCAAAGACAGGGCAGGCGATTTCTTCTGGGATTCGACCGCGGCGGTTCTGATTTATAGCGCTAACAGGATACCCGAAATTGCTGACGATATAATGAGTATCGACAACGCGATGAAATGGGGATTCGGATGGGAACTCGGTCCGTTTGAGACATGGGACGCGATCGGCGTTGAGAAATCGGTGGAGCGAATGAAGACCGAGGGAAGGCATGTTCCGCGGAAGGTACTCGATATGCTCATGTCCGGGGCAAAGAGTTTTTACAAAGAGGAAAACGGTT
>JAJYRM010000172.1 GCA_021794075.1 Bacteroidota bacterium | reverse complement strand
CGAATGATCGCCAGCCGCTTCCGGGCGCCACAATTCGAGTCATGCGAACGACACTGGGCACCACGACAAATGCTGACGGAGCGTACCGGATCCTTTTGCCGAGAGGCCAGTACGAGATTGAATTTAGTTTCATCGGTTTCGGCTCGGACACCGTTTCGCTTCACGTCGGGTCGAGAGATACGACACTGAATATTTTCCTCCGGAGGGGCGAGGTATCGCTTCCGGAAGTCGTTGTTTACCCTCAATCATTTAATCCGGCTGACGAGATTATCCGACGAGCGATCGAGGCTAAGGAAGAGTGGAGAAAGAAACTTAACTCGTATGAATTCGACGCTTACACGAAGACCGTTCTGAGAGTCGACACCGAAAAGAGAGAGCCGGAAGCTCCGATCGCCGGTATTCTGGAAACACAAACTAAGGGCTACTGGAAATATCCCGACAGTTACAGGGAGGTGATTACCGCCAAAAGGCAGACCGCGAACTTTACGTCGTCTCAAAATGTATTTACGGTCGGCAGGGTGCTCAACTTCAACGACAACGTTGTCAGTATAGATCGGTATTCGATACCCGGACCGACATCCCCGTCGGCATTCGAGCACTACCGGTTTGTCATGGCGGACACGATCATGGAGGGCGACCAGCGAGTATACAGAATAGAAGTCGTCCCCAAAGAAAATCCTTCACCGCTCTTCAAGGGGACGGTCGATATATCGGGTCGAAGTTATGCGCTTCTCCACTCGCGACTATCCCTTTCGGACCCGGTTGCGCTTGATCCAATTGAGAATATCGTCTACAACGAGGATTTCGCGGAGTATGATGACATCTTTTGGCTTCCGATCGAAATCAAGACGACTTTCGATGTCAAGTTTGTCTTCCCACCTGTTCCAACGGTGTTGTTTCAGAACACGTCGGTCCTTTACGATTACAAAATCAATAATGAAATGCCGAAAGGGATATTCAGCCGGGAATTTGTCGCCAAGTTTCCGCGAAATGTATCTGCCGATTCTTCGGAATGGAAGAAGCAACAGATCCTCCCGCTCACTCGAGAGGAAGCCCGGGCATACCAAAGGCTGGATAGTCTGACGCGTAGCCTTCCGCTGTTTTGGAAAGCGCTTTTGTATCTTACTCGTCTCCCTAATCAATCTGTGTCGCTCCCATTTACGTCGTTTTCGGATTTCTATCATTTCAACAGGGTTGAGGGAAATTATTTGGGCGTTGGCCTGACGAGCGGACCGCTTCTCGGGCCGGCTAGTTTGAAGGCGATAACGGGATACGGCTTCGCGGACAGGATGTGGAAGTATGATTTCGGGGGGAGCTATGATCTGCCGATCTGGGATGGCGTGACAGTCGGTGGAAGTATCTTTCACCGTCTTTCGAATCGGGAGGAAGAAGACATATACAGTCGTTTCGAAGTGACTATCGGAGCGCTGCTCTATAGGGATGACTACCGCGATTATTACTTATCGAGAGGCTGGAACGGATTTGTAAAACTAAGACTCAGTTCGAATGTGGACGCCGCGGTACGTTTTGAAAACGCGGAGCAAACAAGCGTAACGGCGAATACCAACTACAGCATACTTTCTGAAAATTATAGTTATCGGCTAAATCCTACCATCGATGAAGGCATAATGAGAAGTGTTGAGCTCTCGTTGAGTCTGGACACACGAGAGCGATATGAATCGAATATGTCGATGCAGTCAAATCAAGGAACAAGTTACTGGACTGGCGGCGTGTCGCTGGAGTTGTCTTCACGAAGATACCTGAATTCATCATTCTCCTTTGAGCGGTACCATCTTGCTTTGATGAGGCACCAGGTGACGTTCGCTTCGAGTTCTCTCGATGTCTGGATTATCGGCGGCTTGTCGCAAGGAAGTCTACCGATACAAAGGATGTTTGAAATACAAACCGCGTATGGAGGATACGCGGAACAACAAGTGTTGTCTACCCTGAGCATACACAGGCTCCTCTCAGACCGAACGTTCGTCGCCGGTGTTGAACAGGATATTCCGAGCAACATTTTTAGGTGGTCGAATATTCCCGTTATTAAGGACGTCTGGTTTGACCTGACGTTGTTCGCGCACGGTGCCGTTGCCGCCGGCTACCGTCCGATGGCCGAAGTGGGGTTCGGCCTTGTCAACGTCATCCCGTTCATACGGACCGATGTCACTTGGGGAGTCGCCGGCCTTTGTGAAGGATTTGCCTGGACGGTTGAAACGACACTTGATCTGTGAGCAATAATCGCTTCATGCCGAAAATATTTTCGGACTTGATTACCGAAGAAGATTCCATAACATTTGTAACGGTTATAGCAATGGGGGCATCGAATTTCGGAAGAGATTTGCGAAATTTGAATGGAATGACAATAGAAGACTTTTAGCGGAGTATAATCATGAAGACTCTCATCAGGAATAGGGCCGGCTTTCTGGTCATGGTCGTTTTTATGTTCGCGTCAGCTCATGCGTACGCGCAAGGAGGAAGAAGTGTCGTCTTTGCCCGAAAAGGAGACGTGATAAAAAATTCGCTTCCCCAAGCGACCAACTTCTTCGTGAAAAAAGTTATCCTGAGCGATCGGGACAAAGCGAAAATCAAGGCGCAGGGAAGTTTCTCTCCGCAGGTGTCTCAAGTTAAGTTCTTCTACGGTGAGGATGCTGCTCAGGACCTGGTCGGTACCGTGCTGTTCAACCGTATGGTAACAAGCGACGGGACGATCGAGGTTGGCATAGCTTTTACTCCTGGAGGAACCGTGTCCAATGTAGTGGTCACACGGGCGGCCTCCCGTATGAAACCCTGGGTAGAGGCGGCAGTAAGTGCGGGGGTAGTGAAGAACCTGATCGGGCTTGGAAGTGATGCCATGTCTGATCCCATGAAGAACATATCTGAGAGCGAGCTCGGAGCGCGTGCGTATACGATGGCAAAGGTGATAACCGCCGCCGTCATTCACGGAGTTGTGTACTATGACATTCTATTCAAGCCGCTGCAGCAATGATCGTTAAATCGAAGAAAGGCTCCAATGAAAAATAGATTCCAGATCGCTCTTGCGATTGCTACATTCATGTCATTCTCAATCCAATTAACATCATGCTCTTCCTTCATTACAAAACCTGAACCGGTTAGCAGCGGCATAATCGACGCGAACAACCCTGACATTCAATACATCGGTCGGTTCGATTTTGCCAATCCGAAAAAAGTGGTCTACGACTGGGCCGGGGTCTATATCTGCGCGAAGTTCACAGGAACCAGTTGCGCGGTCAGGCTGAAGGATTCAACCGACGAATACGCGGTCATTATAGATCACCATATGCCGAAGCTTTTTATACCAGACAGCTCGGGAGTTACAACTGTCGCATCGGGTCTCTCCGATTCTCTTCCCCATACTATAATGATTCAGAAGAGGACGGAGCCTCTGGTGGGAAGGGGCGTGTTCGAAGGATTTGTGCTCGACAAGGGCGCCGTACTGTTGCCGCCTGGACCGCGTCCGAACCGGAGGATAGAGTTTATAGGAAATTCCATAACTTCGGGATTCGGCGTGCTCGGAGATTCCGCGAACTGCAACTTCAGTAAGCAAACCGAGGATGCGTGCATGTCGTATGCCTCCCAGGTCGCGAGAGATCTTCATGCCGACTACCATCTCATTTCCTATTCAGGAAGAGGAGTCGTGCGGAATTACGGCGACAGCAGCAGAACCTCCGTCGATCCGATGCCCGCGTTATACGACCGGACTTGCTGCTTCGACTCGACTTTGAAATGGAACTTCAGCTCCTGGGTGCCGCAGGTCGTTGTGATCAACCTAGGCACCAATGATTATTCCACTCATCCGTATCCCGACTCGTCTGTCTTCAAAAAAGGATATGAGAAACTGATCGACCGCGTGCGTTCATATTATCCGGGAGTTACGGTCTTCTGCGTGAGCGGCCCCATGATCGGTGAACCGTGCACGGGATACGTGCGCGATGTGGTGGAGCACGAGCGGAAACTCGAGGGGCGCGACAAATATGTCTACTTCATAGAGATTCCTAGGTCCATTATGAACGATCATGATTGGGGATGCGATATGCATCCTAACGTATACGGTTCCATGAAAATGGCCGATGTCGTCGTCCCGATCATAAGACTCTGGATGAACTGGTAGCGTATAACGGTCGTCGCCCCGCGTCATCGGAGGCAAACACCAACGAACCCATTTGAGAGAGGAGCCGATCTCATGAAGAACAATGAAGATACGTCGACCAGCGATACTAACCTCGGCAGGAGGAACCTGCTTAAGAGCGCCTTTGTCGGCGGGGTCGTCGCCGCGGCGATGCCCGGCCTGGCGAGAGAAAACATTTTCCATTCGTTGAACCGGCCAGTCGCGCCTTCCGATCTTGACGAGATAACTTTAGCTGAACTGCAGTCCGGCCTGAAATCGGGAAAGTTCACCGCGCGTTCGATCGCCGAGGTTTATTTGAAACGGATAGCGGAGATCGATAAGAGAGGTCCGGCGGTCAACAGCATGATTGAGCTGAACCCTGACGCGCTCGAGATCGCTGACTCGCTCGACCGGGAAATGAAAGAGAAGGGCCCTCGTGGACCGATGCACGGGATTCCAGTGGTAATAAAAGACAATATCTCCACTGCTGACAAGATGCTGACAACCGCGGGCTCGCTTGCACTCGTTGGGTCAAAGCCTCCTGAAGATTCGTTCGTCGTTCGGCAACTGCGGAAATCGGGCGCGGTAATTCTCGGTAAGACAAACCTCAGCGAATGGGCAAACATAAGGTCGTCCCATTCAACAAGCGGGTGGAGCGGGCGGGGCGGATTGACTAGAAACCCTTACGCTCTCGATCGGAACACTTCGGGTTCCAGTTCAGGCTCGGCGGTAGCAGCGTCCGCGAATCTGAGCTCATTGGCTATCGGAACCGAAACGGACGGATCAATCGTAAGCCCGTCATCGATCAACGGAGTAGTCGGAATTAAGCCGACCGTCGGCCTGGTGAGCCGGACAGGGATAATCCCCATCTCACATTCACAGGACACCGCCGGCCCCATCGCCCGATCGGTGCGCGACGCGGCTATACTGCTCGGCGCCATGGTCGGAGTTGACCCGAGGGATAAGGCGAGCCGGGCAAGCAAAGGGAAGTTCCACAGCGACTACACAAGATTTCTCGATGCAGACGGCCTTGAAGGCGCGCGAATCGGAGTGGTCAGAGGTTACTTCGGCTTCCTGCCGAAGGTCGACGAAGTGATCGACGGCGCGATCGACGCCATGAGGAAGAAGGGGGCCGTCATCATCGACCCCGTAGAATTCAAGACCCTCGCCAAATGGGGAGACGCGGAAGAGACCGTCCTGGCGTACGAGCTCAAAGCGGACATGAACAAGTATCTCGCGACGCTCGGACCTAACCAGCCGATGCACACGCTCGCCGATCTTATTCGCTTCGATGATGAACACAAGACGACGGAGATGCTTTACTTTGGACAGGACTTCTTCCTGAAAGCCGAGGCATGCGGCCCGCTGACGGATATGAAATACATAGCAGCGCGGGAGAAGTGCATACGGTTAACAAGAAAGGAAGGGATCGACGCAGTAATGACCAGATACAATCTTGACGCTCTTGTCGCGCCGACCGACAGCCCGGGATGGATGACCGATCTAATCCTCGGGGATCATTCCATCGGCGGAAGTTCGAGCGCTGCGGCGGTTGCCGGTTACCCTGATATAACCGTGCCGGCAGGTTTCATATTTGGACTCCCTGTGGGCATCTCTTTCTTTGGGCGGGCGTGGAGCGAACCAAAATTGATCAAGCTCGCTTACGCGTTTGAGCAGGCGACGAAAGCAAGAAGGGCGCCTAAATTCCTCCCTACGGCTGACCTTAAGGTGTAAGAGATTACTATCTAATGTAGTATGCCGCCGAGAGCCAGCCGCACCAATGCTTGTATGAGGCAGGCGCGGTCGTCCCCATGCCGGTGTCTTTCAATGGTAGAACTCCCTCAGTATACGAGTCGGAGTACCTGAGAAGCGTCCCGTTCAACCGCTTGCCTGTAAGATCGGAAACGATCTTCATTGAGGTAAGAAGTCCGAAAGGAATTGAAAATCTGCCGCACCAGACGACATCATTAAGGTTGGCGGTCAGGTCGTGCAGCCTTGCCGCCGTCAGGATCCCTTCGATGTCATCGCGTGCGATTCGCCTGTCATTTGCCGTTGCTTCCTGGTGGGCTTTCTTGTCTTCACCGTACGGGGAGTTATTGAAATCCTCGCCGTAGTGGTCAGCGTCCGATGAGATAAGGAAGGCGATGTCTTTTCCCGGCGTCAAATGATTTTCTTTCGCGTAGCCGGAGATGATCGCGGCCAGCCTCTCGGATATTTCCTCCATTCGGTCGAAAGACATTTTTGTCACCATGATAGGCGTAATCTCAACGCGCGGATTGAAATATTGCAGAAAGGGGAGGAGCGCTTCGATTGAATGCTCCGAAGCATGCGCTTTGTCGCTCACCATGTACATTGAAGTGTCGAGATGCGTCTT
>JAJYRM010000171.1:460-6512 GCA_021794075.1 Bacteroidota bacterium | reverse complement strand
CGTCGCAGATATAAATCTTTCCTCCCCCGTTCGCAAAACCTTGCTCGCAAGCCTCTATCACTCTCTCCGCATACCCTTCGCTTCCCGGCACAACCCTATCGGCAAGTACCATGGGGGTACCGGAATCGGGGACTTCAGCTACGTTTGAGTCAATCAACTCCGTCGGTTTCTCGAGAAGCACGAAGCGGTAAAAGCCGCGTCGCCTTAGGTCATCGATATTTTTCCTGGTATCACCCGCCACCATATCAAAAAGAATAAATAGTCTCTTGCCTTTTAGAGACTTATCTGCTTCTCTCAAAATCGATTCAGGCGAATATCGAAATACGGGGCCATGGCCTTTAGTACAGTAGACGGTCCCCGCACGTCCGAAGAGAAGTCTGAGGTAGTCGTAGATCTCCGTCATTGTCGCTACCGTCGACCTCGGATTTCGGCTGAGCCGCCTCTGCTCTATCGCGACCGTCGGGGTTATTCCCCTTATGGTGTCGAGATCCGGCTTTTCCATTCTTTCAAGAAATTGACGGACATAAGCGGAGAGGCTTTCTATGTACCTTCTCTGCCCCTCGGCATAGATAGTGTCGAAAGCGAGGCTCGATTTGCCACTCCCAGACGGACCTGTCACCACAGTGATCATGCCTTTAGGAATAGTGACATCTATATTTTTTAAGTTGTGTGTCCTGACCCCTTCGAGAACAAGTTCTCCTGCCTCGTTGGCCTTCTTGCTCTTATGTGCGGTTGTTGCTCTTGTCAACTAAAATTGCTCCTTTTACCTGCATGAATATCAAGTTAACAACTCGAAGAGATAATTTCGTGGGATAATGTAATCCACACTTCGGTGGCTTTGACACTGCCTCGCGAGCGATAGGCACCTTCCAAAGTGATTACTTCGACCGGTATGATGAAGCTTGAAAGCCATGTTACCAAAAAGTATATTTTTTTAGTGAAATTAAAGAACCCGTCATTCTCGTTACGAACAAGGATAACGGCGGTGGTCGTGCTTATCCTCTTCGCCGCCGGGATACTCATAACCTACTTCAATTCGATCGCGACCGAAAAAATGCTTTTCCGGGATGCTGAGAACAGCGCTCAGTTCATTGCCGCCGAGTTTAATGTCGCTACCACCGCGTCACCAAAGGTCGATGTCTCCACGCTCGCGGCAAACGCGAGACTTGCCCTCCGTCTCCTTCCCGAATCCGAGTTCATAGGCTTTTTCAAGCAAGTCGATCCGGACTCAATGCAATTGGTAGCCTTCGCCGGAAGAGCTCCAGAAGGGGGCGAATTCTCCTATGTCAAACGAACTCTGATTACAAGCCACCCAAGACGCGGCGAGGTCTCGTCGATCAGGTACGGCAACTCTCTTTACTCATACTCGCTCCTCCTACAAGGGAACGACCAGATTTGGGGATACGCTATCACGAAAATAACTCTGAGCCGTGTTAGGCAGACGGTGAGGAGGAATCAGGCCACGGGGGCGGCCATTACGCTTGCAGTCAGCGTGTTCGCGTCGATTCTGCTGCTGGTAGCCTTCCGGGTGACCTTTCTGAGGCCATTTGAAGAACTTGAGACTGCCTTACGTTATGCCGCAGGCGGAAATATGGACTCCCGCCTTTACATAACTTCAGGCACAGAGTTTCGCACTCTCTCGACAATTTATAACGAGATGATGATAGAGCTTCAGAAAGCTCACGACATCATAAAGTCAGAAGTCAAGCGCCAGGAAGAGTCGGCCATAAAACTTCAGAAGGAAATAGAAATTGCCACCGAAGCGCTGCGACAGAAGAGCGATGAAGTCATTTCGATGCAGGAGAAACTTAGACTCTTCGAGTCGCAAGCCTCGCTCGGTAAGGTCGCGTCCAAGCTTGCTCACGAGCTCGGTAGCCCGCTGAATGCAATATATACCTCCGTGCAATTGCTGCTCGAAAATGATATTCCTGAACTTGAGAAGAACAAGCTCAAGGTTATTTACAGGCAGGTGGAGACGATGATAGGCATCATTAATCGCTCTCTACAATCGAGGAAGATCGCGATGCCATCCAAGCAGCGAATAGTTCTCTCTAATCTTATCGAGGAGACGCGCGCCGTCATGGAGCCCAAAATGCGGGACAAGTCCGTCTCCTTCGAAGTGCAGATGGAAAACACACAGGCCGTATTCGAAGCGGACCCGGTTCAGATTCAACAGGTTCTGATCAACCTCCTTAATAATTCGATTGACGCCGTCGAGTCAAAAGATGATCATTCGACTCGCGGAGTAGTCACGCTCAAGACATCCTTCGATAGCGGCTTTGAATTTGAAAACATAAGGTTTGATATTTCAGATAACGGCGGCGGAGTACCGCAAGAAGTCGTGCGCCAGTTGTTCAATGAGTTCATCAATAGCAAAAAGCCCAACGGAAACGGGATCGGACTTGTCATATGTAAAGAGATCGTCGACAGACACAACGGAAAAATATTTCTATCGGACACATCCGAGCACGGTTCAACATTCTCAATAGTATTACCTACACATAGCAAAGATGAAAGACAAAATCGCAGTAATTGACGATCACGCGGATTCGCTGGAGATACTACGCGAAGCGCTGTCGTCCTCATATCAGGTGGAAACGTTTTCCGACCCAGTAGCGGCCCTATCGCGAATTAAGATGGGCGGTTTCTCAGCAGTCGTGACCGACGTCATGATGCCAGGCCTCAACGGGGTTGAACTTATGAGTAGACTCCTTGAAGCTTCCCCCTCGTTGCCGGTCATACTAATAACAGCTTTCGGAACACTTGAAGCGGCGGCAAACACAATAAAAGACGGGGCTTTCGACTACTTAAGCAAGCCGCTTAATCTCAACGAGATACGCCTTGTAGTTTCGAACGCCGTTTCTCACTTCCACGCCGCCGAAGGTGCCGGCGAAAAGGGTGCCCTCCAACAGATGGAGCCAAATGTTTCGAATGTGGTCGGAAAGAGCGAGAGAATGCTCAAGGTGTTCAAGGTAATTGGGAGGGTAGCTCCAACTAACTCCAGTATACTGATAGAGGGAGAAAGTGGAACAGGAAAAGAAATTGTAGCGCGTTCAATACATCTCAACAGTCCGCGAGCGGAAAAACCGTTCATACCGATAAATGTAGCCGCCATCCCTGAACAACTTCTCGAAGCTGAACTTTTCGGTCACGAAAAAGGGGCCTTTACCGGGGCGCTATTTGCGAGGGACGGATTGTTCACGGAAGCTGAAGGCGGCACTCTCTTCCTTGACGAGGTTGGAGAAATACCTTTGCTCCTCCAACCTAAACTTCTCAGGGTTCTACAGGAGCATGAGGTCCGCAGAATTGGGAGCAGCGTTTCTCGGATCGTCGACGTCAGGATCATAGCCGCGACGAACCGGAATCTCGAAGAACTAGTGAGTGAGAAGCTGTTCCGCGAAGATCTCTTCTACCGGCTCAGCGTCATCAAGATAGAGCTTCCTCCTTTACGCGAAAGACAGGACGATATCCCTCTCCTGATCGATTTCTTTATTAAGAAGTACAACATCCAGCATAACAAACAAGTAACCGGCATCTCTGCCGAGTTGCTCGAGCGATTATATCGCCTCACCTGGCCCGGAAATGTCCGTGAGCTTGAGAACTTCGTGGACAGAGCCGTCGCCCTTGCAACGGGACCGATCCTGGCTCCCGGCGACACCGAGCTTCCCTCCGTTCGAAAACAGGGAGAGAACTGGACTGAACATCTCCCTTCCAACTTAACTCTCGATGAGCTCGAGACGGAATATATAAATCACGTTCTAAGCATCTGCGGGGACAACTACGTCGCAGCCGCAGAAATATTGGGGATAAACAAGAGCACACTCTATAGGAAATTAGGCCGACCCAGGAAATGAAACGCTCCCCTGTCTCTCTTGCAATGAAGATCATCCTTCTGATCTTCGTCATTTCGCCATGCATTTACGCGCAGGAAACAGCTTCGCAGCGTCTCCTGAAACGCGAGATTAATCACATGATTTCGCAAAGTAAATCGCCCGGAACGCAGAAAGCTGTCGATGTCTACTCGCTCAGAGAAAGACGGACGATCTTCAGCACAAATGCCGGGCTTTTACTTCTCCCCGCCAGTAACCTAAAAATTGTGACGACTTCTTTCGCCCTGAATAGTCTCGGCAAGGGTTATCTTTTCGCCACTCCATTCGACTTCGCGGGAGTGCAGCGGGAAGATAGCCTGGTCGGCGACCTCGTCGTTGTCGGCATGGGCGATCCAATAATCAGAATGAATGATCTCGATTCAGCGGCTAAGGCGATAGAAGCGACCGGCATTACCACCGTTACGGGAAATCTTGTCCTCGACATTTCGAAATTCGATTCCCTTCAATGGGGGGCAGGTTGGATGTGGGACGACGAGCCGGAACCGTATGCCATGTTTATCGCACCGGCAGAGCTTCAGCACGACGTAGTAAACGTTTTTGTTTCGTTGGATCCATCAGGAAGCGGCCTTGTCGTCACAACTTATCCCGAGACTTCATTTATCAAGATCGACAATCTGGCTCAACCCGGAGATATTGACACAATTAACGTAACGCGTGAGATGATTAATGGCGTGAATACGATCGTCGTTACTGGAACTTACACGGACGATTTCACTCCCACGACTTACCAGTTCTCGGTGCGACATCCTGCTCATTATTTCGGGACCGTCTTGCGAGAGCTTCTCGAAAAACACGGTGTCAAGATACTCGGACATCTTGATGTTACGCGCACTTATACGGACCATACGTCTCGCGTGCAGGTGTTTTCCCTGATACATGGGATAGACACTGTGGTCACGTATATCAACCATGTGTCGGATAATCTGGGCGCGGAGTGCATGCTGCGCACGGTCCCGATGGCAACTGCGGATGAGGTGGGAAGCGCAAAGAATGGAATTACTCTTGAGAAAACTTTCCTTGAGCAATGTGGAGTAGACACGACACAATACTTCATCGTGGATGGTTCGGGAGTCTCCCATTACGACCTCATTACGCCCAACGCCATCGTGCATGTCCTCCGCTACGACCTCAACCAACCATACAAGCATATATTCGTTAACAGTCTCCCCGTCGCCGGAGAAGCGGGTACTCTTCAGGACAGGATGACTCAGAGTTTCGTGAAAGGTTTAGTCCACGCGAAAACTGGTTCATTGCTTGGAGTCCGCACTCTTTCCGGCTACATATTCATTCCGCATGACACGCTGGTCTTCTCGATGATGATGGAGAATATTGCATGGAACGCAGATTCAATGAGAAGCCTGCAAGACAGCATTTGTACTTTGCTCACACAGTACAGCCCCAATTTAAGGGTCTTTGTCAGGAACCTTCGCGTGCACAGAATCGGTACGTTTGGGATTCGCGAATACAGTAGACGGGCCCCGATGAGACGGGAGCCGCTTAAGGAAGTCGGACGGTTCAGAAAGACGACTCATCGCCCGCATGAGATTTCAGGGCAAGGCCTCAAACGCGAATGACGCGGGTAGACGAGATAGTCGTTGAGATTTTGGCTGAATCTGGTTAAATTACAACACAAAATTTAGCACATATGCTGGCGTAGCTCAGTTGGTTAGAGCACTAGATTGTGGATCTAGGGGTCGCAGGTTCGAATCCCGCCGCCAGTACGAATTTCGCAGGTTTTTCCGGAGCTGGGCCACTCTTGGGCCACTTCCTTAGCTGTTAATATTTCAGTCATCGAATTTCTTCCTTCTCGTCCCTTGCGATTTTCGAGACCTCTTCGATTATATCGAGCACTAGCCCGAGCCGCTGCCCTTCCTCCGAAGTGCAGTCTCCGACAGCCTCTTCTACCTGGAGCCAGAAGAATTCTTTTCCGTACGGGTCCTGTAGCTCATAGTGGTTGGTGCCGTCCCAATCGGCCTGGAGGTTCGGCGGCAATTTCTCGAGGAGTTCTTTTAACCGGGGCGATAATTTCATACAAATATTGACCCTTCATTCCCTTTCTGAAACGTGTAGCGCCGCCTGAATTGTGAGCGCCGCTTTTAATTGCGCCTGGTATTCCGGGTTGGCAAATTTAAACAGAATTTCGCGCGCGGCCTCGTCAGATC
>JAJYRM010000171.1:0-450 GCA_021794075.1 Bacteroidota bacterium | reverse complement strand
CTCCGTCTACGAATTCGGCTAGCGCAATTGCAAATCCCGGGGCGAAAAATATGTCAAAGAGTTGCAGTACGGTATCAAGACTTCGCAATGAGCGATCGCGGCCCAAAGGAAAGTTGATTCCTGTGGGACAAAAAACAGTACAAGCCTATCGGGTTTGCTCACTTCTAAAAAAAGGCTATTATGCGCTAAAAATGGAGTGAGCCATGCGAGACTTTGGTTATTGGGTCAGGTCAATTGTCGGTTATTGGTATTGGCTGTTTGGAGGCTTTGTCAGCTTTGTGTTCACTTGGGGGAAGATGCTTATAGGTGTAACCCTATTCAGCCCTCTCAGAACGGGGACTCTCACGTTTCGTCCAGTATTTCTACAAGCGGAATTAGCGCTATGGGTTTATTCTCCTCGTTGGCTTCTGGATATATACAAGAGACTGTCTTACCTGTGGGCGGGTACGG
>JAJYRM010000170.1 GCA_021794075.1 Bacteroidota bacterium | reverse complement strand
ATCCGGGTCTTATTTCTGAAATCAACAACGCTGTTCCGCAGACCGATTACATCGCTGGGAAATCTCTTGATGGCAAGACGACGCCGCATGGCGTGCCGGTCCATCTCGAGTTCAGGACCTGTCACTTCATCTTCGAACACCCGAACTCGACTTTCGAGCTCGCTCCGGTCGTGGTCCGCTGCTACAGCGGTGACTGGCACGCGGGTGTCGATCTGTACAAAGAATGGAGAAAGACATGGTACAAGGAGCCGCACCTGCCCGCGTGGCTGAACAAGGTAAGCGCGTGGCAGCAGCTTCAGATCGATTCTCCGGTGCAGGATTGGCGCGTCCCTTACGATAGTCTCGTGTCGTACGGTAAGGAATGTGCCGAGAACGGCGTCGACGCGATTCAGCTTGTAGGCTGGAACACCGGCGGCCAGGACGGTCACGACCCGGAGATGTCGACGGATCCGCACCTCGGTACGACCCAGCAGCTTCGCGAGGCGATAAAGAAAATCCAGGCTATGGGTGTTCACATCATCCTGTTCGGAAAACTGAACTGGGCCGACGTGACGACCGAATGGACGAAGACCGAGCTTTACAAGTATGCCGCGACGGACCCTTACGGAATCCCTTATCAACAGGGAGGTTACAGCTACTACACGCCGGTCCAGCTGGCGGGAATAAACAATCATCGCCGATACGTCATGGATTTTCTGGACCCGGCGTACCGAAAGATCGCGGTCGGTCAGTTCGACAAACTCCTGTCGCTCGGCGCATCCGGCTGGCTTTATGACGAGGTGTGCCATCATGGCCCGGTGAAGTACAGCTTCGCATCGGGTCACGGTTACAACCCGCCGGGCTTCATCTATGCCGGAGACATGCCGATGGGAAGAGACCTTCGGGCCGCTGCCGACAGCATCTCTGGCCGGAATTTCCTTTTCGCAGGAGAAGGGCCTCAGGACTGGCTTACCCAGTATTATCCTTTCACTTACACGCGCATCACCGCCGGTTCGACGCCAGTCCAGCGCTACATCGCGCCGCACGCTCCTATCATGGTCGCCGTGACCGGCTTCAACGATCGCGACATGCTCAACCTTTGTCTTCTCGACCGGTATATCATTGAGTATGAACCGTACTATTTCAAAGGACACCTCACCGATTTTCCTCTCACACTGGCGTATGGAAAAGAGATCGACGCTCTGCGTACCAAATACAAGGCTTATCTCTGGGATGCTACATTCCGCGATACGATGGGCGCAAATGTAAAAGCGGACGGTTCGTACAAGTATTCGGTGTTCGTTACTTCCACCGGCAAACGCGCGTTAGTCGTGGTCAACCTTGAAAACAGCAAGCCGATCACGGCAAGGGTCGATATCCCGCATCATGGGAAACTCGTTGTCGCGACTCCGGGACATCCGGACGCCGTTCCTACTTCAGGAACGCTCCGAATACCGCCACAGTCGGCTGTTGTGGTAATGGAGAAGTAAGCTTCTGGGTCAGCGGTTGCATGTGTTGAATAGTAAAATGAAGAGAAATCTATTTAGAGGATTAGTGGGCATGAAAAAACTAGTATGGCTTGTTTTGATTGTGACCAGCTCTGCCGCATTCGCGGCTCAGGGGTTCGACCCGGCCGGCATGGTTAATACATTCATCGGAACGACCGGGCCGCAAGGCGTAAAAAACTACGGTGGTGTCTGTCCTTGGGTCGCGACGCCGCACGCCATGACTGATTGGACTCCGATGACTCAGCTGAATTTCATAAGCCAGCTCCCGTTCCGGTACGAAGACAAGTACATCAAAGGTTTCATGGGAACGCACCAGCCGACTATTTGGATGAGCGATTACGGCTTCCTGACGGTCATGCCAGAGATCGGTTCGCCTAAAGTCCGCCGCGACGACAGGGCAATGGCGATCATACCGGGGACCGAGATCGGAAAGCCCTATTACTATTCAGTGGAGATGGGCGACAGCGGTGAGCAGACCATAAGGACGGAAATCACCGCGACCACCCGATGCGGATTTTTCAGGATTACCTATCCGAAGGGATCGACGTCCCGTTTCTTCGTGGAAATGAGCCGGATGCCCGGCGACGAGGGATGGGTCCACGTATCGCCGGATCGCCGCGAGATAATCGGCTATAATCCCGATCGAATTAATGTCTTCGACGGAAAAGACATGGGACCGCAGATCAAGAATTTCAGCGGCTACTTTGTGTTGCAGTTCGACAAACCGTTCGAAGCGTACTCCGCATGGGAGGATTCGAATGGCGTCAGAATCTACGACGGCGAACAAGACATGCGTGGGCCGAATGTCGGCGCCCTTGTTACTTTCAGTGAAGGCGGAACTCACGAGGTGAAGGTCAGGATCGGATCTTCTTTCATTAGCCTGAATCAGGCGCGAAGGAATCTAAGAAGAGAGATACCCGGATGGAGTTTCAATCGTGTCGAGATGCAAACGAAGGCAAGATGGAACAAGCTTCTGGCGACAATCCGAATACATGGGGCTACGCCGACGCAGCAAACGATCTTCTACACGGCAATGTACCATTCGCTCCTTTTCCCCAGAATCTTCTACGAGGGAGGACGGTACTATAGCGCTTTCGACGGCAAAATTCACAAAGGAGTTTTGTTTGAGGATTATTCGATGTGGGATACGTTCCGCGCGCTGCATCCTCTACTCACACTGATAGACCCCAAAGTAGTCTCTCCGATGATTCAGTCGATGCTGAACATGTATAAGGAGGGGGGCTGGATTCCTAAGTGGCCAAACCCGAGCTATACCAACATTATGATTGGTACCCCGGGCGACGCCATCATCGCTGACGCCTTCGTGAGAGGATTCAGGAACTACAATCTCAAGGAGGCATGGAACGCGATCTACAAAGACGCGATGACCCCGCCTGAGGGCGATACTCACAAACGATGGGCGGACCGCGCGCAGTGGACTTCATACGAAGCGCGACAAGGGCTGACTTACTACAAGAAGCTTGGATATGTTCCGGCCGATAAGACGAATGAATCGGTATCCTCCACGCTCGAATTCGCGTTGGAAGATTATTGCGTGGCGCAAGTCGCCAAGGGACTCGGCAAGGCGAAGGAGTATCGGTTCTTCATGAAGCGGTCGGAGAATTACAGGAATCTTTTCGACACGAAGACCGGCTTCATGACGCCTCGTCTCTCGGATGGATCCTTCTACACGAGCGATCCGAAAAAGTACGCCGCGTTTACCGAAGGAAGTAAGTGGACATATCTCTTCTGCGTGATGCAGGATGTGCCGGGACTCGTAAAGCTGATGGGACGACAAAACTTTATATCGAAGCTCAATGAGAATTTTAGCGGCGGCCATTATGCCTATGACAATGAGCCTGAAAACCATTATCCATATCTTTACGATTGGGTCGATGAGCCCTGGAACGCCGATACGATTCTTACTAATGTCGTGAACAAGAACTATCGCGACACGCCGGACGGTATATCCGGCAATGACGACTGCGGGCAGATGTCCGCCTGGTACATCTTCACGACACTCGGCTTCTATCCCGTATGTCCTGCTTCCGGAGAGTATGCGATCGGCAGACCGTTCTTCCAGAAGGTCACTCTACACCTGACGGCGCCGGGGAGAAATACATTCACGGTAATTGCCCGCAATTTTTCGCCGAAGAATATATACGTAAAGTCGATTAAGCTTGACGGGAAACCCCTTCACACGCTCTTCCTGAAGTATTCGGATTTGTATAAGCACAAGGTCCTTGAGTTCGACATGACCGATAAGATGGGAGAAGCGATGGACCACAATTAGACGGAGCTCACTTGTTCCCATTTCCTCCCTCGGATCTCGTGAAGAGCCGGGGAGGATATGCGACAAGCTCATTTGAGAGAATTAAGTTTTTTTTCAATGCAGTTAAGCTGAATTCAAACACAACCAAAAAGGCAAAACAATGAAACCACAATTTCTAGTACACGACGAGCACGATAGCGTGGGCGTCGCGGTGACGGAAATCAAAGCAGGAGAGAAGATAACAGGTTCCTGCCTTGAGACCGGGAAGGCGATATCGCTGGAATCAAAAGACCCTGTGCCCCTTGGTCACAAGGTGGCTCTCAAAGACATCAAGGAAGGGGAGGATGTCGTGAAGTATGGAGTAGTGATAGGGAAAGCAAAGCAGGCGATAAAGGCCGGCCAGCATGTACATGTACATAACGTAAAGAGCAATAGGTGGCAAAATGTCAAAATATAAATTCTTTGGATACCGTCGTGAGAACGGCGCAGTTGCTGCAAGAAATCACGTTGCCATAATTCCAGTCGACGATCTGTCAAATTCTGCTGCTGAAGGTGTTGCATCCCTCATCGAGGGGACGCTCCCACTTCCGCACGCCTACGGAAGATTGCAGTTCGGGGCTGACCTCGAGCTGTTCTTCGATACTATGATAGGTACCGGTAGGAACCCGAACATCGCTGCCGCCGTGGTGATTTGCATCGAGCCTAAATGGGCCGATAAGGTTGCCGAAGGAATAGCAAAGACCGGGAAGCCCGTCGAGGTCTTTTCAATCGAGAAATCCGGAGACCTGAAGACGATCGAGAAGGCTTCTCGCGCCGCAAAAGGTCTGGTCCAGAAGGTATCCGAGCTCAAGAGAGAAGAGATAGACGTTGCAGATGCCGTCATCAGCACAAAATGCGGTGAGTCCGACACGACGTCGGGACTTGGCGCGAATCCAACCGTCGGAAAAGTTTTTGAGCGGCTGGTTGATGCAGGTGGCACAGTCATGTTTGGAGAGACTTCTGAGCTTACCGGAGGCGAACAAATAGTCGCCGACAGGATGAAAACTCCGGCGCTCAGGAAGAAGTTCATGGACATTTTCAACGATTACAATGCCATGATAGAAGCACAAGGTTCCGATCTCCTCGGCTCGCAGCCGACCCAGGGCAATATTGCCGGCGGTCTGACTACGATTGAAGAGAAGGCGATGGGTAATATCCAAAAGATCGGCAAGCTGAAGGTTGACGGCGTCCTCTCGCCTGCGGAAGCACCGCACGGAAAAGGATTACACTTCATGGACACTTCGTCCGCGGCGGCGGAAGCGGTAACCCTGTTTGCTGCCGGTGGCGCGATCGCTCACCTCTTCCCCACGGGACAGGGGAATATCATTGGCAATCCTGTCGTGCCGGTAATTAAGCTGACGGCAAATCCGAACACAGCCGCGACGATGTCGGAACATATAGACGTTTCCGTGGAAAAAGTTCTGACGCTTGAGCAGACGCTGGACCAGGCAGGAGATGCATTGATGGATATGCTGCTTAGGACTCTTTCGGGAAGGCTGACAGCCGCGGAAGTGCTGAGGCATAAGGAGTTCGTGCTTACGAAACTCTATAGAAGCGCGTAATTTCCCACGACAGATGATCACGCCGGCATGCATATTAACGATCTTACGATGCATGCCGGATGATCAGGCTGTTTAAGCTTTTTTTATAGTTAGGCGAGAGGGCCGTAGAGATTCCGGCAAGGATTACCTACGAGCCCTCGAAACTCGCGCCAATACCTTTATCTGAGTAGATTGAATGAGCTAGTATGCCGGTGGATTAGCGCCGGCGGATATTAGGTGTCGCAGGAATTTGACGATAAGAGCAATAGAACCAAAAATAATGGTGAATTGAAAAATGGAAAACCAAAGCATTAAGACAGATACAAGGACAACTGTCAAAGCGGAAGAACTGAACGCGTTTGTAAAAGAGCTGGCTGAAAAATCCGGCGTTGGTCAGGCAGACGCGGCAGTGCTTGCCGACAGTCTTGTCGAGGCAAACCTTCTCGGCGTCGATACGCATGGCGTGTCTCGTCTTCCGATATATCTCAAGAGGATCTCCCTCGGTTTGATAGATGGCAAAGCCCGAATGGAATTTCACAGGAACATGCCTGCGGCAGGCGTACTTGATGCCAAGAACGGGCTTGGACAGGTGGCAGGAGTGAAAGCAATAAATGAGGCCGTGGCCATGGCGAAAGAATGCGGCGTCGGGGTCGTTGGCGTCGTTAACAGCCAGCACTTCGGTGCTGCTGGATATTTCTGTGCCATCGCCGCACGGAATGGCTTCGTCGGAATGGCGTTTACCAACGCCGAGCCGGCCCTTCCGCCCTGGGGAAGTTATGAGGCGTATTTCGGGACGAACCCGATTGCCATGGCCGTGCCGACTGGAACCGACAAACCGATAATCATAGACACATCTACCAGCATCGTGGCGAGAGGAAAGATCGTTGCGGCGGCCCGCACCGGAACGCCGATTCCTTCGGACTGGGCGCTTGACCCTGAAGGTAATCCAACAACGGATCCACAGAAGGCGCTCGACGGTTCAGTGTTGACAATGGCTGGCCCGAAAGGATACGCGCTCGCTCTTATGGTGGACATTCTTTCCGGTGTGCTCACCGGCGGCGGATTCGGAAGGCGTGTCAACTCCATGTACAAGGATATGAAGCGCCCGGCAAACGTCGGTCATATGCTGATGGCCATCAACGTCGAGGCCTTCATGCCGAAAGCCGAGTTCATCGATAGGATCAAAGCCATGAATACCGACCTGAAGTCCTCAAAGAAAAGACAGGGAG
>JAJYRM010000169.1 GCA_021794075.1 Bacteroidota bacterium | reverse complement strand
TTCAACCTCTCCCTAGCGGCGGAATTTGGAAGCCTGACGGATTGTGGGCGGCGGGCTTCACTTGAATTCGCGCGCGGTCAAGGTTATGTTGAGGTTTGTCAGAAGTAAAATCCGGAGCAAACGGTGAGAGTTAATTTAGTGAAAGTATTTCCTTTAGCGCTGTTTGTCGCGCTCTCTACAATGTTCACTTGTGTCAGGGCAGAAGCCCGCCAAAGAATTGTCGGATATTATGCCGCATACAAATACACCATTCCGCCCGACAGTGTCGAGTACTCAAATCTGACGGACATAATTGTGTCAGCGGTACATCTGAACGCCCTAGGGGCGCTCGAGCATAAAGATCCGCAGATTCCTTTCCCGAGCCTTGTCCGTGCCGCACACAAAGCTGGCGTGAAGGTCCTGATTTCAATCGGCGGAGGCAATCCCAAATTGAAGGGATATTTCGCACTCGTTACCGGAAACCCCGCCACCCGAGCCGCCATGGTCCGCAATGTCGTCGATTTTCTCGAAACAAATCACTACGACGGAGTAGACATCGATTGGGAAACGCCGGGTAACGCTGACCAATGCCACGACTTGACCTCCCTGGTACGTGACCTGTGGACAACCTTCAATCACATTCACCCTTCATGGCTGATTACCATGGCCATCCCGCACTGGCACATCGGCGCGTCCTTCAACTACCCGATACTCGATAAATACGTCGATTGGTACAACGTGATGTGCTACGATTACATGGCCTCGTGGTGCTGCTACGCTGGACATGACTCTCCATTGTACGCTTCGCCTGACGATCCGAACGGGGCCGGCTCCGATTCGGCGACGATCGCGTTCCTCCTCTCGAGGGGAATACCCTCCGAAAAACTTGTAATGGGAGTGCCATTTTACGGCGATTTATTCAAGGCAAAAGGATTGTACAAACCCGGTAGGTATATCGGCCAGAACTTTTATTCCGAGAGCATGAACTTCATTTCTGAAGGATGGCATTATAATTGGGACGGTGTCTCAGAGGTTCCTTACCTGATCAATCCGGATTCCACTGAACTTATCTCTTACGAGAATCCCAGGTCGCTGGAACTGAAAGCCGAGTACAGCGTGAAACATCACCTGGGCGGTATCATGATCTGGGAGCTGAGTAAGGATATGTATCATGGACGACAGCCACTGCTTGAAGAGATAGCGAACACCATGAGACGCCTCGGACAGTTTTAGAGCGAAAGATAAACACGCTAACGGCTTCGCAACGACAACCCCCATTCGAATGAGCGCTATGAAAACTAATTCAATACTAACTTTTGTGTTTCTCCTTATGGCGAGCGGAATGCCGGCGGCCGCGAAGGCATCGCAGAGCGGCAGAAACATCCTCCTTAAGAACGGTTGGCTGATTCAATCGTCGGCGGTCGCCCGGCAGAGAGGCGCCGCCATCTCCGGTCTCACGTTTCAGCCGCGTAACTGGTACAAGGCCACCGTTCCGTCAACCGTCCTGGGGACTCTCGTATCTGATGGCGTATTTAAGCACCCTTTCTACGGGTTGAATCTCAGAAAGATCCCAGATTCGCTCTTCACCGCGCCATGGTGGTACAGGACGACGTTCGAGATGCCGCCAAAAACAAAGACCGCAAATCACGCAACTTTGAAATTTCTCGGCATCATCTATAGGGCCAACATCTGGCTCAACGGAAGGCTTATCGCGAGCAGCGACTCCATCGTCGGCACTTTCAGACAGTTCCAGTTCGACGTCACGAAGGATGTACGCTTTGGCGGAAAGAACGTTCTCGCTGTGGAGATATACAGACCGGGCCCAGGCGCGTTGACACTTGGATTCGTCGACTGGAGCCCCGAGCCCCCCGATCGCGACATGGGGCTATGGAGGCCTGTCAAGATTCATATCAGCGGCGACGTCTCCATGGAATATCCCTTCGTTGCTACGAAGGTGGATACCGCGACGTTGAAGAAGGCATGGCTAACGGTGTCCACGCAACTTACAAACAACCTCGACCGTCGAGTTGCCGGCACACTGGAAGGGAACATCGGCAGGATTACTTTCTCAAAGAGAGTAAGTCTTTCTCCTCACGAGAAGAGAATCGTCGCGTTTTCGCCTGAAACATTTCGCCAGCTAATCATAAAGGATCCGAGGCTTTGGTGGACAAACGATTTTGGCAAACCAAACCTTTATTCAGTACATCTGAAATTTATGGTCGACAGGAGTACGACCGATCATGCCGATACAAAATTCGGCATCAGGCAAATCAACGATTACATAAATCGTGAAGGCTTTCGTGGCTTTATGCTCAATGGGAAGAAGATATTGGTTCGAGGAGGCGGCTGGGCGGACCAGCTGTTCCTACAACAGAATGAGAGAAATCTTCGGGCACAAATCGACTACGCCGTCAACATGCACTTGAACGCGATTAGAATGGAGGGATTCTGGGGAGAGAACAGCGATATCTACAACCTTTGCGATGAAAAGGGGATTCTCATAATGGAGGGAGTGAGTTGCCAATGGGAATGGGAAGAGTACTTTGGGAAACCGACCGGGCAATACGGCGGCGTAGTATCCTCGGCTGATATGGGAATCGCGGCACGTTCGTTTAAGGACCAGGTAAAATGGCTGCGGAACCATCCGAGCATATTTGTTTGGCTTTACGGCAGCGATTTGCTCCCCCGAGCAACTCTGGAGAAAATGTATTTGAGAATTCTGTCAAAGTATGATACTACGCGTCCGCATCTCGCCTCAGCAAAAGAGCACACAAGCGCGCTTTCCGGACCTACCGCGGTAAAGATGCGTGGACCGTACGATTATGTCCCGCCGGTTTATTGGTACACAGACACCGCACACGGCGGAGCGTTTGGATTCAATACAGAGACCGGTCCAGGTCCTCAAATCCCACGCATTGGTTCTCTGGTCAAGATGCTCTCGCCTGATTCGCTCTGGCCAATAAACAGCGAATGGCATTTCCACAGTCCGCTGAGAACCTTCAGTAAGTTCGGCATGTACAACGCGGCAATCGACCGCCGTCTGGGACCTCCTGCGTCGTTGAACGATTACGAGAGAGAGGCGCAATACACCAATTACGAGGCGATGCGCGGGATGTTCGAGGCCTTCGGAGCTAACAAATTCAAGTCGACAGGAGTCATCCAGTGGATGTACAACGCTTCATGGCCAAGAATGTGGTGGCAATTGTATGACTACTATTTGAATCCTACAGGCGCTTTCTATGGCGCGGAGAAGGCTTGCGAACCGATCCACATTCAATACGACTATGGTGACGGCGCCATCGTGGTTGTGAACTCAACTCTGAAACCAAGCGACGGACTCACGCTGAAGGCAAGGGCCTTTGATTTCAACATGAAAGAGATCTACAAATTCGAAAAGAAAATCGACATATCTGCAAATTCTTCCAGTCGGATCACCGCGCTGCCCGCCTTGAATTCACCGACCCTAACTTACTTCCTGGATCTCGGACTCTACCACGGAAGTAATCTTATCAGCGTCAATTTCTATGCGCTGTCCACTTCTCCGGATGTCATTCACGAGACGAAGGCGGCGTGGCATATCCCCGAAAATACTTATGCCAACCTCACGGAACTGAAAGAGCTTCCGGAAGTCAAGCTTGACGTTCACTGGCAGTTTGAACGTAGAGGAAACAAATACTTTGTGAGAGCCCGTCTAAACAACCCGACGAAGCACCTTGCCTTCATGGTATATGTGTCTATCAAGAGCGTAATCAAGAAGCCTCTTGTGAATTCCGGCATGGCTGAGGGAAGTAAAGACGACGAGTTCACTGTGCTCCCGATATTTTGGAACGACAACTACATCTCGCTTCTTCCTGGCGGCACGAGGACCCTCAAAGGACACTTTTACGCCCGTGACCTGAAAGACGGATCCCCTCGATTGGAAGTCTCCGGCTGGAATATTGAGAAGAAGGATTACTGACAAGACAAACCTTTACAATGAGGAGTCCTTATCGTGAAAAGTAGATCGCGCGGTATCGTTGTGGCGCACTTTCTTGTCGTTGCGGTACTCTACGGCGGAGTGGTAAGCGGGCAGATGGTGAACCCGGCGATGGACAAGGCGAACGAGCCATTTTCATACTACAGCAAACCAACCGACGAACTCGGAGTCATGGATGGCAGGTGGGGTACGGAGGTTACGCCGCAAGGTTTCCTTTACACAGGCTATGGTGAGCTCATGTTCTTTACCGGCAATCCGCCCGTCCCTATCAACGTCAGAATCAAAACGCTCCTTGACGGGTACCTTCCAGTGGACATGTACCACTTTGAAAGAGAGGGGGTCGAATATACGATCACAGCCTTCGCCGCAACTCTGGACGGGAAGTCAGGAAGCCCGCTGATGAATTTCATCCGGGTTAGAATTAAGGATATCGCCAACGAACCTCGCGGAGCGTATTTCGGAGTGGGGGTGAGATACCAGGGACGCTCGAACAGGGAAGACGGGACAACGGACTATTGCTATCAACGGCCGTGGAAGAGCGCAGTCCTCGGCGGTTACGAACAGCCTGGCGTTGAGTTCAATCCCAATTGGGAATACGACTTCTCAGGCGACACATTTCTCCGCGCGGATAGCGTTATGTACGTTTTCCCAAAAACACCTTCTCCCGAACTGAAGATGACGCTCCAGTCAAACAGTTCCGGGAACCTTAAGCCGGTAGTCATGCGAGCGCTCCCTACCACTCCGGTCGGAATCGTCGAATATTTTATAAGCTTGAAACCGGGCGACGAGCGGACTCTGGACTTCAAGATGCCTTATACTCCGATACCTGAAGGCGATCCTCTCGTGGGCAAGTTGCGCAACGCGAAGTTCCGGAACTATCTCGATAAGACGGTTAAATTCTGGCAGGACATCTTTTCAAGGGGAATCGAGATAACCGTGCCTGAGCCTAAAGTGGTTAACACTTACAAGACGAGCCTTGTCTACGACCTTATCGCGCGCAACAAAGAGGACGGCTATTACATTCAGAAGGTAAACGACTTTCAGTATCACGCGTTCTGGCTCCGAGACGCTTCCTTCATCGTGAGAAATTACGTCCTGTCGGGTTACTTCAACATCGCGCGTCAGTGCTTGGAGTTCTTCCCGCGTTGGCAGCAGCCTAACGGAAATTTCGTTTCGCAGGGAGGACAGTTCGACGGATGGGGACAGACAATGTGGATTTACGGACAGTATTACAGGCTTACACACGACAAACGATTCGCGGAATCGGTCTTCCCCTCAATCGAGAAAGCGTTTGATTGGCTTGTCAAGGCGCGCGCGTCGGACCCGCTACATCTTATGCCGGAAACTACTCCCGGCGATAACGAAAACATCACGGGCCATATAACTGGACATAACTTCTGGGCGCTTATCGGGCTTAGGAATATGATCGCCTTGGCAAAGGGGATCGGAAAGACAAAAGACGCGGAGAGGTTCGAGCGGGAGTACGACAATTATTATTCGACACTGATGAAAAGGCTGGAGGTTGAAACCGCAAGTACCGGCGGTTATATACCGCCCGGCCTCGACGGAGTCAATCCGCCGGGACAGGATTGGGGAAACATGCTGACGCTATACCCAGAAATGCTGTTCAAACCTTTTAATCCCATGGTTACGGCGACGCTCGACTCCACCAGGGCAAAGTACAGGGAAGGGATCATGACATATGGCTATGGAAAATACCTCCATGATTACCTGACCATACGCAATACTCAGGACGAGCTTGTGCGCGGAGAACAAGAAGAGGTGGTGAAAGATTTGTACGCGCTTCTGGTCCACACCAGCTCCACGAACGCGGGTTTCGAGAGCTCAATTAAGCCTTGGGGGGACAGGGCATTCGACAACAATCTTGCTCCGCATGGATGGTATGCTGCAGAGTTTAGGACTCTCATAAGAAACATGATGGTACGGGAGGAGCCCGACTCGCCAAAGCCCACCTCCACGCCAGACGATCTACATATCCTGTCCTGCATATCGCCCGACTGGGTACGCGACGGCAAAGAAATCATCGTCCGGCGGGCACCGACATATTTTGGAGAGGTTAATTTCACGCTGCTATTCAGGAAAGGAGGAGCGACGCTGGAACTTGAGAATCATTTCACCAGCGACCCTCGCAAGCTGGTGCTTCATCTACCGTGGTTCATGAACACAAAATTCGTTGTCGCCGACGGAAGAAGGATAAAGATCAAAGATTCAGAGGTAAGCCTTCCCATAAGCGCGAAGAAGGTGGACATCGAGTGGGAGTGGAAATCCAACCGACCGGATCTAAGTTTCGACAACTCGGTTCGGAACTATGAGACCGAATACCGGGCTAAGTGGGAGGAGTTTCTTAAAACGGGAAAATAATCGGAGCATCCGGCGCAATTACGGGTAAGATCCCCTCTTAGCTCGTCCCCTTGGGAAGGTTGCCCAGATAACAAGGGAACTTGGCCGGTCAAGCTTCTTCATGGAGCCGGAAAGTCGCTGCTGATTTGTAGCTCCCAAGGGTTTGAAGATATTCTCAATACCCTCCGCGATCATACCACATGGGCCTCGCCGGCTCAATGTGGAACGCGAGCCCATGCCCCGTCAACTTTGCAAATTCCGATTGACAGGAAATATATTTTC
>JAJYRM010000168.1 GCA_021794075.1 Bacteroidota bacterium | reverse complement strand
GCGAGAGTACTGTCAGGCTGACTCGCGCCAGGTATAGTGAACTTGGAAGCCGGAACTCCGCCCACGGCGAGAGTCGAAGCAAAATCGACATTGCCGTGCGGAACGAACTTCTGAAGCGCCGGATCCCAGGTCCGGTTGGTCAGCTCGACGTGGTCGCCGCTGTACGCTTCCGTGCTGCTGCCATACAATGCTCTGAAAGTTTTACCTTTCGACCTGACCTGCCAGGAATCCAGTGGATCGGATGCGACCGTCTGATTCACATAAGGTAGATTATAAATTGAAAAGTTGGTGCCGCACGGACAAAGCTGAACCAAGAACCCCTTCTTCAACGACGTCGCCTCGTCATAAATATCCTTGAAAAAGATGGGCACCGCGCGGACGGAGGCAAACGGACTCGTGTGGTGATGTGACATATTGAAGCACTCCGGCACCATGTTCTGATCCTGACCGTCGAGCTTGAAGCCGTCGATCTTCCATTTCACGATCGCTTTCCTAACAAAGTCTTCGAAGTAATGCCTGACCGCAGGAACTGCCGGACAGAGCAGGTAGGAGTTCCACCAGGAAACTCGGACCCTGTTGCCGTCTTTGTCTAGAATAAACCAGTCGGGATGCTCGAGCGCGAGTTTGCTCTGTATATTGAACCCGTATTCGTGCATCCTTCTCGGATAGTGTGCTGAACTGTAGGTGGAATCTTGAGCGGCAAACGGAGACCACCAAAGACGGACCTTTAGCCCGTAAGAATGTATAGAATCCACGAAAGACTCGAAGTCATTCTCTCCTCCAGGGAACCTTGCAGGATTAGGTTCCCAATCGCCTGTGTTGTTTTGCCAGCCGTCGTCGATTGTGACCCATCCGAATCCTAACTTCTTAGCCAGCGGCAAACTCTCAAGTATTTCTTTCTTACTGAAATCCCTTCCGTATCCCCATGCACACCATTCGGGTTCAAAGGCATCTGCAGGTGCTTTGGGGAAGTGGAAGCCCTCGTCCTGCATTAGGTCAGAGTAGGTTCTCAAGCCGTTAAAGAAATCGCCGTGATGAACGATTATGGCATAACGTACCAGGTCAAGCGACTCGCCCGGCCTCAGCTCGGCGCGATTCGAATCGACGATGGAGAACGACACGTCGCCAGATTTCTTTACTCTAACCGGGAGATAAATGAATTGTGGTTCCGTATTGATGACAGAAAAGGCGAGTCCCATGCTTCTTGTCCAAAGATCGACCACTGGTATTCCGCCGCCATAGTCCGGCGCGTTCATCCCCTGGAAATTCGTTCGCTGATATGCAGCGGTGATCGGAAATATCCAATCGTACCTTTGCTCATAGCTGCCCCCCTGAAAGCTCCAAAACTTGTAGGCGCTGTCCGCTCCAAACTTCCTGGCATCAAAGGAAGAGGCGAGCAGACTGTACGTCTCGACCTTCAGGGGACTTTTGCTCTCATTCTTCAGAGACGACGTGCATATGATTGCATTCGCAAAGTTAAGCGGCAATATGAACCTGAATTCTTCCGTGAGTTTGCCATCTTTCGACGAAGCGGAAAAGGAAACCACTTTGCTTTCACCATACACTGTAAGCATAGTTTCTTTTTCTATTGTACCCGCTGAAATCCGAAAATACTCGCGCCTGGATGAATTCGCGAGACTGATCTCCGACAAATTCCCGCGCCTCGGAAGCACTACACCACCTTCAGATTTTGGCATATACGGGGAAAGTATCTGAAAGGTCAAATCTTTAAATATCTTGAGTGCAACGTAATCAGTTCGAATTGTTAAAGTAGAACGGTCAGCTGCCCTCCGTGCAGAATGCGTAGCTTTAAGGGGCAGCGGATTCTTTGATATGTGTTCAATCGCCGACGAAATGCACATCGCTCCAGCAAACATCATGACTGATGAGATGGCCACGATAAGTAAGGCCAATGGCCCCGTAATCGTGTGCATCAGTCTACTCATTACTTCTCCTCCGTTAACAGAATTTTTCTTCTCAGAAGATAACCGCGGGGACAGGATGCTCCGGAAGACTCTGGCTTACGAAGCAATCCCGTCATCCGCAAAGTGTTTTCTAATTATCTCTTGATACTATTTAATCATCATCATCTTTTTGGTGATGTTGACACTACCTGCCGACAGTCGATAAAAATAAACGCCGCTGGCAAATCTATCGCCATTGAAAGTCACGACATACTTGCCCGCCTGTTCCTGGCCAGAAGCAAGAGTGGCGACCATCTGGCCGAGCACGTTGTAAACCTGCAATGTCACATAGCTGCTCTTAGGTACCGTATACTCTATGTGCGCTGAAGGATTGAATGGATTCGGATAGGCCTCCGACAGGGTAAACTTAGACGGCACCTGCGATGCAACCTGCTGAACTGCGGTATAGCCACCAGTGAACCAGCCATCGTCGCCCACAGGTTTCCCATCGGTGCCACCGGAAAGCAGTGAGGAATTCGTATACTGCATGTCCTTCAATTCCGGTAATGGCCATTGGGGAATCCAGTTCGAGCCACTGGCATTTTGCAGTTTGTATCCATAAATATCTGTGGAAGCTGTATTCGTTCTTATATCCATGAAATACTGGAAACCGCCTACTCCGTCGCCTTGATTGGGATACAACATTTCGTCGATCGAGGATCCATATCCTGGGTTGACAAACGTATTCCCCTTTGCTACCAAGCCCGGCCATTGACTGGGATCGCTGAACATGTGGGTCGTGCGCGCATTCATCCATGTCGTAGCATATAGGGAATCGGCCCCATGCGCAGTGTCATCGTAAGCCTTCCAGAACCCTATAACTGTATCGGGCTCGTAGAAATTGTTGTTCATTACTTCAATCTTCCTCTTCGCCTCAGCAAGCCATAACAAGTTTGAGCTGGACGAATCCTGGGGGTCAAACACTTTTGGTATATCGCCACCCAGAGTATCAAGGTCTATAACGGAAGGGATGGCGAGCGACCGCAGTTCATCATAATAATTCAAATATTCGTACTGCGTGATTCCGCCGAACCACGTCCCGTAAAACATGTTATTGTCGATCTTGGCGGTGGTCACGTTGAAAATCCAGAATGGATTCTGAAAAGTCATTATATCGGTGTTGTGAGAAAAGTCCAGATATTTTACGAAACTCACCGTGACAGGAGCGCAGTCGTAACCGTTTGTTGCGATGAATGTATTATCGTGCATCATGATCGTATCTGTTATGGCGCTATTGTCTGTGTTTCGAAGCGCTTCGCCGGAATACCACTGGGTCGCGGAGATCAAGTTCCGGAATTTGCAGTTTGTTATGAAGAAACTGTCCCAGTTACCGGTGTAACCAATGCACTCATCGGGCATGTCTTCAAAGATCACATTATCGACGTATAAATTTACAGAATCAGCCGATACCTGAATGAACGAACCGATGCCGTTGACGTTCAGTATGTTCATCGTGTTGTTTGTGGCTAATCCGGTTAAGTATAAGTTCTTAAACGTGGCCGTAGTGTGAGGGCCGTTCACCACAAATAGGTAGTAGGGCAACGAACCATCTTTCAGAATTCCGGCCTGAATACATGGGGGACGTCCGTTTGAACCTAATACTCCAATGACTTCAAAGTTGGATTTCACCGTAACTGGCCCGAGCCAGATGTAAGTAGTATCCAATGAGACCAATTTGTAGACTGAATGCGCTTGTGCCCCAGAGGCGGTCGTATCACTTCCAATCACCTCGTCCAGGCTAGGGCCGTTTGCGTAGACCGTGAGCGTGTCCCCACTCTGAGCGAACGCTCTGTGAACTCCGACGATGAGAAGAGCCGCAGCGAACAAAGCCGTCAGGCTCATCGTAACTTTGTCTTTCATGTTTTTCCTCCTTAATGGTTTGGTATCCAATCCATGTCAACCACGCCCCATCTCCGATCAGATGTAACCGACTACGTCGTCGTCATGAGGCGTCCTAGTGCTGGATTGTAATTTTATTTTCATGCATTGAGATTTTTGGCGTAACCACTCCACTCACCAATAGTCTTCGCATATTTTGAATATCTTTCGAAACTAGCAGATTGTATGTTGGGTCCATTTCATCCAATCATTCCTGGCATGAGAATGGCCGACACTTGAATCTCTCGCCAATTGAACTGGGGACCGAAAAATGTTTGGTGGATTCCAGCCGTTCTCGTTATGTCGTTACTTGGTCTCATCAATCCTCGCGGCCGAAACTTACTTGAGCAGAACCATTTTACGGACCTTGACAAGATTATTTGTCTGTAAGCGGTAGAAGTACACTCCGCTTGCTAAACCTGCGCCGTTGAACTCGACAGTGTGCATGCCCGGGCTCTCATAGTTATTAACCAGGTCTGTGACCACTTCGCCTAGGACGTTGTACACTACAATCTTCACATGGCTCCCAACGGACAGACTATATTCTATGTTTGTTGTCGGATTAAAAGGATTGGGATAGTTCTGCAGCAATGCAAACTTGCTCGGCCCTGCGTATTGCGATTGTTTGACGGCGGTGGGGTTATTCTTCATCAGGTATAGGTACCTTTCTGTCTGGAAGCTATCTGGCGCGGTGCAAACCGTCGCGTATGGAGACCCAGATTGATTTACCTCGAATATCAACCCAATTGTCTTTCCAGATCCGTTCGGGAAAAGTGCGCTCAACGGAATTGACATCGTGCTGAATCCAGCGCTGTCGGCTACCTGCGTCCCGTTCACCGATGCCCAGGCCCAGTTTGACCCGCCAGTTCCGGTGTACTTATAGAACAGCCCATTCTCGACCATGAATTCAGCACCTACCGAAGCGCTGTCATATACGTAGCCGGTAGGATGCCCGATGGTGTCGTTGTCGGTATCAAAGAAGATGTGGTAGAAATAACCGGTGGTGTTAATGGTACCCGCGACTTCGAATCTCACGTAAAGACTGCTTGTGTCGTTCGCTACCCACATATCCTCAATCTGACCGTCCGCGTACGGCGACTTTGACGGCGCAGGGTTTGGAGGAGCATTAAGCGGCGTGACATTTTGCCAATCGACATTCCCTACACCGCTGCCGGTGCCAGTACCTGTACCTCCGCTTCCTGTCCCGGTAGCCGTGCTTGTCGAGGTATCAACGCCAGTTAGGAGGTAATTGCATAACGCCTCAAAATACGGAGGCAGCGTGTCATATGGGTTGGGGAGGTTATCGTTCGTAACGTAGATCCAGCCCATGTTAAGCGAGTCAGCCCTGTCAACGACGCTGGGGAAATCAGCTGCAGAAGTATTGTAGGGAATAACATAGAAGTTGTCGCGGTTATAGTTAGTATACCACGATGCGGGGGTCCACGTATCGAAACCAGTACCATTCTCGAAAACGCATATAACATCCGCTATTCTATTGCCGTTATCGAAAAGATAGCTCGATATCGTGTTTGCGCCCGGATTTGTCACGACGAGCGCTGTGGAGTCCTTCTTCTTGATGTAGCTATAAAGCTGACTATAGTATGATTCTTCCCCACTGGTATTAGCCTGTTCATCGATGAAAATCCCATTGAGGGTTGGATAGAAAGAATACCACGAGTTAATATCCGCCTCAACGTTGCTTAGGGGCCTCTGTCCATAGCTCGTGTGCACGTAGCCTATTATTTTGCCGCCGGCCACTTGCATGCTGTCAATCGCCGCGCCGTATGAAGGGTCATAACTCGTTCCGGGCCCACTGTTCGGATTGGCGATAGCGTAGAGACGCCCCGGCATTTTTCTCGCCATAGCATCGAGGCGGCTCCAATAGTTCGATACTGAGGGATCGAAATAAGCTGGAACCAACACCTTCAGGGAATCATTAACAACCGTCGTATCGGCAGCCACGGAAGGACCCGGAGCTCCGAGAATTGCAGGTGTACGGGCGGCACTGAACGCTGGCATCGCATTCGTGCCCGGTTCCGCTCTCCACTGAAGATAAATTGCAGAGCCTGGTTTTGTCCCAATGTCGGTGTAAGCAACAGCCAATTCACAAGAGCTATCGGCGAATGCACAATCGATCGTTTGAGAACCGTTAACCGTCCCGTTCCATCCCCACGTATCGGTGCTCTGCGTGCTGCCCATAAACTTCTGTACATACTGTGTCGAGCTGTCGATCACTATCCGATAGTCAGCGCCCATGCTCCACCAGCCCTCCGTCAAGCCGGTTGCCGTGCTTGTGTCTGCATCTATGTAGATTATGTAGTAATGGTCGTAACCTGTTGGCTGGAATGTACCGGCAACATTAGTCCGCAAGTAAAGCGAGTCGGTTCCCGCCACGTAGTAACCGGCTGTGAACGTGCCGTTTGGTCCCCATGTCGTGTTCGCTGTACTGTTGGTTACGTAAGGGGATACACCATTCCAGTCGCTGAAATTCCCGTCGATGGTTATGCCCGAAGACGAATGTGTGTACACTGGAATTGGTACAGGTGTACGGGCGGCACTGAAGGCTGGCATCGCATTCGTGCCCGGTTCCGCTCTCCACTGAAGATAAATTGCAGAGCCTGCCTTTGCCCCGATGTCGGTGTAAGCAACAGCCAATTCACAAGAGCTATCGGCGAATGCACAATCGATCGTTTGAGAACCGTTAACCGTCCCGTTCCATCCCCACGTATCGGTGCTCTGCGTGCTGCCCATAAACTTCT
>JAJYRM010000041.1 GCA_021794075.1 Bacteroidota bacterium | reverse complement strand
CAACGAGTCTCAGGCGAGCGTGACTTTCGACGTGGAGACGGACACGGCACTAACGATAAGGAACGTGTATAACTATCCTGATCCGTTCAGCAGTGGAACGGCATTTACGTTCCAGAGGAGCGACGCGGGAGGAGCGGGTGAGCCGGTGAACGTGACGATAAAGGTGTTCACGATAAGCGGCAGATTGATAAAGACGATAAAGGCGTATGGGATAACCGACACTTTCGTGAAGATAGATTGGAACGGACTGGACGACGAGGGAGACCGTTTGGCGAACGGAGTATATTTGTACACGGTGACAGCCAGGACGATAGACGGCAAGTACACAAGCGAGGCGCTGGGAAAAATGGCCGTCCTCCGGTGATGTGTGAGGGGTTCGGAACCATGCCTATGATCTCTAAAGGTCATCGTCTTTCATTCATTCTATGCGTAAGGGGCTCTGATCCGTGCGGAGGGCTAAGTAAAGGAATCACTCCTTGACACGTCTGGCGTTTCCTGCTATATTTTTAAAAAAGAGGAAGACATAGCGAAGGTTCGTTAAAGGTTTAAAATCGACGTTACCGTAGACCTTTGACGAACTTTTAATGCCGAATTGCGGTGCGAAAGGTCTGCACGGAATTCGGCTTTTTTATTGTGAGGTTAATGAGGAAGCAAATACTCGCCGCGGGACTGATCCACCTGATCGAAGCTGGCGCCTCGTCGGCTCAGGACGATGAGGCAGCAATGATTCTGTCGCAGACATGGAGGTCTGCTACTACACAAGTGACACATGACTCGCTGGCCGCAGATGCGGTGACGGTAAACGGGAAGAACAATCTCGATCTTTCATACCGGCAGGACAATTATATACTATTTTATGGTAAGGGGACGGCGGACGGTTGATAAAGGCGTGCGGAATAACTGACACGTTCGTGAAGAAAGATTGGAACGCAATGGACGTGGAGGGAGACAGGCTGTCGAATGGAGTGTATTTGTACACAGTGACTGCCAAGACGATAGACGGCATGTACACGAGCGAGGCTTTCGGAAAAATGGCGGTCACACGATGAAGTATGTAGAAATTATTGGTAGAAAATTTTATACTAAGACCTAAATGAGGAGTAACAACAAATGAAAATAGTATTGTGCACGCTTCTCGCGACGGTTGCTGTGCTTTCGCTGAGCTCCCGTGCTTTTGCTCAAGGTGAGACTGCGGTGCCATTCTTACTCATTTCTCCAGACGCAGGTGCGGGTGGAATGGGAGAAGCTGCAACTGGTTTGGCTGACAATGCTAACGCGGTATTTTGGAATCCGGGTGGCCTGGCCTTCTTGAAAGGCAGCCAAATTAGTCTGACTCACGCTCCGTGGCTTCCTGAATTCGGCTCGGATCTGAGTTATGATTTCCTGAGCTTCACGCACTATCTTGACAGCTGGGACGGCAATGTCGGCGCGAGTATCACATATTTCAATCTCGGGACTTTTAACAGAACGACATCGGCAAGCTCGCAAATAATTGGCACATGGCACGCTTATGAGTTCGCCATCACCGTCGGTTACGGCACGCAGATTTCAAAAGGACTCGGACTCGGCGCGAATTTCCGGTACATAAGAAGCGAACTCGCTCCGTTCGGAGCCGAACAGGAGGTGGGCAGTGGAATAGCCTCCGATGTCAGCTTTGACCTCGGATTGCTCTATCGCCCGCAGCATTTCGTTCTCCCGCTCGTCGGAGATCTAGGCAACAGGCTCGGTTTGGGATTAGATTTGAGCAACCTCGGACCGAATTTGTACTACATCGACCAGGCTCAGGCCGATCCTCTTCCGACAAATCTAAGGGCGGGCTTGGCGCTGCACCTGCTGAAGAGCCAGTACAATAATCTCTATGTGACTCTTGATCTGAGTCGTATCATGGTACGGGTACAGACCGATTCGACGATTTCCGCGATCAACGGCACCGATACAACTTGGAACTACACCAATAACGTGGACCCGCTGCCTAAGTCGCTGATAACTTCATGGAGTGACGGCGGATTGAAACGCGTCATAGTGTCGTTCGGCGCAGAATACTGGTATGGCAGCCCGAGACTCATCGCCCTCCGCTGGGGTTATTACAAGGAGAATCCTAATTTCGGAGGTCGTAACTTCATGACGTTCGGCGCCGGTATTCGTTACGGCATATACGGATTTGATTTTAGCTATATCTCGACCTTCGATCAGAATAATCCCCTTTCGAATCAGTTGCGATTCTCTCTCTCCCTAAATCTAGGTGGCACAAACGAATTCTAACCTCTTGATCCGCAGGATCCTCCGGACAATCGCCTTCGGCGCGATGTTGTCCGCCGGATCCTTCGGATGGGCAGTCCCAACCTTTGCGGCGGGCATCACGGGGCCATGGCGGCTCAGTCATCCTTTAACGGCTTTCCAGAGCACTCGTTCCAACAGGGCCCTGGCGAATGGAACGGTCAACGTTCTAGCCATCATGGTACAATTTCAGACTGACCAGGACAGTCTTACAAGCGGGAACGGCCACTTCGATATGTCGAACGGCACCGGCCTGGACGCACCCCCGCACGACAAGACTTATTTCGACAATCATCTTCTCTTCCTTAAGAACTATTTCTATAAAGTCTCGGGCGGGAAGATGAATATTAACTACACCGTCCTCGATTCGGTCATTACCCTCCCGCACACTATGCGCTACTACTCCCCGCCTGACAGCGGGTCGAACGGCGCGTTGGGGCTGCTCTACCAACAATCGTGGCAGAAGGCGGATTCCATTTACCCGAATTTTGATTTCGCGAATTACCAGTGCTTTGTGATCTTCCACGCGGGGTCAGGCCGCGACATCAACTTCGCGCAGACTGTTGGGTATGATCCTTTTCCTTATAATATTCCATCGATCTATCTGAACCTGAAAAGCCTGCAGGCTATTTACGGGTCCGGCTATGAAGGGCAGCCTGTCGACAACGGCAACTTCCACATCCCGAACTCGATAATCATGCCGGAGAGCGAACATTACTTTCTGTTGGAATCTCCGGACACGCTCGACTTTACTCTTGGAACCAACGGCCTTCTCGCGAACAGCTTCGGAAGTTTTCTTGGGCTCCCGGATTTGTTCGACACTAAGACAGGCGTGACCGGCATCGGCACATTCGGCTTGATGGATGGTCAGTCTGCATTCGCTTACGGAGGCATTTTCCCACCGGAGCCGTGCGCGTGGGAGAAGGCTTTCCTCGGATGGGTAACTCCTAAGATTGTCTCGCCGGATTCGGCTACCCAATACACATTGTACGCGAACGAGACCGGTAAGTATTCGGTGCTCGAAGTCCCGATAAGCGGGAGCGAGTATTTCCTGCTGGAAAACAGGGAACGCGACGCGCTGCACAATGGCGAGCGCATCACCGCTGCTTATGACGGCTCGAAGCAATCGATAGTAATCCCTGACGGCGGCGACTCGGCATACTTTGACGGCCAGCAGATACATAATATCAACGGGGTCGTCACCGACGCGGACGAGTTCGATTGGGCGCTTCCCGGATATACCGACCCCAACTCGGGTATCCACTATTATGGCGGCATACTTATATGGCACATCGACCAGAACGTGATAAACGCGAATCTGGCTACGAATACCGTGAACGCGGATCCCTCACACAGGGGAGTCAGCGTGATGGAGGCGCACGGCGCCAATGAAATCGGACGGCTCATCCAGGACATAACTGGTCAGCTCTATTACTACGAAGGCTCTCCGTTCGATTACTGGTTCAAGGGAAACACGACCATAAGTTACAAGAACGCGTTCACGCCGACTTCGCTGCCGAATTCCGACAGCTACAGCGGCGCCGATTCACACATCTACATCACGAATTTCAGCAACGCAGACAGCTCGATGACGTTCGACGTTATGGTCGGCGATTCGATCGTCCGTCCGACAACCGGATTCCCAAAGAATATTTACAACGCGACTGGTAACTCCTCTCCTGTCTTCGGGCGAATCAGCTCCAACGGTCAGCTTCAGGTAATTGCTAACAACGGCGACTCCCTCTACGCTTTCAACATGAACGGAACTTCGGCGACGCCCGATTCAAACGGACTCCTCTCCTCAAATGGCGGAGAGTTTCAGCCCGTCGTATCTTCAGGACAGGCGGGAGCGAAAACACTATACGCTATAAGCGACTCGACGCTTTGCGGATTAGAGCTTAGTGGCGGAAACCTCGATACTCTCTTCTCGACTTCGGCCACCGCCGGCGGCTCGGGAGCCGGATTGCCGCTCCTTCAACTTGGATCGAAGATAATTTCATTCGGAAAAACTCCCGGTGAGTTTTCAGTGTTCAGAACCTCAGGCGCGTATGTCAAGTCTTTCAAAATTCCGATTCCGATCCAACTGAGTCAAGCGAGTGCGGTAGAAGGTACGGGAGTATCGACCGTGTTTGGGCAATTCGCTGCGGTCGACACAAGTACGTTTCTCCTTAACCTTGGCGTTGCTACTGGTGTATACAGGCTGAATATAGATAGCCTTATCGAGTCAGGCGGATTGGAACCTCCCGCGGCTTTGGGAACGCCTGGACCCGTGGGATTAACTTACGCAGTGTTGGCTCCCGACTCGACTCCGCAGATCATCGGACTGACCGGTCGGTACGTCGGATCCAATTTCCAAACGGCAGGTTCGGGACAGGGCAACTTAAGAACATTGTTCACTCCTTTCCCAGGCGACACGATAGTCTCCGGCCCAGTCGTGGCCGACCTCAACGGTGATGGCAACCGTGATATAATCTTCGCGACGCAGACAAAAATTTATGCTATTCAATACGACGGTGCAGTGCTCGATGGTTTTCCAATTTCAACCGTGGGAAGCGAAGTACTTCCTTCCGATGCGAACCACATAGTCGGCTCGATTGCAGTCGCGGATTTGAACGGCAGTCCGGATATAATCTTTGGTACCGAGGGAGGCGAGATTTACGCCTTCTCGGGAGCGACTGCCAAATTAGTATCGGGATTCCCGCTAAGTGTCGGAAGTGGCCTCGCCGGAAGTCCGGCGGTGGCTTATGATTCAGTGAGCGGTGATCTCTATCTTGCGGCAATAAGCAAAAACGGCCATCTCTACAGCTGGACTTTCAAGGGAACCTCGGCGAGTCAGGTCTTGTGGGGAAATCTCCTCGGAAACAGTTACCATTCGAACGCGATTACAACTGGGCTCGTGTCGCAGCCGCTTCCGCCGTCATCCAGCCTTATGCCCGCTAACCAGGTATACAATTGGCCGAATCCCGTCACCGGTGGCATGACGAAAATCCATTTCTATCTCAGCAGCAATGCAAAAGTATCCATAGGCATATACAGCTTTGCCGGCTCAAAGGTTGCCGACTTCGAAGTAAACGGCGTAGGCGGCATGGCAAATGAAATCGACTGGAACACGGGCGGTGTCCAGAGCGGCGTGTATTTTGCGAGAGTGGAGGCTGTTTCGTCAAACGAGCGGGACGTCAAAATAATCAAGATTGCAGTCGTTAAGTGAGGTTGACTTTGTCCCGCAAATTGATCCTGCTTCTCCTACTGTGCGTGGTGTCGGTTCCTTTTGCCGCGTTCGCCCAGGATGAATACATACAACCCGAACTCAGATGGCGGACTATTGAGACGGAGCACTTCCTGGTAGACTACTATCCGGGTGAGGAGCGAACGGCGCAGACCGTCGCGAAGATCGCTGAAGAGGTGTTTGGTCCGTTGACGAAGCTGTACCACCACAAGCCTGATCAAAAAGTCACCTTCGTAATCTGGGATAACGACGATTACGCGAATGGCGAGACGTACTTCTATGACAATAAAATAAATATTTGGGCCTCTTCGCTCGACTTCGATCTTCGCGGAACTCATAACTGGCTGCGTAACGTGGTGACGCATGAATTCACTCACGAGATCGAGATGAACACGGCCACAAAGTTCGGGAGACACATTCCCGCGATTTATCTTCAGTGGCTGGGATACGAAGCCGCACAGCGACCCGATGTCCTTTACGGCTACCCGAACGTGGTCGTAAGTTACCCGATCAGCGGCATAGTCATTCCCGCCTGGTTCGCTGAGGGAGTGGCTCAGTACAATGTCCCGCGGCTCCACTACGATTACTGGGACACGCACAGGGACATGATCCTCCGCGAGTACGTGCTGAACCACAAGATGTTTTCTCTCCAGGAGATGGGAGGTTTCGGAAAAACGAGTCTCGGAAACGAGTCCACTTACAATGCCGGGTTCGCCTTCGTTCATTACCTCGCGACTACATACGGACCAGACGTGCTCAGGAGGCTTTCCATAGCGATGCGCGCGGTTGATGCTCTGACCATAAACCATGCCTTCGAACAGGTGCTCCATAAACCCGCCCAGCAGGTCTACGACGAGTGGAAGGCTTACCTCGGGAAGATGTACTCCTCGAGGATTGCCCCGGTTCAGGCGACACGGCACTCGGGCAAAATCATCAGCGATGTCGGCTTTGCGAATCTCTTCCCGGTCTTTTCGCCGGATGGGAAATATGTTGCCTATTGCTCCAACAAGACAAACGACTATTTCGGGCTGTCCTCGATATACGTTATGAATCTTTCCACTCACAAAGAGAAGGACATAACGGATGGCGTGAGCAGCGAATTATCGTGGTCGAAAGACGGTCGCTATCTCATCTATTCAAAACAGACGAGATATAATCCTTTTTGGAACAGCCTCGACGACATCTACCTTTACGACTTGAAAGAAAAAAAAGAAATCAGGTTGACCCACAGCCTGAGGGCTCGATATCCATCGCTGTCTCACAACGATAAAGAGATTTGTTTCGTCGCAAACGATGATAAGCCTCTCGGGCTCCTTTGCAGGCTCGTAAGGTGGACATCTGGACTTGAAATCGGCGGTACAGATGGGACGGCTAACCTATATGTGGCGAATATCGATCTCGCGTCGCATCGGTTTTCGAGTATCAGGAGGCTGACGAATTTTGTAAACGGCCAGCAGATTTATGATCCGAGGTGGTCAGAGGACGGATCAAAGATATCGTTCAGCTATTCGCTCGCCGCTTCGCGCCGCGTAGGTATCTACAACCTTGCCGACAGCTCTTACAAGTTCCTCACGCCCGACGGCCAGGATTCCAGAAACGCGGTATTCGCTTCGCACGACAGCTCACTGATTTTTTCTTCGGACAGAAGCGGGATATTCAATATTTACAGCATGAATCTCTACACTGATTCAACTGTGGCTTTGACAAACGTAGTCGGCGGAGCTTTCCAGCCGACAATGTCGCGAGACGGCGACCTGGTTTATTCCTCTTACCAATGGAGCGGGTACAAGATAGCTGAGTTGAAAGACGCGCGGCCAATCCCGAATCCGCCGAATTACGTAGTGGACATTAATCCTACGACCGGCCTTTTCACGGGAAGCTACGACGTTCCGAGGGATCTCACTCATTATGACGACATAACCCTTCCACACCTCAGGTCGGTCCCTTATACCAGCCGTACCACTACACTGTCGTTTTATCCTGTGCTTCTTTATGATAATTACAATCCGCATTCCAGTTTCTTCGATGAATTGAAAGCGGGATTCTACTTCAGCTCCATGGACGAAGTGGGCAAGTACGATATCTTCGGCGGCGCGACGATAAACAGGCTCCTCGAGCGCGATATATTCGGTCAGTTCGATTATAACGACAAGATCCCGGGCCTATCGTCGCTCGGTATATATCCGCAGTTTACCCTCGCGGTGTACAACATCACTCGACAGACGAATGCGAACATCGGTCTCGGCCTCGACACTGTAGGGGTAGGGGTTAATTACGATCTTCTTGAAGTGGATGCTTCGTTCTCCGGATACATCTTCACGCCGGAGTTGAACATGTCGCTTGGTTTTACCTTCGATCGATATACGTCGACAGTCGGCGGTTTCATACTTCCGGCGCTTGGAGCTTATGTCGGCTCATCGGGTGATGTCTATTTTCTGGGGAGATCGATATACACTGAGTTTGACTTCAACGGTATTTTCCCGAGCCGTAACTCCTGGGTCAATCCGCTCGGAATCATGTCGAGGCTGAGAGTGACGGGCTCATTGGATAATCTTAACGCCGGCGGCAACTACCAGTACCAGAATGGCGTGCTCGTTCCGATATACGAACCGTTCAACTTCGTACAGGCAGAGTTAGTCAACTATCTCGCGGTCCCGTTGTTTCGTGACGACGACGCTCTCGCGACGAAGCTGCATATCGGATACACATTCGGCCCGACCATCGATGACTTTTTCGATTTCTATGCCGGTGGACTTATAGGCATGAAAGGTTATCCTTTCTACGGGATCGGCGGCAACAGGATGGTGTCGTTGAATCTGACTTACAGATACCCTCTTTTCAGGGACGTGAACAAACAGTTTCTCCAGTTTTACCTAAGCGATGTCTATTTGTCCGCGTACGGCGATGTGGGCAACGCGTGGGACGGCTCGCCTGTTGGGACAAAATTTAAGACGGATGCCGGAGGCGAACTGCGATTCAGCGGATTTTCTTTCTACAGCTTTCCGACCGCGATCTTCTTCGATGCGGCCTACGGTTTCAACAGGTTCAATGTGCAAATACCGGTGTTCAACACGTTTGCGACGTATGGTAAAGAGTGGAAATTCTATTTCGGGCTGACATTTTCATTTGACATGGTAGATTTCGGGAGACAAGGATGCGCACAGTTGTTTTAGTAATACTCGTGCTTTCGCTCGGCGCGGAGGCCCAGACACGATTTAACGATGGACTCTTCCTGAAGACAGCCGATCTTGGCTCGCAGGCAAGTGAGCCCAAGTTGACGGGGGTTCTCTCAGAAGACCTCTTCGCTGTCCAGCCAACTCCGGCAGTGAAAGACTCACTCGATGCTGTGGAAACAAAATCAGCCCTGGCAGCGGGCGGACTTTCTCTTCTTGTTCCCGGTGCGGGGCAGATCTACAACAAAGATTACTGGGTAGGCGCCGGGTTTCTTGCTCTCGAGGCCGCGGCATGGGCGGTAGATTTCATCTGGACCACGAAAGGAAATAACCAGGAGAGCTTCTATATGAGGTATGCGGATGGCACCGCAGCCGATAACTACCAAAACGCGCACTACAGTGTTGTCAGGTATGCTCAATGGATAAAGAATAACTACGTTACTCTGGAACAATATAACGGTACAACCCCACAGGGGCAGCAGGTTATATCTAACTGGATTGGTCAGCTCCTGCCGAATACCATAAGCGCCACGGCGGCGCCATGGACACAAGTAAACTGGTACGCCCTTAACCAGATCGAGGGGGCGATGGGCGGTTATTTTACCCATCAACTTTTCCCTCACGGAAATTTTGAGTATTACGAATTGATCGGGAAGTACCCGCAGTTCAGGCAGGGTTGGGTTGATTCACCTTACGCCCTTTGGCTGCAAAATGGCCAGCAGGGAGCGCCACCTATCGCGTACAACGAAGCCGACACTCCGAACAGCGGTTATTACATGGATGCTCGCGGCAAGGCGAACAGTCTTTTCAGGGTCGCAACCAACGCGCTTGAGTTCGTGCTTCTCAACCATTTCGCGTCAGCGCTTGAAGCTGCGATCGCGGCCCACGTTCATAACAAGGCGATCCAGGCCCACGTTGCCGTGACGCCGCTTCCAATGGACATGGGATACCAAACCCAGCTGCAACTGGCGGTAAATTTCTAAAGCAACTCATGAAGCAAAGACATCCTTTGCGCTAAGTGTAAGGAGTCCTTTTTCGCGATGCCGAATATGCTGGCATGGGGAGTTATGGGGGAGGAAGTCGCCGGGAGAAATCTCCGGGATTACTACCTGTAGATCTTTTTATCGAGCGCCCGCGAGGAGGTCCCTTTCGGTTGAACTATCACGCGGCGTTTGCTAACCATAATCGTTCCCTCGCTCGAGACCGAAATCTCGTTGAATCCGAGCTGGCTTTTGGCCACGGGATCATCGACATCGGCCCCGTCTCTAACCCGATTTAGCGAAGCGCTGGAAAACATTATTCCGGATCTTGAGTAAATCCCTTCGATGTGTGTGTGCCCGTGCAGGACCGCGTCGACACCACATTTCCTGAATACTTGTTCGACTCGATCCTTGCCGTACAGCTTTAACGTCTGAGCTTCAAATTTCTGGTAAAGGGAAGTCCCAAGAGAGTTGGAAAAGGGACGGTATTTGTTGAAGTGATGGTGAATCAAAACTACCTTTTTCAGCGCGGCAATGGAAGGATGAAGAAGCATTCTCTCCACTTCCTCGATCTGAGCGTCCGCGATTCGTCCATTAGAGCCGACAGGGTTCCACATCGCGTGAAACCTGGAGATTGAATTGATTCCAATCAATGCCACCGGGCCTACTATCTTCACATAAGGAAAGATGCTTTCGCCCGCGTAGGCTTTATTCGGAAATGTCTCCTTGAACGATCTTTCGAAGAGTCTGACTTGCGCGTCGTAATCTCTGGTCCGGCAACGGCTTCCAAAATTGAAAAGATCCTCCGCCCTGTGTACCCCACCGAAGATGTCATGGTTCCCGATCGTCACGCTCAGCTTGTCGTATTGTAGAAGGTCAAAATATTTCAAGAGGCGTCGTACCGACCTGTAACCCCCGTCCTCTCCATTGCCGGTAATATCCCCCGTAATGGCGATATGGTCGAATTGTTCGTCCACAATGTAAGCGAGAAGGTTCTTCAACTTCGCAACGTTGTGTCTATTGTATTCCGGGCTTACGTGCGTGTCCGAAATGTGAGCTATCCTGAAAGATGATGTCGTTGTGCTCAAGGTTTCCGTCTCTGTCATTTTCATGCAACAATTTACGAGTGGGATGTTAACCTCGCGTTTTCATAATGTTGCAATTGTGTTAAGAAAGTCTCCATTCGGAAAGGCTGTGATGATTCCGGAATCTTTAGAAATGAGTCATTCGCCAAAAGAATGAAGAATTAGTTAGAATGGAGCTTTCACACGTCTTGTTGGGCGATGCCAGAAGGTTTGGGGCCTGGTTCGATCGGCGTGCTGCTGCTCCATCTAAGGTCTCTGTCGCTTCTAATTTTACCAACGGTAGAAGCTGGCTGTTGGTTCGCAATTATGGGAAGATTAAAGAGAATTAATGACATTTTAATGCCACAAATATCGGCACGAAGTTTAACGTCGGGAGAGTTTTCTGGGGATGGTTGAGGGAAGGCCTATGAACCGGAATGTGGATGGTGGAACAGAGAGATTCCTATCGGTCTCCCCCATTGATTGGGCGACCAAACGAAGATGGTACAGAAGAGATTGCTTTGTGTGAGAAGTTACGGCGCGGTAATATCACCCGCGCGCAGGGCGAATTTCGCGCCCAAAGCAGCGAGAGCGTTTTCTGCCTCCGGTCTCGTTCGGAAGAATCCGTATACGCTGCTTCCGCTTCCTGACATGAGCGCGAAGTCAGCCCCTGACGCATACATTTCCGATTTAATCCGGCCGATCTCGGGGAATTTCTCGAACACCGGTTGCTCGAAGTCGTTTACGATCGCATCCTTGTAGTTGGCGACGTCGCTTCCGAGCCGGAGGAGCGCGTCGCGAAGCGACGTATCTTTTTCTCCGGACGGAGTGACGAGCGAGTAAGCCAACGGCGTCGACACGTAGATCTCGGGCGTGACGGTCAGGATAAAAGTATTTAGCTGGAATGACAGTGGCTCAATCATCTCTCCCTTCCCAGTGGCATAAGCGGGTCTCTTCTTCAGAAAGAAAGGAACGTCCGAGCCGAGTTGTTCCGCGATGTTCAGGAGCTCAATTTCGCTGAGAGGTTTGCCGTAAATGTCCTGCAGGGCAAGGAGTACCGCTGCCGCGTCGGAACTCCCGCCGCCGAGACCGGCGCCGATGGGAATGTTTTTCTTCAGCGTCATCCTGACCTCGGCGTTGATGCCGGTTCGCTCACAGAAGAAGTCGAGGGCGCGCAGGCAAAGGTTCGCGTCGTCTTCGAGCTTGATGTTTGAGTAGAACTCGTGCCGGTCCGCCTTGACGATTTCAAGTACATCTGAAAGATGAATTGGATAGAACACTGTTTGGAGGTCGTGATAATTGTCGGATCGCTTGCGGATAATACGAAGTCCTATGTTGATCTTCGCCGGTGCAAGTATCTTCACTGCCATCTCCCGATTAGTGTCGGCTCGTTCATGCTACTGAATAAGTTATAATATCCCGACCGGTTATGAAAGCCTCGGGCAACCCGAGGCATCATTCCTTTCGCAAACAGAAGCGGCGATTGATCGCGGTGACTATTCGTCGCCATCCCGATGCGCAGATGGAGTGACCAACATTCGTTTTTGTTTGCCAAGCATATCATCGCGACATTCGATAATTGTTTCCTAAACGAAAAACCACGAAATTTATCGGCCGCTGTGGCTTGCATTAGGCAACTCCTCCGACTCCTCGTTCGGTGCGAACGAAGATCGATCGTGCATATAAGTGTTTGTGGTACTTTGCAAAACTACAATTATGGGCTAGCTCATGAGAAAGTTTTTCCGCGTTCCGCTGTTCGTTGCTATTCTTGTTCCAATTTCTATCGCGTTCGGCAGGCAAGGCGGCCCGACCAATGTCGACAGGCTGGTGTCAGTCTTGGATTCCGCCGCTTCAAACGCCTACGTTGAGGACTGGCGCGTCAGTCCGGACCTCAGCACCGCGGTTTTCAACGGCGATCCAACAAACTTCAACTTCGACGATTCTGGCTGGAAGCAAGTAAGACTCGGAAGCGAGATTGACGCCGACTCTTGCTGGATGCGGACCACTTTCGTCCTCCCGGAAACCATATTAGGCGACCCGGTGCGTGGCAGAATAAGCCTCTTCGTCCAGCTTGATAACTATGGATTCATGTGGATCAACGGAGAGAGCAGGGGATACTTTCCTTTCGATAAGGAATTCACGCTGACCAATGACGCCAGGCCTGGGATGAAGTTTGTGGTAGCGATTAAGGCTGTCAATGGCGGAGCAAACATGCATCTGCTGGCCGCGGAACTTAGAAGTCAATCGATCAGCGAGTTGCCCGACACTCTTCGGGACCTGGCCCTGAGTTTCCGGGTTGGGCAGAAGCTCCTGAGCTTCGATACTTACCAGACCAACGCGCATGTCAAGGTGGATCCGCACATCGACAAATCTCATATGGACAGAGGCAAGAAGGCTGATCTCAACAGCCTTCTGCAGACTCTCGCGTCCAGAATAGACGTCGATGCCCTACGCCGCGGAGACGCAGCCGGATTCATGAAGTCGGTAAATGTCGTGAGGCCGCTTCTAAGACCGATATCCGATTTTGCGAAGCAATACACGCTGTATTTCGTGTCAAACGCGCACATAGATGCCGCATGGTTGTGGAGGTATAAAGAGACGATCGATATTTGCGAAAGGACATTCGGCTCCGTGCTGAACATGATGAAGGTCCGGCCCGATATGACCTACGCGCAAAGCGCGGCTGCATATTATGCCTGGATGCAAAAATATGATCCGGCCGTCTTCAATGGGATAAAAGAGCGCGTAAAGGAAGGAAGATGGGAAGTGGTCGGCGGAATGTGGATAGAGCCGGACTGCAACCTTCCGAGCGGCGAGTCCTGGATGCACCAACTTTTGTATTCGCAGAGATATTTCAAAAATAACCTCGGCGTCGTGGCGAAAATCGGGTGGAATCCCGACTCCTTCGGCTACACCTGGAACATGCCGGAGTTCTATCTTAACGCAGGCATCGACGCTTTTATCACGCAGAAGATTGGGTGGAACGACACGGATGTTTTCCCATACCGCGTTTTCTGGTGGGAGGCGCCGGACGGTTCAAAGATACTGAGCTATTTCCCGTTCGACTACGTCAACCAGATTACCGATCCATACAGACTGACTGACTGGATGAGGCAGTTCGAAGCGAACTCCGGTTTCACGAAGATGATGGTCCTTTTCGGCGTGGGCGATCACGGCGGCGGACCGTCGTTGGAAATGATGAAGCGGATCGATCGCCTGAAGACTCTCGATATCTATCCGAAAGTCGAATTCGGCACCGCCGGGAATTACATAAGCTGGTTGAAGGACCAAAACTTATCGAAACTCCCCGTTTGGGACAGCGAACTTTATCTCGAGTATCACCGCGGCACTTTTACAACTCAGTCGGAGACGAAGAAGGCGAATCGCGAGTCGGAGGAGCTCCTCACCAATGCCGAGAAGTTTTCGACGGTCGCCACGATGTATGGAAGAAAGTACGACAATGCTTCGATCGAGAAGGCGTGGCAAGAGGTCATGTTCAACCAGTTCCACGACATACTTCCCGGCTCGGGGATTCGGGAGAATTATATTGACGCAGCGGAAAGATACAGGATCGCCAAAGAGATCGGGACGCACGAGCTGGATGGATCTTTCTCTAACATTGATAAGCGAATCAACACGCTCAACGTCAAGGGTCGTCCGGTTGTTGTCTACAATCCTTTGTCATGGGAAAGATCAGATGTCGTGAGAGTTCCGTTGCCGGAAAGCTTCATCGGCGATTATTCGATTTATGACGTCAGCGGCAAGGAAGTTCCTTCTCAAATTGTGGATAAGGGACTTTACTCGCGCGAAATACTGTTCATTGCTTCAGGCGTGCCGCCGATGGGGTACAGAGTCTACGATTTGAGAAATATCAGGCCTCGGATTAATTCAACGGGATTGGAGATCGACAGCACGACTATCGAGAACCAATTCTACAAAGTCACAGTCGACCACGACTCCGGCTGGGTAAAGGGTATTTTTGACAAGAAGAACGGCAGAGAGGTGCTCACCGGATTTGGGAATCGGCTGCAGGTTCTCGAAGATAAGCCGAAACAGTGGGACGCGTGGAATATCGGCCTGACCCGAGTCGAGTACCCGACGAAGTTTAGAAAGATAGAAGTGGTCGAGAAAGGTCCGGTACGCGTTGTCCTGAGAGTTTGCCGCGATCTTAGAAAGCCCGGAGAGATCGGCGTCTATCCCACCGACAATTTCCCGACCTCGTTCTTCAAACAGGACATAATTCTATACAACGGAATCGACAGAGTCGATTTCAGAACAAACGTGGATTGGTGGGAAACCCATACAATGTTGAAGGTCGCCTTTCCAGTTAACGTGCGCGATTCGTTGGCAACATTCGAGATTCCTTACGGAACCATTGGGCGTGCCACGATACCGAAGAACAGTTGGGATGAAGCGAAGTGGGAGGTCCCTGCCGAAAGATGGGCCGATATGTCGGAAGAAGTTGCCCGGTCAACATCTTCGGGCGCGGGATTCGGCGTGAGTTTGCTCAACAATTCGAAATACGGTTACGACATAAAGGGAAGCGTCATGCGCCTATCGCTCCTGCGCTCGCCCGTTTGGCCCGATCCAACGGCCGATCGTGGGAAGCACACTATCGACTACGCGATTTACTCTCATTCCGGCACTTGGAAATCGGGTGGGACTGAAAGGGAAGGATATGATTTCAATAATCCTTTGATCGCTTCGATCTCAGCGCGACATTCCGGTCCGCTTCCATCAACCTATTCCTTTTTCAGGTTGTCCCCGTCAAACCTTGTCTTGACGATAGTCAAGCAGGCGGAGGATTCGAAGGCATGGGTGGTAGAATGGTATGATGCTTCAGGAAAAGATTCTCAGGCCGACCTGCTGTTGCCCAGGAGGCCGAAGAAGGTTGTCGAATCAAATTTCCTCGAGGAAGACGGAAAGCCCATCCCGTTCAAAGGAAATCATGTCTTCGTCGACACGAAAAAGAATTCTATAAAGACGATCAAGGTCTACTTCTAGTTGTTTTAACGGAAGCTCGCGAAATTTTAGACAAGGAGGTTTTCCTGAAATGAGAACAGACATTCCGCTGTTCGATGTACCTCGCATCGAGTCCTTACAGGACATGCTAGTCCAATCCGCGCGAAGATTTAAGAACAAGCCTGCCCTTCAGGATCTCGGTGAGACTCCCATTCGGGAGGTGACTTATGAGTCTCTCATGGAGAATGTCCTGCGCTTCGGAGCGGCGCTCAGGAACCTCGGGGTCAAAGAACGCGACCACATCGCCGTTATCGGTGAAAACCGTGTGCAGTGGGCCATGAGCTATCTTACGGCGATGGCCTTTAACATGGTCGTAGTCCCTGTGGACAAAAACCTCGGCGTCAACGAGATATTGAACATCCTGCACGAATCGGAAGCGACTTCGGTCATCTTTTCGGAGACATACGAAGCGGTGTTCCGCGAGAAGATGGCCGGGCTCAAACATGTCCGTCACTATATCAGCATGGACCTGAGAAAAGACGAAGAAGGTTTCCTCTCGATGGTCGAGCTGATCAACAAGACCCCGGCAATATCGGCAGACAAACTTCCTCGAATCAATCCTGAGGAGCTGGCGGTGATAATATTCACTTCCGGCACGCTCGGGAGAGCGAAAGGAGTTATGCTCAGCCAGAAGAACATCGCTTCAAACCTGACCGATATGGTAAGCTTCTTCGGCATATATCCTGAAGATAGGTTCCTCTCGGTTCTGCCGATGCATCACACTTACGAATGCACATGTGGGATGCTGTGCCCGCTATATGGCGGTTCGTCCGTCGCGTACGCCAGGTCGCTGAAGACCGTCGTCGAAGACATGCAGAAAGCAAAGCCCACGATACTCCTTGCGGTTCCGCTCCTCTACGACAAGATGTTCAAGGCGATTTACCGCGGTATAAAGGAGAAAAAGATGGTGGCGCGCGTCATAAGGCCGATGATCAAGGCGACCGACGTTCTATCGAAGATCGGCTGGAAGAGTTCTAAGAAGGCGGTGTTTAAGGAGATTCATCACAAGTTCGGGGGGGCGATCAGGTGTTTCATAGCGGGCGGCGCCGCGCCGGATCCGGTAGTCGCGAAAGGGTTGAGGGAGTTCGGCTTCGGGTTTGTCCAGGGCTACGGTCTGACGGAGACATCGCCGATACTCACCTTAAACAGACTTCAGGATTTCAAAGACGACGCTGCGGGCACTCCGCTGCCGCATGTCCAGATAAAAATCGCGAACCCGGATTCAAAAGGTATTGGGGAGGTCTACGCGAAGGCGCCCAACGTGATGCTCGGATATTACAAGAACGAGAAGGCGACAGAGGAGACTTTCGCGGGCGACTGGTTCAAGACGGGGGACGTCGGATACATTGACGAAGACGGCTTCCTTCACATCAGCGGCCGTAAGAAGAACGTCATCATCTCGAAGGGAGGAGAAAACGTCTTCCCTGAGGAAATCGAGGATGTGTTGAACAGAAGTCCGTATATAATTGAGAGCATGGTTTACGGCGAGAAGAACGAAAAGGAAGGGGAGATCATCGCGGCTCAGATCGTCGTCGACGCGGAATCGTTCATAGAATTATCGGAGACAAAACACGTCACGATCACGCCGGAATTGATAAACGAAATTATCGACGGCGAGGTGAGGAAGGTTAACCGTGAGCTGCAGACTTACAAACAGATAAAGAGATTCGTCGTTCGAGACGAGGAATTTCAGAAGACAACCACACAGAAGATTAAGAGATTTGCCGTAACGACAGAAAAGGAGTAATCGACCTTCTTCATCGTCGGGGCACACCTTTCACGCCCTCGTTTGTCACATCGAATAAGAGAGGGAGTACGCCCGCCTCAGGAAAAGTATTCATGAAATATCTAAATTCAAATTCAGAAACAGGAGATCCAAAATGAATAAATCCGGTCACCCACTATTGTCAAATCGCGCGAGTTGGGGGACGCTTCTCGTGATTGCCTCGGCGCTGTTTTTCGGGGCGAGCAGTCCGCGAACGTCGTCCGTGGCCACCCTGCCGACCGACCGCGAGTCGAGGATCTGGCCATACCCAATTCCGTGTAGAATACATGAGGGCGCAAATAAGGATTTATTCGTGATGACCCTGGGAGATGTCAAGACCCCTCTCGCCGATGGCGAGTTCGATCCGGCAAAAGATGAAGTCATTCTAAATGACGGGAGGGTGATAAAGAACTATTACCGGGATTCGCTCGGCATAAAATTTTATAAGCCGATCGATAAGAAATATTTTCCGCTCCCTCCATCGGGCTGGTGTTCATGGTACTATTATTACCAGACCGTTGATGCCAGCCAGATAAGACAGAACGCGCGTTGGATCGCGAAAAACCTGAAGGCTTACGGTGCGAAGTTCGTCCAGATTGACGACGGTTGGCAGGGAAAAGGACATGGCGCTGGAGACAACAGGAACTGGTTCAAAGTGAACGAGAGGTTCGCGCCGGGAATGAACAAACTTGCGTCGTATATCAAGAGCTTCGGACTAACGCCGGGTATCTGGTTAGCCCCGCAGGGACAGAGCAGCCCGACTGTGGTAAGAGACCACCCGGGGGCGTTCATACTCAATTCCGATACTTCAGTTTCCAGGACTTGGGAGGGAATGTATCTCGTCGATCCTTCTTCAACTGAGGGACTCAATTATCTCAGGAGCCTCTTCACGATGCTGAAAGGGTGGGGATACGATTACTTCAAGATCGATGGTCAACCGATAGTCATTCAGCAATACCGCGAGAAAGAGGCATACATGAAACATCCTTCGACAAACGCGGATTCACTCTACCGGGCTACTCTTGAGACAATCAGAAATACCATCGGGGAAAATAGATACCTACTTGGTTGCTGGGGAATACCGAAGGAAGGCATCGGTATCATGAACGGTTCGAGGACCGGCGGCGATGTGGTTCTCGGATGGAGCGGCTTCATGACATCACTCACGGCGACGATGCACTGGAATTTTCTGAACAATGTTGTCTGGTACAGTGACCCCGACGCGATGCTCCTCAGGTATCCATTGACGCTGGACCAGGCTCGCGCCTGGGCGACAATGCAGGGGCTTACCGGGGAGGCGCTCATGGCGAGCGACCGGCTAACCGATCTCTCTTCCGCCAGGGTAAGGATACTCAAAGCTGTGTTCCCCGCTCAGAACATCCGTCCGCTCGACCTATTCCCATCGAAGAAACTCAAACACATCTGGGACCTTAAGATAAACCACCTTGGCAGAAATTACGATGTGGTTGGGTTCTTCAATTTCAATCAGGAAAATACTAAGACAATCTTCCTGAATTGGAAAGATCTCGGCTACAGCGACTCTTCGCTCGTGCAGGTGTTCGACTTCTGGAACAAAGAATACCTTGGCGCATGGCGAAAAGGTATGGCCGTCACAATTCCGCCGACAAGCTGCCGGGTTCTTACGCTTGTTCATAGCAACGGTAAAATACAATTGATATCCACCAACCGGCACATCACGCAGGGATATACCGACCTCGTGTCGCTCAGTTCGAACAGTGGCGGGACCGACTTCCACGGCGAGAGCAAGGTGATCGCCGGAGAGAGATATGCCGTGTACTTCGCGTTCCCTCGCGGAAAGAACTTCATCGTAAGCGGCGCGAGCGCGGGGAATCTCAAAGTGCGAGTCGTTGACCATCAGGGATGGGCTAAGGTTGAATTTACTTCTCCGCGTACCACGGAAATCAAGTGGCGCGTCAGCTTTGCGCCGGCTTCATATTACCGCTACCCTGTCAATACTCCTTACGGCCTGAGCATTCACGCCGAAGGGCTCAACGGCGCTATGTTGAGTTGGGCTAACCAATACAACTTGAATTTTGGTTACAACGTATATCTGAACGGTCGAATCGCGGGTTACACTCCGACGAATATTTTCCCGCTGACCGGACTCAATCCGGACTCCGTATACCATGTCAGCGTTAAAACGGTATGGGAAGACGGGATTGAGAGTGACAAAGCGGATTCCACGAGCTTCGAGTTAACGAAACTTCTTCCGCAAACTCCGGATAAATGAGACAACATTAACCAACCGGAAGCGGATTTATCTGGAAGACAGCTCACGTGCCGGGCTTTAGATCTCGGCAGGTGGTTCCCGCTATGAAGCTATTATCATCGGCCGCGCGAACTACAAAGAAGATTCTGGCGTTATTGATTTATATGCAAAGTTCGCTGCCATGGTGGGGGTGGATAATAAAAACGGGCAGCATGAGCGCAAGCATTGAGTTCTTTGTCTACGGTGACGGCCACGAAATCCTTCATGGCGGACCGGTTTCATTCGGCTCCGCGTTCCTTCCTGCCTTGATCGACATGAAACGGAAGGGGAATGCAATCTTAAGTATATTCGTAACGGAGATAGGAGTGGTGCAGAGCTGGCAGAATGGATCAATGTGAAGCTCGATAATACGACCAGATAGGAGAAATGATGAAAGCAATAGGAATTAAACCCGGAACAACTAACGTAAGTCTTGTAGATCGGCCTGAGCCGAGTATCGGCGCGCCCGATGAGGTGAAGGTAAAAGTAATTAGAGTCGGGATATGTGGAACCGACAGGGAAGAGGCATCCGGCGGCCGGTCGCTGGCCCCGAAAGGCTCCACGGATCTTGTGATGGGGCATGAAATGTTTGGAAGAGTCGTGGAAACGGGGAAGTCTGTGACGAGAGTAAAGAAAGACGACTACATCGTTTTCACGGTAAGGAGGGGATGCGGAAAATGCCTTCCATGTCTCATGAACCGCTCCGACATGTGCCTGACCGGAGATTATCACGAGCGTGGTATCTGGGGCCTGGACGGCTACCAGACGGAATATGTTGTAGACAAGGAGCAGTACATCGTTCACGTTCCTTCCGATCTGGAAGAGATCGGTGTGCTGACGGAGCCGACTTCTGTTGCCGAGAAGGCAATAGACGAGGCTGTGAGAATACAGACGTCGCGCCTTCCTGACGCGGGCTCGACGCCGGATTGGCTTTACGGTAAGAAATGTCTAGTCGCTGGGCTCGGCCCGATCGGCCTACTGGCCGCGATCGCTCTCGTGCTCCGTGGGGCAGACGTGTACGGGCTAGATATCGTCGACGAAAAGAGCGTGCGCCCTCAATGGTTCGAGAAGATAGGCGGAAAATATCTCGACGGTCGAAAAATCCCTGCTCAGAAAGTCGCTGACTCAGTGGTGCCGATGGATCTTGTCTTCGATGCCACCGGAGTAGCTCCTGTTGAGTTCAATCTGCTCGATGCCCTTGCGATGAACGGCGTATACGTATTGACCGGCGTTCCCGGCGGAGATCGTCCGCTTCAGATCGACGGGGCGGACCTCATAAGACGTCTCGTGCTCAAAAATCAGGTAATGATCGGCAGCGTGAACGCCGCCCGCGATCACTTCCAGTTCGCGGTTGATGACCTCGCGCACGCGAAACTACTCTGGGGTGACCATCTCAACAAGCTAATAACCAACAGACATAAGTTCGACGACTTCTCGTCCGCGTTTTCGCATCACGGCGACGACGAGATAAAAGCGGTTATCGAGTGGTAAAAAACAATTAGATAAGACCAGAGAGTGGATCGACAGAGTTGACCTATGCGGCACGATGTCGGTCCACGGTTCTTCAGCTTGCCGGTGATCGCCATTGGTCAAATCTCAAATGAAACGTCGATTTAAGTGCGACGGACTCATCCGGGGTGGTCTTTCGAGCGACCCCCGTCGCTTCGAAGTGGACTCCGATGCTATAGCGAGACGTTGTTTGATATTTTGTTGAATCCTATATTAACCAACAAAATCCTCTTGCCCATCTAAAAGCTCAAACTATTATTCTAATTTCGGATTGAAAATTACAGCTATGTCGCAGAAGGTTGAAACCAGCAAGTATATCATCACTACTGCCCTTATGGGCTTCGGGCATATGAGAGCCGCGCACAACATCGCAGGCTATGGGCACGCGGCAGTAGTCAGAGTAGATCGCGAACCATATGTCGGCAGGGTCGACAAGATAATTTGGAACGGCGCTCAGAACACCCATACTCAAGCCTCAAGGGAGGCAGATGGGAAAAACAAGCTTCTGTATAACTGGTTTGAAGGAATCTTGAGAATTCCCGAAGGCAACACTCCTCCGTCGATGGCGGCATCAAAGTTTGTCCACGTCCTTGATAAGTTTGGGATGGGCAGGCCATTCTTTGATTCACTTGACGGCCAAGTCCCTTCACTTCTCCACACATTCTATCTACACGCAATGTTTTCCGTCTACCGGAAATATCCAGGAAAGAATTTCCTTCTCCTCTGTGACACTGATTTCCACAGGGTGTGGGTGCCGGTCGATCCGAAAGCAGGGAGCATCGAGTACATGGTCCCGATCTCGAAGTCAGCCGACAGGCTTGTTTCTTACGGGGTTCGCCCCGAACGGATACACGTGACGGGGTTCCCGCTTCCTGTCGCCGACACGGGAGCGAAGGACATGCACACTCTCGTCTCGACTCTGGACGCGAGAAAGGGCCGACTTCGGCGTGATTCCCAAGCCCCGCTTTCGATAATGTTTCCGTTTAGCGGGTCCGGCGCGTACTTCAATGCCTTCGAGGAGCTGGTTAAGTCGATGTTCGACCAAATCAAGGATGGAAGCCTTCGCCTCGTTGTGTCATGCGGCGACAATGACAAAGTCTTCGCCGACGTGGAGCGTTTGTTTAATAGGTATGGTCTCTATGACTCGGAGCAGGTTCAAATAATCTTCGACAGAGATATTTTCCACTCCTTCGATCTGTTCAATGAGGCACTCAAGTCAACCGATCTTGTTATAACCAAGCCGAGCGAAATGGTCTTCTATGCGGCGCTCGGTATACCGATGTTGTTCCTTCCACCTATCGGTGCCCACGAAGCGGGAAATCGGGAGTACCTCATTGACAACGGATGTGCGGTCGATCTACCGGAGATCTCCGGATTCCCGAAATGGCTGGCAGAAAATCGAACGAACGAAAGGCTACTTTCGCTCGCGGAGATGGGATACCGTAATCTTCCGAAGACAGGCGCGTTTGACATACATGAACTTGTCGTTGGCGGAGAATAAGCGCGCTGGAAAGGGACTTTGTGTCAAATGAGGTGTGGAGGAAGGAGACGAAATTTCTTGTACCTCTCGCCAGAGTACCCCGGTTTTGTTGCGCTAATTGTTCGACGGAAGCAAGAGCGTTTTATGAGTTATCCTCACCGGATTTCCGCGCCAGTTAGTCTTTCTATTGATAAGTGGAACGGGCCAGAGTAAGGCGATGACGATGTCCTTTATGGGAGCGGCGAGGCACTGATTGATTCCAATCCCTGTCGAGAGGGCGGCGTTCAAAAACGCGTCGCCTGAAATTTTCGCGGCCCAGCAAAGAGCGGTCACTAGTGAAGTTTCATACGAGAATCCTGAGATGGCTGCGAATATCAATGACCACAGCGGAAAATTCATAAGCAGTTCGCCGATATAAGCGGGCTTGTTTAGGTTCCATCTCAGCTGCGCCCATCTGGTGTGACGATTCAGGAATTTATTGAAATTCCATGAGTGATTGGTTGTGCTTATGGTCAGCGGCGAAACAATGACGCGGTAACCGTTCTTCTTATACATCATTCCCATCAGGTAATCTTCCGCGAGGTAGTTCCTCAATTCCATGATTCCACCCAGACGGTCGAACTGCGACTTTCTGAAGAAAATGGATTTGCCGACGACGATTTCTCGCTCTGCCAGGTCGAGGAGACTGATGTTTCCAATCACGAATGAATTGAGGTGCAGATTCTCGAACAGGGCCCCTACGCTCTGTCCACCTATCCCTTTTATCAAATTCGTGACGAGACCGACATTCTCATCGCGAAAATACTTTATGTTTTCTCTCAGGTAATTTGCGTCGGCGTTCACATTGCTATCGCTTATAACCATGAAATCATTTTCGGCCAGGGGAAGCATTCCGTAGAGATTGTTCACCTTTGGATTATATCCTAGTAGCTGTTCACTGACGGCGTATTTGATTTTCTTATTGGGGAAATCAGTCCGTAATTTTCTCACAAGTCCGATTGCGGGATCCGTGTGTGATTGTACTCCGATGATAATCTCGTAGTTCGGATAATCCTGGTTAACAAATGACAGCAGGTTTTGAAGAAGGTCCGCGTCAATTCCGTTTACAGGTTTCAAAATGGAAATCGGAGGAAGGAAATTTTCATTTCCGCTAGTCTTCCTCTTCTTCGTGAAATAGATTTTGAAGATCGTCGCCGACAGAGTTGCAAGATAGTAAGTCAATCCCAATCCCACCAAGATAGCCGCTAGTTCCCGCATTCTGTTCCTTCCTTCATCACCTCCAATTAAACGAAGTAGTGTGAAATTGGAATGAATATTGTGTGAAGCTTCCGATTCTTTTTGTGGGGCTGATCCTGGATTGGTCTTTTCCCCCATTGATGAGCTGGAAGAGGTGATGTTAACCTTTTGTTACTATGTGTTACTAATTCGTAACGCGTGCGCGGGCTGCTACTTCAAAACACATTTTCTCAGTTGTTTTCGAGGTTTTGGTCGCGGCATGCCTGTTGTTGATTTATAGTATGTTCACAAAAAGTGAGTTAATGTTACAGATAAAACGGGTCTGGCTAGAATCAGCAGACTCTCTTTAAAATGCAGGATCGGTTATCAAATGAAAAGAATTATTTTGGCGGCGGCGATACTACTCGGGACATTCGGTTTGGCGTCAGCTCAAAACACCGCCAGCGCGGGCGTATCTATAAATGGTGAGGTTATTAAAGGTATCACTCTAACGGTTAGCACCGCGACGTTAAACCTGGGCACAATGGTGGCAGGGACAACCCCGGCAGCTGTTTCCGCATCGACCAGCCCGATTATGTTTACTCTGACCGGTAACGGCAGCTCAAGTATAAGCGTTACTTATTTGCCCGTGTCCCTTATCGGGTCAAATGGTGGATCGCTGACTTTCGCCTCCACGGTGATTGGGGATTCCAGTTCTGCGAGCCAAGCATCGGCGCCGTCCATCAGCAGCGGTGCCTCGATCACGTTGGGAGGAGCGAATTATTCAGTTGCCAATTTCTATTTTTGGCTCGGTGGAAGTGTGGGCTCGGTCCCGGCGAATCAACCTCCGGGCTCATATAACGGGACATTTACGTTAAGCGTCGCGTACAATTGAGATTTTAGTTCTTCCTCCTCCTGTACCGGAATACCAGATGGTAACAAGGCTCGGCAAAATCTGCCGAGCCTCGCCTTTTTCACACCTATGTCTCTGCTAAGGGCGGTATTCAGAAGTGGCTCTCTTCTCTTGTTTGCCTCATGCCCTCTTCCGTTGGGTCTCGCTGTAACCTTTCATTGATTAACGTAGTCCGGTTTCTTAATTTGCAATCAGATGGCAGTTCTAAGATTGCATACCGGTACGTCGTGTGCCTGTCGTGATATTCATAAGACGGTTCCACGTTCGCATTTTTTCTTTTACGACCCTAATTGTGCGGTAGGTAATTAGTCCCGATGGAAACCCAAACAAAAGACCTCAAAATTAATCCCAAGTTGGTGAAGGAACTCCTCGTGCGATTCATTCAGGAGGAGACTCACAAAGTAGGAATGTCCAGGGTGGTGGTGGGATTGTCCGGTGGAGTCGATTCGGCATTGTCCGCGGCGCTCGCCGTTGAAGCGCTCGGAAAAGAAAACGTGATCTGTGTGATCCTGCCGCATAAGACTTCGTCCAAGGATAGTCTCAGCGATGCCAAGCTTTTTGCTGAAAAGTTTGGAGTCAGGACTGAAATTTTTGACATTACCCCAGCCACCGATGCTATCATCGCCCGCGAACCGAACATGGACAATGTCCGTAAAGGAAATGTTTTTTCGCGGACACGCATGATCATCCTTTATGATACATCCGCGCGCGAAAGAGCATTGGTTCTCGGGACGAGCAATAAGACGGAAATGCTCCTCGGGTATGGCACTATATTTGGCGACATGGCTCACGCCATCAATCCCATAGGTGATCTATACAAGACGCAGGTCTGGCAGCTCGCGGAATTCGTCGGAGTACCCGAGAAGATTGTAAAAAAGAAACCGAGCGCCGATCTCTGGGCCGGACAAACGGATGAACAAGAACTCGGATACACTTACGAAGAGATAGACAAAGTGCTGTATCTACTCGTGGATCAAAAAATGAAAATTGATGAGGTCATATCTTCGGGATTCGGCGCGAAGATGGTGAACGATATGCACGGGAAGGTCATAAGAAGCCAGTTCAAGAGAACGCCTCCGATTATTGCGAAAGTGGGGCATAGGACAATAAACGTCGATTTTAGATACCTGAGAGACTGGGGGGCATAGTGTCCGAAGAAGCCCCTCGCGGGGATCTGAATCGGATCGGCCGGCTGTATGTCGTTGCCACACCGGTGGGCAACCTCTCCGATATGACCTTCCGTGCGGTTGAGATTCTCAAGACGGTGGACTTTGTTGCCGCTGAAGATACTAGGACGAGTTCCGTGCTCCTAAAGTACTATTCGATATCGAAACCGATGGTAAGCTTTCACAGCCATAGTGCGGCTGACAGATCGAAGGAATTGGTTCGTCGTTTTCTCCGAGGCGAGAGCGCCGCGTTGATCACCGACGCGGGCACGCCGGGCATTTCGGATCCGGGTTATACTTTGGTGCGCGACGCCGTCGCGGAGGGCGTCGATGTTGTCCCAGTTCCGGGGCCGACCGCGTTCGTCGCCGCTCTCTCCGCCAGCGGACTGAGGATGGATAGATTCATATTCGAAGGGTTCCTACCGCTGAAGAAGGGGAGGCAAAAAAAACTCCATCAGCTTTCATCCGAAAAGAGAACCATCATCTTTTACGAGTCACCGCATCGAATAGAGAAAACACTTCGCGAATTGGCAGAGCATTTCGGCGAGCGGAAATGCGTCGTCGCGAGAGAGATATCGAAGATTCATGAGAGTTTTTACAGAGGCACCTTTCAGGAAGTTTTGGAAATGATGGGACAAGGAGAACGACGCGGAGAGTTCGTCGTGATCGTGGAGGGGGCGGAGGAGTGAGAAGCCTCATTCCGCCATCGGCAGAGAAGTGGTTCAAAGGTTTGCTCGAACCTTTGGCCCGCTGGCTCGGGAAAAGGAATGCTAATCCAAACTGGTTCACGACACTCGGATTCCTTCTCAGCATAGTCTGTGCTTGGGAGATCGCGTCCGGGCGGCTTGTGCTAGGCGGAGTGTTCGTATTTGTAAGCGGGCTGTTCGATGTGATAGACGGCGCCGTGGCGAGAAAGACAGGACGCGTCACAAGGTTTGGCGCCGTATATGACTCGACAATGGACAGGTATTCTGAGGTCACGGTGTTTTTTGGACTTGGGTTTTATCTTATCGGGAATCATTTTTACTGGACATCGGTGGCGGCGGTATTTGCTATCGGTGGTTCAATTATGGTCAGCTACATTCGCGCCCGGGCTGAAACGCTCGGGTTCAAGGCAAATGTCGGTCTTGCCAGACGCCAGGAACGCGTCATCATCCTCGGGCTGGGGCTGGTGCTCAACGCGCTGGATCCTTCTCTCGACCGGCTGCTTCAGGGGGTGTTCGGGGAGGCGCTTGAAAGAGGGGACTCCGGTCCGCCTTTGGCACTCGCTGTGTCTATTATATTGCTGGCCATACTCACTAATCTAACGGCAATTCAGAGGTTATTTTATGTCTACAAACAATTCAAATCAGAAACGCCAGGCGCCTAAGTCTGCAAAGAAGATCGCCAACCCGGAAGGTCCACTGACTGTTTTCACCCCGGGAATCGGAGCGGTCTCTACTACGTTCATGGCGGGTGTCGAGCTTATCCGTAAAGGACTGCGCGAACCTGTCGGATCGCTCACTCAAATGGCGACCATCCGCCTCGGCAAGCGGACCGAGAAGAGAAATCCTCTTATCAAGGACTTCGTCCCTCTCGCCGATCTAGGAAACCTGAGATTTGCCGGATGGGATATCTTCGGCGGCACGGCATTCGACGCGGCGAGCAAAGCTGGCGTGCTCGGTAGGGATGATCTTGAACTGGTCAGGCCATTCCTCAGCTCTGTCGATGTAATGCCCGCCGTCTTCGAGCAGAAGTACGTCAAGCGTCTCAAACCGAAGATCGTGAAGAAGGGCAAGTCAAAGATGGATTTGGCGGAGCAGCTCAGGGAAGATATTCGGGCGACAATGCGGAGGCATGGTTCCAAGCGCGCCGTCATGGCCTGGTGCGGAAGTACCGAAGTGTACATAGAGGAGCAAGAGGTTCATCGGAATCTCAAGAATTTTGAAAAAGGTTTAGCCAAGAATGACCCGCACATAGCGCCAAGCATGATCTACGCGTATGCAGCGTTGAAAGAGGGTATCCCATTCGCGAATGGAGCTCCAAATTTGACTGTTGACGTACCTGCGATGAACGAGCTTTCCAAAATGCAGAAGCTTCCGATCGCCGGAAAAGATTTCAAAACCGGTCAGACACTTCTGAAAACTGTCCTCGCCCCGATGTTGAAAGCGCGCATGCTGGGGCTGAACGGCTGGTTCTCGGCAAACATACTGGGAAATCAGGATGGAGAAGTGCTCGACGAGCCGGGGTCGTTCAAGACGAAGGAGGTAAGCAAGCTTTCTGTTCTCGAACACATACTCCAACCGAATCTTTATCCTGATCTCTATTCGGATTATTATCACAAGATCAGAATAAACTACTATCCGCCGCGGGGAGATGATAAAGAAAGCTGGGACAATATAGATATTTTCGGCTGGCTTGGATACCCGATGCAGATCAAGGTCAATTTCCTCTGTCGTGATTCGATACTAGCGGCGCCTGTTCTACTCGATCTTGTTCTCTTCCTTGACCTGGCAAAGCGCGCGGGGTTGTCCGGAATCCAGGAATGGCTCTCGTTCTACTTCAAGAGTCCGATGTGCGCGCCGGATCTCTATCCTGAGCACGACCTTTTCATTCAAATGACCAAGCTCAAGAACTATCTGAGATTTTTGATGGGTGAAGAACTGATTACGCACCTCGGCGTCGAATATTATTCGGAAGATTCCGCGACAAGTAAAGGTCGCCGTCGCCCGTGAACAAATAGGAACGGATGAAGGAAGAGGAACGCCACAGAAGAGCCGAAGAGGACGCGATACTTGTCAGGCGAGCGATTGCGGGCGATGAGAAAGCCTTCAAGGCGCTCGCCAGAAGGTATAGAAATCCTGTCGCCCAAATCGTTTATAAACTGATAAGGGATCGCAGCCAGATCGACGATCTCACGCAAGAGGTTTTCATTAAGGCCTTCCAGCATCTCGCCGATTTCGACTACCAGCATCAGTTTGCCTCATGGCTCTTTAAGATTGCCAACAACCATTGCATAGATTATATCCGAAAGAAGCGCCTTCGTGTCTACTCGATTGATGAGCAAATCCGGACTGAAGAGGGGGAAATGGAGCATGAAATTCCGGATTCCACTTACGAACCCGATCTTCACCTGCTCAGGGAACAGAAAGCGCGTTTAATACGGGCGGCAATCGAGTCTTTGCCGAAGAAATATCGTGAGGTGATCATCTTAAGGCATCAGGATGAGCTTAGTTATGAAGAGATCGCGAAAGAGACTGGCTTGCCGGTCAACACGATCAAGGTGCAGCTTTTCAGGGCGCGTGAAATGATGTACAAGTACCTCAAGGATAAAATCAGGCATTATTGAAACTAAATCTCAGATATGCCGTAGTCCAAGGAAGCATGAGGACATTTCTAGCGATATTACTCCTTTATTCGTCCGCGTTCGCGCAAAGACACATCAAGACGAGCGAGGACCTCGGAGGAGCCACGAATATCAGGGCTGACATAAAGCTCGGCGCGGTGAATCTTCGCTTGGGAGGCGTTCGGAATCCAGATAAGGCTTTTGAACTTAACTACGCGTACCAGAGCGACCAGAAAGTTCCAAAGCTTATGTATGAGGTTGCCGGTACCGACGGCGTGTTCCGCCTTTCAAATGACAAGGGGCAGACAAGTTTCCCATTACTCGAATTTGACAAGCAGAAAGACTCGGTGGATCTTGGCCTTTCGACGGAGGTGCCGGTATCGCTCCGCATGGCATTCGGTGTTTGTGACGCGATGGTCGATCTCGGCGGGATGGAAATATCCGACGCGAGCTTCTCAACCGGCGTCTGCAGTTTCGATCTCAACTTTTCTAAGCCTAACAAGATTAAGTGTGACAATCTCAGCGTGAAGACAGGAATCTCGAGCGTCACGGTCGAGAACCTCTCCAACGCGCACGCTAAATCTATAGAGTTCAATGGCGGACTAGGCTCTATAAAAATAGATTTCGGCGGTAAGATTGTCACCGACTGCGACGTGAGGGTAAAGACGGGATTGGGTTCAGTAGATATCGCGATACCTTCGGATATCAACACGACTATTACGACTCCTGAAAGTTTCCTGACTTCAGTGAATGTGGCAGGCTTCTATTCGCAGGGAGGGGGAGTGTACCGTTCGACCGACAAGAAGGGACCCCAGCTGAGGATTCACATTGAATCCGCCATGGGCGGAGTGAACATCAGGAGTTACTGAATAACAGCAAACTTCGCTACCCCCTGGCGAGGGAGAGAGTCGACATGGTTTTCACTGTCGAACATACTCACGGCAAGTGTCGCGTCCTCTGACTTAGTCTTTCCGATAGTAAGCTTGATCCTTATCTCTCCTCCGCGGGCGTAGTGCACCGATATACTATCCTCATCTTTTGTCCGCTCTGCCCTGAGGGCAATGTCGCTCCCAACCTCCAGCGTCAATCGTATAGGTGAGAAAAATTCAACTATTACTTTTTCCGAAGAGAGCGGCCTTGTTGTCTGAATCATGAGATAAATGGAGGATTTGTCGTTGCCGAACCAGAGGCGCTTGATCTGCATACCTGATTGCTGCATAGCACCAGTCTGCTGCTCCTGTTCAACATAGCCGGCGTTCTTCCACTCTTCGGCTACGGCAGCCTTACCCATGCCTGGAGTTATGATGCCGACGGGCTGTCTGTAGCTGAGGTGTTCCACTTTCCGCTTGATTGGTGTTTCGAGGATGGCCGGTGGTTTGATTCCGATAATTTCATAAACCTGTTCCACATGATGGCGGAACAGAGCGTCGAACTCGGCGGCCTGCGCCGACTTGTGTTCGTCGCCGTACCACCAGCACCAGTCAGAGCCTTCGCAAATTGAAATCTCCTTAAATGCCTTCGCGCGAGCCTTTGCGGACAGCTTGTCCAAATGTTTCTCATAGGCCAGCCTGGCGTCGTACAGCAGATCCCATGCTTTGTTGTCCTCCTCATGCCCGATCCAAATATCGAAATTGCCATTGATCCATGAACCAGGCTCGACATGGCGAAGATGATTATCCTTTTTCACACTGATTTCTGATGGGAGAACCGTCTTAAGCTTCGCTTCGTTTTCAAGCACGTAATACAGCGTCCTCAGAAAATCTTTGCCGTCGCTTTGATAGAATTCCCACGCGTTCTCACCGTCGAGTATGACCGGGACCACCGCCGAACTCAGGCCTGACTCTCCGTAAGAATGGATTATTGCCTCTCTGATTCCGAGCAGATTTGAAACGAAATCATGCGCGGCGTCGTCCGGGGACCAGTGCGAGTAAACAAATCCTATCTTGTCCGACAGCGCGTGGTCCCTGAAGAACATCTTAACGTGTTTTGCACCGCCGGTGTAGCTGTAAGGGAAATACTTTTCAAGGAAATTCTTCGAGATCGGTTTTCCCGATTTCATGAGCGACTTATGGAGTATTGCCTCGTCTGTCGCTATCCACGAGATCCCGCTCTGGGCGATGAGTTTCATAGCCGCGTCGCTTACAGACCCTTCGCTCGGCCACATCCCTTCGGGACGATGGCCAAAAACCTTCTTCCCATAGCCGAGCGCCGATTGGATCTGGTTTTCTGCATCTTCAGGATGCTTGAATCTGGATTTCGGCAGTGTCGTCGATGGATTCGCCGCGGTAGCTATATCGGTATCGCACAGAAGCGGAAGAATAGGATGGTAGAACGGGGAGACTGAGACTTCGATCTGCTTTCTCTTAATCGCCTTTACGTGGTGAGGTATGATCCTTGCCATGATGTCAAGATGTGCGGCGAGCAGTTTTCTCTTCTCTTCCTCCGTGAACCCGCTTTGCTTGTCGAGATAATATTTAAAGGGCTTGTCGTATCTCGAGTATTCTCCGACCCATACCAGATTCCACCATACCTGAAGGTCGCGGAAATCTTCGATAGTGAAGCGCCCCTTCGCCGAATACAGGTCGACTTCGCTTCTCACGGCGCCACGTTTCGAAAGGAGTTCTGCGTAACGCGGGTAGCGCCTGATCATGCGTTCGGGATTCGCGAAGAAGAAAGTCCTAAGCGCCTTGATCTTTTCCTCCTCGGAAAATTCAGAAGGATCCTTGATTGAGAGAAGGTAGGCCTCATCAGTCGTCTTTCCGCTCAGGTAGTCCTCGATTTGTTCAAGAAGAGAAGGGGCGAAATTGAAGGTCTGCTTTATCCCGGGATAGTCATCCAGCATCCTGACCATGTCCCAGTAGTCTTTGATCCCATGCATCCGGACCCATGGCATCAGGAACGTTCCGTTCGTTTTGTAAAGCGGCTGGTGGTGGTGCCAGACGAAGAGAATCTTAAGCGGGGTGGTCAACTTCTGAAGATCGCGGTTCCGTAGAGATCGTGCTCCATCGTATCATCGATCTTGACTTCCACGAAGCTCCCGATCTCCAGCGATTTTTCGGATGTTATTATTACTTCCGTATCGATCTCAGGCGCATCGTTGCTTGTCCGCCCGATGTAATTGTCCCCCTCCTTCGAGTCGATAATTACAGTCTGCGTCGTGCCCACCTTTTTCTCATTCAATTCAGTTATGATTTGCCTCTGTGCTTCCATGATCGCGGCCTGCCGTCTCTCTTTCTCCTCCTGAGGCACTGGATCGCCGAGTATCGCGGCAGTAGTGCCGTCTTCTATAGAATAAGTGAACGCGCCGAGCCTGTCGAATTTGAACTCTTCGACGAACTGCAGAAGCTCTTCGAACTCTCTTTCTCCTTCGCCGGGATAGCCGACGATTAGGGTCGTACGGATCGCGATGCCGGGGACCTTTTCCCTGATGCGCTGAAGGAGTTCTTCCAGCTTGCGCCTTGTAATCCCGCGGCGCATTGATTTCAGCAGATTGTCTGAAATATGCTGTATCGGAATATCTATGTACTTGACAGTCTTCCGGCTCTCGCGTATAGCATCGAGCAGCTCCTCGGGGAATTTCGCAGGGTACGCGTACATCAGGCGAACCCACTCTATGCCAGGGACCTCGTCGAGTCTTCGCATTAATGCCGGCAACTCACGGCTTCCATATATGTCCAGGCCGTAGTAAGTCGTGTCCTGCCCGACGACGATAAGTTCCTTCACTCCTTTATCAGCGAGGAGTTCCGTTTCCCGGATGATATCGTCGATCGGCTTAGACATGTGTTTGCCCCTCATGAGTGGAATAGCACAGAAGGAGCAGGGATTGTCGCAGCCCTCGGAAATCTTAAGATAAGCGTAGTGAGGGGGTGTCGTGAGCACACGGTCGCCCACCATGTCGAATTTGTATTCGGCGCCGAAATTCTGCAAAACGTCCTTTAGCTCGGATGTACCGAAGAACGCGTCCACTTCCGTTAATCCATCTTTAAGCTCTTTCCTGTATCTCTCGACGAGGCAGCCGGTAACGACGAGCTTCCGAATCGTTCCTGATTTTTTCTGCTCTGCGATCTGGAGTATGGTTTCTATCGATTCCTGTTTTGCGGCATCGATGAAGCCGCAAGTGTTTACAACCGCGACATCGGCACCCTCAGGTGTGTCCGAGAGCGAATAGCCGTTTGCTTTCAGCTGCGCGGCCAGCACTTCGCTGTCTACCTGGTTCTTCGGGCATCCGAGCGTGACTATATGTACTTTTTTCTGATTCATGCTGCAATTTACCAGACCGTCCCCTTGTATTCAACGTTCTAGACGCACACTCGCGAAGCGAGAAATAGATATCTCCGGAAATTGAAACTTCGGCTCCGGACACTTATATTTTACCCGCTAATCGTGATTGTTGCTGAAGTAGCTCAGCGGTAGAGCAGCGGTTTCGTAAACCGCAGGTCGTGGGTTCAAATCCCACCTTCAGCTCCAAACCTCCCCGCTTCACCTCCAGATGTGCCTTGGAACGTATTCCTGACCTCGATAGTTGATAACACCAACGGGACAGGTTAGGCGCGGCTAACTCCACTGTATTTTTCCCCCGGGGCGATGAAGCGCGATTCACTGAACCGACCCCAATGGCCAAAATGAGAAACTGATGAGGCTCGTTGTGCAAACAAGATTTGAAAGTTAAATCGTATGTCCATTTACCAGCTTGTAAAGAGACAGGAAATCACGGCAAGTATCGAGCAAGTCTGGGATTTCATCTCTTCTCCCGGAAATTTAAAGAAGATAACCCCTGACTACATGGGATTTGACATCACGAATGGGACACCTCCGGAGAAGATGTATCCGGGGTTGATCATCGAATATAAGGTGAGTCCCCTTCTGGGTATCAAGACGACCTGGGTAACCGAGATTACGCACGTCAAAGAAATGGAATACTTCGTCGATGAGCAGCGAGTGGGCCCTTACAAGATGTGGCACCACGAGCATCACATTGAGACTGCTCACGGCGGTGTGTTAATGACTGACATCGTGAGTTACTTGCCCCCTTTTGGTTTCCTTGGAAAAATCGCCAACCGAATCATAATAAGGAGGAAGCTGGAAGATATATTCAGTTTCAGGACAGTGGCCCTGGAGAAGATCTTCGGAAGAAGATAGGACTGCTCCAATATCTTTCACATTGTTCATGCGGGGACTAATTGTGCTCGTGATTCACGCCCCGTGGGCTTGTTGTCGGGCCAACCTCGCCATCCGGGAAATCTCTCGCCGACCCAAATGGATTTAGATCGTCGCAATCGAGCGCAGGCCGCTCCTACCGAGCTAGGCTTTGACTTGAAGAGGAAATGGTCCACAAACAGCCTGATCCTAAAGGAGGCTGCTTCAGAGCAGTACTTTCGGAGCAAGCGACAATCAAGTCGTTGTTCACTGAACTCGATACCTTGGATTGAAATGCAGTCCCGTCAGGGACGTCCTGATTGTAGAAACGAAATTGAAATTGGTGAAAGCCCCATCGGGGCGGCCTGTTGCATCTGCAAATCAGACGTATCACAAAGAATTACCTCACCACCAGGTTCAAACTTTCGAAAGTCTCGCCTCCAAAGTAAGCGGTATCATATACTCGGCCGAAATCATATTCCAGGTCGACATGATTCAGGA
>JAJYRM010000040.1 GCA_021794075.1 Bacteroidota bacterium | reverse complement strand
AATTATTGCTTCGTGAAGTGCCGTATCAGCGACAGTGTGGCTCGACGCGCCGCTCACTATCTTCATCTCACGCGGCTTCGAAGGATTGGGTTCGCCTTCGATGGCCCATTTCACGATCACATCATTTTCCAGAATCAGCGTCCCCTTTTCACCGTGGATCTCGATCCGCCCATCGAACCCGGGTTTTGCCGCTGTCGAAGCGACGATGACTCCGATCATTCCGTTCTCATGCCTGAGGAGCGCGGCTCCATGGTCCTCAACTTCAATGGCGTGGACAAATGTGCCGAGCATGCTGACTACCCGCACAGGCTTGCCGAAAAACCAGCCGTATATGTCTATATAATGTGAGGCCTGCTGCATGAACGGTCCGCCGCCGTCAACTGACTTCGTCCCTCTATACTCGCCGCTGTTATAATAAGCGTCGTCACGGTAATTGTTCACAGTCAGCTCGGCTGCAAACACTCTCCCCAGTTTGTTTTTTTTGAGAAGCTCTCTGACAACTTTGATATCGGGACTCATCCTCCGTTGGTAAGCGACGCCGAGCTTCACCCCCGCTTTTCTGCACGCTCCGATCATGGAATCGGCCGCGGCGAGGGAAATATCTATGGGTTTCTCACAGAGCACATGCTTGCCGAGGCTCGCCGCTTCAATAGTTCCCTCGTGATGGAGCGCGTTCGGTGTGCATATTATAACGGCGTCATAAGGAGACTTCATCGAGGCTAATGACGATGCCACTTCGACGCTTCCGTCTGCCCACTTTGGCGCGCGTCCCTGACGCGAAACGACTCCCGATATCTCAGCATCCGAAATCCTGCTTACAGCGTTCGCGTAAGTGCCGCCGATATTGCCGCCGCCTATTATTACAAATCTGAACTTGTCCGACATTCTTCACTCACAACTTGCTTGTTCACCGTAGAATATAAAACAGCCTCGCCTCACCTGCGTGATGAGCCGCGATTCGAATCACAAAAAAAAGCAGGCAGCGCCTCTCTACGCTGCCTGCTTGTGTTACGCGTTGTTCCTCTCTAAATCTTGTCAGCGCCTTCGCTCATTTTTCCGGCCCGACATTTTCATGTCGACATTCTTGGCTTTTGCTTGCAGCTGTCCCATTGCAGCGTACTCCTGCGGCGTCATGTTCTTCATCTTCTCAAGAAACGCCACGATGGACCAGATTTGCTTGTCCGAATGAGTCCAACCGAATCCCGGCATTCCGGTGCTCTTAATGCCATTTTTCGCGACCCAGAAGAGACGATTGGCACCCATGTGCTTTGCTGACCGCATCAGATCAGGTGGATGAGGATACAAGCCTCTCTCGACCGGTGTCGGTGTCAATCCCGGTCCGCTATGACATGTCTGGCACAATTCGTGGTAACGCTGATAGCCTTTGATGATCATCGTGGAATCGGTCAGGGAGGGGATCGCAATCCCTGCAGAATAATGCTTGGCCGAGTTGTCGCTGGTGTGACTGAATATCCACCGCAGGAAGCCTGGGTCCGGCGACATCGTAGACACGTTGTACAGGCCTAAGCTGACGAAAATGATCATCAATATTAACTCCGCCAGCAGTGTGGATACCACTATTCCGACAGTTTTCATTTGTTCTCCATTTGTTGTTTGTCGCCGCCGATTAAATGCAGTTAATGAATTAACAACCATGTTTTGATACAAGTTTCCTTGACATTCTTTTTTCTACGTGTTAGTTTTAGACCAGCAATACAATCAGGGCATAAAGGGCGTGTCGTGCGCAATTTCTTGAGAGCTGCTACTATCGTACTATGTGTACACGCAGTAGCACTAAGTCAGGTATCTGATAATAACTCGACCAGCATCGGTAACATCGGGCTCACAATCACGAGCTTCGGTCGCATCGGCAATGCTTTCAATCAGTCGTTCTGGCCGACGCAGCCGTCGTGTGAATATCCGATCACTCCTGTAAGATCCAGGATAGAGCACCTTTTCAGCGGCGGGCTTTGGATCGGCGGGTACAAGAACGGGCAGGGACCTTTTGTCAGCACCGTAACGACGGACTACTACAGCAGCCCTTCGGAGTTCACGCAGCCGTTGGACAGCGGCTTGACCGAGCGAAGCTCACTCCTCGAGTCGCGGTATTACTCTCCTTCAGCAATAAGCCATCAGGATTTTGTCTCCAACTACACAGATTCAAACACGGTTGATCCTTCCACAAATCAAGAACTCGTTGGGCATATTCCGCTAAACGTTTCCGTACACCAGGAATCTTACGCCTGGGAATATCCGAGCGCCAATTTCTTCGTTATCCTCAGCTTCAAGGTGAAAAATACCGGTAATACTCCCGTCGATTCAATGTTTGTTGGCTTCGTCAATGACTTCGTCGTAAGGAATACTAACTTCAGGCTTCCCACCGAAGGAACGCCATTCTATAGTGGTACAGGGACTGGTTACGTGGATTCGCTCAGGCTTGCCTACGCGTTCGATGCGGAACATCTCGCCTCCGACATGCCGACCGACAATTATGTATCGATAAAACTTCTCGGTGTCGATCCACTTTCTTCCGTGGTTGCCTCGCAACCGGCGATCCTCGATTCGCTCAATAGCCACACGCATTTCTCAGCGTGGCAGTTCAGATTAGGCACGGGAGACGCACAGCTTCTCTCGCCCTCCAATGACGCGCTAAGGTTCGAGAAGATGGAAACCTCGATACCAAGCGACTATTACATGAATCCCGCGAATCCGAGTTATCTCGGCAAGGCGGGGAACAGGTACACGCTTCTCTCCGTCGGACCGTTCACTCTGGCTCCCGATTCGAGCGTGACGGTGGTCTATGCGATAGTCTGCGCTCCCAAAAGCCAGACGGCGAATCCAACCGATTATCAGACCAACGGAGTCGCGTCTAGACAGGCGCTGTACGATAACGCGGGCTGGGCGCAGCGTACTTATAACGGCGAGGACAAGAACGGCAACGGAATACTTGACCCGGGTGAAGATCTCGACGGCAACGGCAAAATAACGCGATATATCTTTCCGAACATATTACCGCCTCCTCATATTCACGTCGAGCCGGGAAACGGTGAGGCAAACATATATTGGGACGACGCGCCAGAAAATATTATCGATCCTTTTCTTAACAGGAAAAATTTTGAAGGATACCGGTTATACATGTCGAAGCCTGGATACGACTTCAAAGGTATGCAGGAGCCGTTTCAGGAAATCGCCGACTTCGATTTAGTCGATTCGATCGGGCTCGATGCCGGTTTGCCTGCCCGGATCATTCCGCCGAAAATGTTCGCGGGCGATCCGAACCAGTACGTTTACAGGTACAAGGTGACAAACCTGCTCAACGGCTGGCAGTACGCTTTCGGCGTTGAGGCGTACGACAAAGGCAACGCGGCGCTCGGCACTCCCAGTCAACCGTCGGTGCGCGCTTTGGCAAAAGTATTTCCCGGGACGCCCGCTGCAGTGGGCGACTCGGGCGCCGTCGGTGTTTTCCCGAACCCGTACTACACGAGGGCGGTGTGGGACGGGCCGGGTGTAAGGGAAAAGAAGATCTACTTCTACAATCTTCCTGCCCGCTGCGAAATCAGAATCTACACTGTGGCCGGGGACATCGTCGCGACGCTTGAGCATGATGCCTCGACCTACACAGGATCGAACATACAGTGGTTTCAACATTACGCATCGGATAATACTCAGGTCATGCCGGGCGGGCTGCATGCGTGGGACCTGATTACCGACGCCGATCAGGCGATTGCGACGGGGCTGTATCTTTTTACCGTCAAAGATTTGAATACGGGCGTTATAAAGCGTGGGAAGTTCTTAATAATTAAATAGGAACATGGAGAAAGGGAAAAGGGAACACGGAATAAGGGAACCGGGACGCGGTCTTCCGGCCGGAAATTAGCACACCCAGTCTATCCTGATCGTTCCTGTTTTCAATTTCCGGGCGGCCGGTTCTCCAACGCCGGCAACCTGCTTCTCCACAAAAGGAGGCTGATATGAGGAAGTCGTTATTACTTGTGATGCTATTTGCCGGGTTTGCGTTCGCCCAGACTTATCAGGAAGTTTCGCTGGACAGCGTGAATTTCATCCCCGCCGACTCATTGAGGGTAGCGGATTCGATCCGGGCCACCGGAGCCACCCCGAGGGCGAGTCTGACAGATTCGCGTTATCTGGGAGACACGATCACCGTAACTGGGGTCTTGACCACAGATACGAGGGTCATTCGCAACGTGGGTGGCCATTTTTCATTTTACATACAAAGTTTGAATGGCGCCGATTGGGGCGGGATGAATATTTATACGAATGACACTTCTGCGAATGTCCTCAATGCGGGCTTCGGTTCGATTGATAGCGGATCCGTGATCCAGGTTACCGGCAGGCTCACAAAATATGGGACCGATGTCTGGGGAAACTTTGAACTTATTCCTATAGGGAGCGCCACGGTGCAGCCGATTCCTGTCAATATCATGCAGGTATCAGGACCGCGACCGGCGCCCGCCGAAGTCAAAGTGAGCGATCTGGTGACCGGCGATCTATCTGCGGGCGGCCAGCTGCACTTATCGACCGGCGCGAAATACAAGAACTCATATGTGATCGTACGAAATCTTACCGTCAAGACGAGAACGCAGAACAGCAGTACGGGCATGTGGACGGTTACGCTCCAGGACTCGCTTGGGAATACAATCAGCCTTTACGATCCGTCGATGTATTTTACAGGAAGGTCATACGGCGTGACACCAAAATATGTCCCGCCTCCTGTCGGTTCGAAGATTGATTATGTCAAAGGTATTCTCGCTACTTTCTCGACTACTGGATTCGAGATTATTCCCATTTACCCGGGTGACGTGAAGATAGGCGTTTTCACGCCGAGCATTACGGCCACCGGTTTTTCCACGAGACGTTCCGCCGCGTTCCCGCTCCCGAACGATCCTGTGAATGTGAGAATAACGGCAGTGTCGATTAATCCCGATACAAGCGTGAAGGTCGACTCGGCAGCGCTCTATTATTCTGTCAACAACGGAGCTTACTCCAGAGTTAAGATGACTCCTGACACATCACACACTTTCTTCGCTTCCATTCCGCCGCAGAGCGACGGCTCCTTCGTTAAATATTTCTTCACTGCCTGGCAGGACACCGCTGCGTTCATGTCGTTGACACCGGACACTTCAAAGACGGCGTTCTTCTACTACGTGAAATCGTCGGGTTACAAAATAAGAGATATACAGTACACGCCATTCAAGGACGGAAACAGCGGCGTGACCGACTTGTCAGTCACCGTAAACGGAATTGTTCAGGCGGACACAAACGACTTCCCTCCTGAGATCGACCACCGTAACCAGGCCACAAAGACACCATACGTTTATATGCAGGACGGGGCAAAGCCGTATAGCGGCATCGTCCTCTTCGACTCGGTCGCCTACGGGTTGCATCGCGGCGACAGTGTGTCGGTGACCGGAATTGTCTCGGAGTATTCCGGCATGACCGAGATTACGGTTGATTCGGTGAAGATCATACAGTCAGGCAGACCGACATATCAGCCGGTCGTTGTGAAGACTGGAACTGTCGGAGGAAAAGTGAGCGGTGACTCCACCGCCGAGCAGTGGGAGAGTGTGCTGATTAAGTTTGACACCATCACTGTCATCAACAACGATCCGGATGCGAGCTACAGTATAACAAGCACGAACGGGAGTTTCAGAGAATACACGGTCAGCGACGGCTCAGGCGAATGCCGCGTCGACGACGATGGGAACAATATTTACAGTCCCGATCCTCACGATACGACCTATGGCTTCTACATCTTGAAGAAAGGGGCATCCATAGCCAGTCTTACCGGAGTACTCAGGTACGCCAACGGCAACTACAAGCTCGAGCCGCGGACCAATGCGGACTTCGGAACGGTCACGGGAATAAGACGCGATCCGACCCGAGTTCCGGCCGCATTCTCGCTCGATCAGAATTTCCCGAACCCATTCAACCCGACGACCACCATAAGATATTCGGTACCTAAGGCCAGCATAGTGACGTTGAAGGTCTACAACATCCTTGGTCAGATGGTGGCGACACTTGTCAACCAGCGGCAGGGCGCGGGAACGTACACAGTCGACTTCGAAGCATCGAGATTCGCGAGCGGCGTGTACTTCTATCGGCTGACGGCAGGGAGCTTCAGCTCGGTGAAAAAGATGATGTTGCTGAAGTAGGAATTGACTCAACCCCTAACCCCCTCTCTATGCTAGAGAGGGGGAGGATGTGGGCCAGGCGACATGGATTACGGTTATATCAAGAAGAGAGCCCGGGAGCTAAGAAAGGATCAGACGCCTGCGGAGGCTAAGCTTTTGGATTTTCTCCGCAACAGGAAATTCCACGGGCTGAAATTCCTCAGACAGCATCCGATCGAGTACGAGGCCACCGGCAACAGATTGTTCTTCATCGCTCATTTCTATTGTGCCCGGATGAAGCTTGTACTCGAGCTGGACGGAAAGGTCCATGAGTTTCAACAGGAGCGAGACAGTGAACGGGATAAAATTTTGCGGCTTCTCGGATTTACCGTCGTTCGAATCAAGAATGAAGAGCTCCTCGATATGAAAGCCGTGGCATTAAAGATTGAAATGAGTTTAAAATTTCATTCCTACCCCTCTCTGAGCGCAGAGAGGGGGTCGGAGGGTAAGTAGATAGCTATGGCGATTTTTCAGGACCATTCCGCGAACTCTCAGAACTCGGGATCTTCTCAGGTTCGCATTCCTTATAGAGTATTGCTGCCGGGCATGCTTCTCCTTCTCCTCCTCTCCGGTTGCACGAAGCATTTCTCGTCTACCAGATACGGCAATCTTCCGCCGAAGACATACGTCGCGGCATTTCCTTACCGCGATTCCACGCAGGCTAGTGAATTTAATCCGCAGTCGAGCAGGCTCGAGGTGAAATGGTGGGCCACGGACGGTGACGGGCTGGTGACCGGGTATATCATCACGTTCGACAGGAAGACTTGGACTTATACAACCACTAACGACAGCGTCTTCGCGCTCTCGCTCTTTTCAAAAGACACGAATTACGTCTTCTCAGTTGCTGCGATCGACAACGGGTTTAAGGGAAAGCTGAACGAGGGTGATACCGTCGCCTTTGTAGACAAGAACGGGAATGGCCGATGGGACAAGGGGGAGGCGTTCACGGAACTCGGCGATGCGGTCGATCCGGATCCGCCTTCGGTAAAGTTCCCGATTGCCAACACTCCGCCGACCGTCAGCTTCTTCATGAACAGCGGCGAATTCTCGACAAGGAGCGACATTCCGGAAACAACGTTCACAGTCGCCTCGTTCGGCTGGCAGGGAAACGACATCGACGGAAACAGTACGATAACGAGTTACTATATCGCCCTCAACGACACGTCATCACCGAAGGACTGGGTGAAACTTCCCGCGCGCTATAGTTTCATTACAATTGAAGCGAGGCTTTCCGAAGCGACCAACGACACATCGTCTGTAAGCTGTGACATCTATCCGAATATTTATCCGGCCCTCTCAAAATCCCCTTACACTTCGACTCTTCCTAATCTTAGGCTCAATCGCGACAATATACTTTACATAAGGGCAGAGGACGTTGCCGGCGCGATCGGACCTACGGCGCGTATGCCCGACACTACCCACGGCTGGTTCGTGAAGAAGCCGAAGGGCGATTTATTAATTGTAGATGATTATGGGACGAGGGATAACACGACGTCGTTCTACACCGACATCTTCGATACTCTCGCCGGCGGCGTATTCCACGGAAAGTATGACCTGTGGGACATAAAGAGCGGATCACATTACCCGCAACGCGGAACACTCGTGCAGCCGTATATCATCCCGACTTTCCAGGAGACACTCAAGCTATTCAAATACGTCTACTGGTATGCCGATGACGACGGGGACTTCGACATGGCACAACTTGCGGTCGGAAGCTTCAGGAACAACGGCGGAAAAATATTCATGACATTCTCCTTGCCGTCGACATACGTTTCTGTCACGGATATCAACCAGGCGGTGCGAGACTTTAGCGGCGCGATCGACAGCCTCACCGGCACTTTTCTTGCTGGACCTACACTTACAAGTTCGATTACTTCAAAGGGATTCGTTCAGCCGGACGTTATGCTTCAACCTGTGCCACCGTTCGATTCGACGGCATACCCGATTCTAGTTCGCGATAGTTACCTTTCGAACAAGAGCGACGGTGGACACGCCGTACAATATCTACGGGGCTTCTATCCATCAACCGGAGCTGCGGCAGTCTATAAAGTTCAACCCTTCGGAGTCGATAGCGTTCAATCGGTGATAGGCGTTATGAGCGGTGACAAATCCGCCTTCATACTCGGCGTACCGCTCTACAGGTTCAACGGGAACTCGACGACGGCTCCCAACACGAGGGCGGGTCAGTTGATCTACCGCATCTTTAAGGATTTCGGAGCGTTCTAATGAGAAGTCTAATTCATCAAGATCCTCTCTTACCACGAATGTTCGGAATCGGAAACATGGGTCCGAAAGCCGGTATGTCGTTCGCGTTCCTTTTAATTGTCACGTTGATATTGTCAGTTCCCATGATACCGGTTCTTGACATGGCCGCGCTCGCGCAACAGAAGGGAGTCATCAACGGGAAGGTGACGGACTCCGCCACCAAAGAAGGACTTGTAGGAGTAAACGTCCTCATAAAGGGCACTTACTACGGCGCGACAACGGACATTGACGGGAATTATCAGATTAAGAACATGTCGCCAGGCACTTACACTCTCACATTCCGCCTGATCGGCTATAAAGAAGTCGAGCACACTGACGTGAAGGTGAGTGAGGGGAGCGCCACCACCATTAATGTTAGGCTTGAAGAGACAGCTCTTTCACTTGGACAGGAAGTGGTGGTTGTCGGGCAAAAGCCGATGATGGATGTTGCGGAGACCCAGAGTACCAAAACTATTTCTTCCGAAGAAATAAGAATCTCGGCGGTAGAAAACGTCAAAGAGGTTGTGTCACAGCAGGTCGGCGTGGTCGCCTCCGACAACGAGATACATATCCGCGGCGGCCGTTCGTACGAAAACGCTTATCTGCTCGACGGAATCTCGATCCAGGATCCGCTCGCCGGCACTGGGTTCGGTCTGCAGCTAAGCGCGAATTCGCTTAGCCAGATGGAGATCATAACGGGCGGCTTCAATGCCGAGTACGGTCAGGCGACAAGCGGCATCGTTAATGTGAAGACGAGAGAGGGAGGCGAGAAATACGATCTCTTCGTTCAGTACAAAACAGATCACTGGGGACTGAACAAGAACTCCCCTTCAAATTTCAATTCTGACGATTACCAGGCAACCATCGGTGGGCCTGAGCCGATCACGAAGTACCTCCTCCCGGCGCTGGGGGTTGATGTACCTGGCGAGGTATCGGTCTTCGGAAGTTTCGCTGCGGCCTTCACGGACGGACAGGTTCTCTGGGCTCAGAGGTACCAGAACGGGCAGATAGTGACCTTCAGGATCAATCCGCCCTCCGGTCTGAACTCGTCGATATTTTATGGAACGAGGTTTGCGCCGCGGCTCGCGAATAATTGGTACGGGCTCGGAAAGGTAACCTATAAGCCGACCCAAACCTTCAAGATCAGTTATTCGTATAATCAGAGCGTCAGCATAAATCAGAACACTCAATCGCTCCAGACGAACCTCGAGTACGTTGAGCCGAGTCCTGGCTACCAGTATCAATTTCAAAACATACTTGGGAGCGCCGATGTCTACACTCACAACACCATAATGAACGCCGTCGACATCACGCAGACTCTCAGCACCAAGACTTACTATGACCTTAAGTTCGCGCACTTCTTTACTCAGCTCCGGGCAGACGCAAATGGGCTGTACTGGAATCAGTATCAACAGCCGATCGATGTCGTCACGCTTCCGCCGACGTATTACAACACGGGGAGCGATACGCTCGGCATCATTCCCGGCGATGGTTTCTATGATTTCGGAAACGCATACACTTGGCACGACCACTATTTCATAAACAGCGAAGTCAAGTTTGACATCACTTCCTTTTTCACCGAAAAGAACAAATTCAAAGCCGGCTTCGATATGAATTTCCAAGAGATGCAGCTCATTGACATCTACGAGCCGTGGGTCGGCGTGATGGGGCTGAACAACGATATCTATAAAGTCTTTCCTGCAACCGGCTCCGCTTATTCTCAGGAAACGATAACGACGAACGGAATGATACTCAATTTCGGCTTGCGCTTCGACTACTGGTTCCCTGGAAAATATGTCGACGACGCCGTAAAGAACCCGCAGGTGATCACGATACCGCAGGCGATACGCGACAAGTATTACCAGGACACTTACAACTTCTTCGGCAGAAGATGGAAGGGAAGGATCAGTCCGCGCCTCGGAATTTCACACCCGATTTCGGACAACCAGACACTGTTTCTTAACTACGGGCAGTTTTCAAAGTGGCCGAGACCTCAATTTGTCTACGCGAAGCTCGCGCCGAGTACCGCGATGTCGACTTACCAGGCCTTCGGCAATCCCAATTTGAATCCCGAGACAACGGTCAGCTATGAGCTGGGTCTGCGCAACCAGTTCACCAACGATGATGTCCTCACGGTCACCGCCTACTACAAAGATATCTTCGATTATGTCCAGACGAAGCAGGCGCAGATCTATTCAGCCGGATTGATCGGTCAGAACTTCATTACGTACGTCAATTCAGATTACGCCAGGACAAGGGGAATCGAAGTCGAGTACAGGAAGAGAATCGGAAACTGGTTCAACGGAGTGGTGAGCGGATCTTATTCGGTTGCGACTGGTAAATCGAGTTCGGAGGACCAGGGAGTGCTCGCTGTTCAGGGACTCATCCAGGAGATGATGAACGAGAGCTTCCTTTCATGGGATAGACCGCTACAGTTGTCTGCAAATGTGTCGCTGTACAACCAGAAACAAAACGGCATATTCGGTCTTGGGAAGGGAGTTCTCGACGACTTCGACGCGTACTTCAGACTCTTCTTCGAGTCTGGAAAGAGATATACGCCTTACTATTTCACGGGAACGTCTGCGTCGAACGGCGAGCCATTATACGCCCCAGAGACTAACAATCAGTATAGCGCCATAGGCTCCAATTGGTTCTGGGTCGATTTCAATTTCGAGAAGTATTTCACCCTCGCCGGAATGGACATGACGTTCATGGTCGAGGTGGAGAATCTCCTCAACAATATGAATTCCGATATCATTAATCCTGTGACAGGCCGTGCGTACCAACTGGGTGATATTACGCCTCCGAGCTGGAACAATCCTTTATACCCTGAACTCAACGCGCCGATAGATCCGTATCCACTCGACCAGTCGAGATATCTTACGCCCCGGAATATCAAGATCGGATTGTCGGTGAAGCTTTGAAAAGATGCGGGATGCATGATGTAAGAAGCTTGAGGCAGGGACCTGGAATGAGGTCGGGGAGAGTTTCTGTTTTTGGAGCGTTTCGGTGTTTGAACTTTGAGAAGATCTGAATGAAAAAGAATCTCTTAACTATTCTGACAATTCTGTTAACATCGGGGTTGGCCAGGGCTCAGTTGTTTCCGAACCTTGGAGCCCAACGTGTCGGCATAACGACGGCGGAATTTTTGAAGATTGGCGTCGGGGCGAGAGCGAACGCGATGGCCGAGAGCTACGCGGCGATTGCCAACGACGCTTACGCATTGTTCTACAATCCGGCCGGAATAGCGGAGTTCGACAAAAATCAGGTTGCCGTCTCGCATTCGACATGGTTCATAGGGCTACAGCACGATTTCATCGGCGGCGTTTACCACCTCGATGGACAGAATACCATCGGCGTGTCGGTAATCTCGCTTCAGACCGACGACATGCCGGTTACCACCGAATATCAGCCGTACGGCACGGGAGCGTATTTCAAATACGGAGACCTTGCGTTTGGTGCGACGTATGCCCGGAAAATGACAGACCGGTTCAGCTTCGGCGTAACGGTGAAATACATAGATGAGACGCTCGCCGACCTTTCAATGCATGGTGTGCTCGTCGATCTCGGGACATATTACTGGACCGGTATAGGTTCCACCAGGTTCGCTGTGTCCGTCAGCAACTTCGGCGGACAGATGTCTCCGAGCGGCTCCGTTCAGCTCGTCGACGGGAGCACCGTGTCCGGTTTCCAGGGCTTTTCGCCGCCGACGATATTCCGGATAGGGTTCGCGTTCGAGCCGTACCAGGATAAGCAAAACATTGTCACCGCTACCGCGCAGCTAAATCACCCCGCGGACAACTCAGAAAATCTCGCTTTCGGAGCAGAGTATTCGTACAACTCAACAGTCTTTCTAAGGGGAGGGTATAAAGTGAACGTTACGGAGCAGAGTTACTCTGCCGGCGCGGGCGTCCGGGCTGACATGAAGTTCGCGCTGGTCGAGTTCGACTATGCTTTCACGCCCTACCAGCGTCTCGGCGATGTTCACAGATTCTCAATAGAGATGAGTTTCTGAAATGAAAAACACGATGATCATATTCCTGGCGGCGCTCGTAATTTCGGGCTGCAACGAAAAATCTAAGATAGTCGACCCGGCAACCCTTCCGAAGGCTTCCGGCGGTCAGGTAGTCGGCGATACCAGCTACATCCAGATGCAGCCGGTCTGGACAGGCTTCTCCTCGCCGAAGGGAATTAAGGTCGGTTACGACTATATCCTGTATGTCACCGAGCCGGACAGCAATCGTGTGCAAATGGTCGAGCTTTCCGGAGCCAACGTCGGTCATTCCCAATATGTGAAGGATCCTGTCGCGATAACCGAGGACAGAAGGTTCAACCTCATAATCGCATGTGAATATGACACGATCGTGGCTTCGAGGCCGGTGACGGTAGCCGCAATTGCTAAGATAAGGCTCTACGATTATAACCATGACATATCGGCGGCTCCTGTAGAAATCGTCCATCACGAGAACGTTCAGAACCAGATAGTCAGAGACGGCAACGGCGGACTTGTCTCCGGAAGAGAATACACGGGAGTGGCGGTGCTTCCGGACAACAGCTATTACGTCACGCGTCACGGCAACAACAACTCCAGCCCCATCGACCCGGACAACATGGTCCTTCATTTCAGCAAGAATGACCTGCAATACTCGAGCGATTATATCGACCTTGTCCCGAGCCTTCTCCCGACCGGATCCGGTTTCGCGGCAATCAACAACCTCAGCGGCATTACGACATTCAACACGAAGCAATTCGGCACCGACTTCATCGTGACTCAGGTCGACCCGGCAAACGCGTTCAAAGTGAAGTGGTTCACCTTCAATCCGGGGAGTGAGCTCGCGGCGCCGACGTGGAGTTCGCGGCTGAGTCTCGACCAGACGAAGTATTCCAGCGGAATCCTGCCCGATATGCTTTCGAATATTTTTGTATCCCCACAGGCGGTGATGGTTGACGACAGGAGCAATATCTACGTTGTCGACAGCGGGCTCGACAGCCTGATGAAATTCGACATGACCGGCAAGCTGCTCCACGAATCGTTCGGGCCGGTGAAATCCGGGAACGCGCTCCTGAATCCATCCGGCGTGACTTATTTCAATAAGATCGTCTACATCAGCGATACGGGTCACGATAGGGTATTGCGATATGAGTTGTCGACCGACTTCAGATAGTGAATTTGCCCTGAGCAAATAGTAAAGCAAGGCCGCCGCCGAAGTGGCGGCGGCTGTATTACTCGAATCAAGTGTCTGAGTCACTTAAGCTCCAGCCCCCTTCCTTTGCGGGGTTTTCCCGCAAGCGGGATCGCGATTCGATGGATTCTTTCGAATCGGGGCTGCCGAAATGCCCCTGTCATTTTAGCGTCAACATCTTCATTACCTTCGAGTAAGTTGGTGTCGTAGGTCTGTAGAAGTACACTCCGCTGGCAAGACGTGATCCGTCGAACGTAACTTCGTGGATTCCGGCCGTCTCGATGCCATCGACGAGAGTTTCAACCTTGCGGCCCAGGACGTCGTAAACGGTTATCGTAACGTGAGTCTCCTTCGGTACCTCATATTTTATGACCGTTGTCGGATTGAACGGGTTGGGGTAATTTCCCAGCTCGAACTTCAACGGTGCCGAGTCGATGCTGTCATTCGTTACCGCCACCGGTCTGTTCTGGGACGTCGGTGAAGTGGGAGATGCACTACCCATCCCTGTATTAAGCGCGGATATCAAACCGGGGTCGAGAGCTGAAGGCCACTTCTTTTCGAGCTCCGCAAGGGCGGAGGACGACACCTGGTTGTAAGAAGGATTATACTGGTACAGGGACGCAAGAAGGATGAGTGCTCTTTCCGCGGTACCTGTACCCGGATGTTGAGCGATCAGGCTGTTTGCCGTCGTCTCGGCATCAGACAGCCTTCCGGCGGCAACGTACGCGCCTGCAAGGATTTCCTGAGCCATTGATGTAAGCGGTCCCGTCGAGTCGCCCAGAGCCTTGAACGTGCCGATAATGGTCGTGTCCTTCGATACCTGCAATACATGATAGAGCCGTTCGAGTGCGTACCGCTTCTCTGCAAGCGAAAGAGTATCTCTAAGGACGCGAACGTACTCGGTCGCTGCCTGCTTCCATTGGCCGGCTGCTTCGTCCCATAAGCCTGTTGAATGGGGGTAGCAGCCGTGTTTGTCGTGCTGTTCGTAGCAACCGTTGCTGACCCGCTGCTTGGGCAGGCGCCTGGAGAAGTGAGCGCATTTGTATAATCCAATGAAGAAGTTCCGTCGGCATAGAACCCGCCGCCCGGAGGATAGCTTCCCCACCAGTCATATTCTGCCATTACGGAACTGTTATTTACAGCATACAGATTGTCCGAGGAATTGTTATAGAACTGGTTACAAGTGCCGTCGTATGTGACCGGTGGATTTCCGACTGCATGGCCGAAGACGGGAGAACTGTACGTGTCCGCATAGATCCCGTAGCTGTTGTCTATGACGATATTCTGGCCGCCTGCCGGGCCGGATGTATACGGCGAGCCATAGTCGTAGCAATGAATTCCGTCATAATTGTTGCTCAGGGTATCGAAGTCAACGTGGCCGCTCGCGTTGTCGAATATTATCGCGGCGTAATTTGTACCTCCGCCGTTGGAGTTGATGTAGTCGGATTCGACCACCGGGTTGCCCGTGCCATTATTTTGAACGATAATGCCGTAGTAGCCGTTTCCAGTCATTCTGCTCGACAGTATTGACGGGCTCGATCCCCCCTCTATAACGACCCCGGTCCCGGCACCAAGGTTCTCCATGGTACACCCGCTGACCGTCCCGATGCTTCCGCTGGTAAAGGTGATACCATTGAAGGAGTTGGACTGGCCATCGATAGCTGTGTTCGTGATGTTCGGATCCGAGTCCAGAACGTCAATTGCTGTTCCGCCGTAAATATTCGATTGGAACGATGAGTTGTTAATCGTTCAGCCGTTTATTGTGACATTGGCGGTATCGATTATGACCGGCGAACTGGCAGAGGAGATTGTGCAGTCCTGAAGGTTACCTGTGCTGGAGCCAGCGAAAGTAATTCCTGCCCATGTGCCCGATGAAGATGTCATCGTGACTGGCTGGGAGGATGTTCCGTAGACATTCAGGGTTCCGTGCACGATTATGCCGGCACCATTTGAAAACGTAATGTTTGCGCCAGGCATAATCGCGACCGTCTGTCCGCTACTCACAGTGAAGTTGGAAGAAAAAGCCGTATCGCCGCTCCAAATGGTGGAGGCAAGATCGTTGATGAGATGCTGCCCATCTGGAGTACCCCAACCAGTAGCAAGATCAAAACCGGATGTTGCAGCATACTGGCCAGAACTTCCGGGCCATGCGTTGTTGCTCCCGGCAGGTGTGTCGTGGAAGTCTGAGGAATACAACTCGGATTGACCGATCGCGTAAATCAAGGGATTGAGAAAACCGATTGGGTTCTGACCATTGTGAGCGGACTGTTCGTTGGCCAATGCGGTGAATCCGGCCCAAAGGGGTGCAGCACAGCTTGTACCCTGATCTGTCCAATCAGCATTATCAGCCCGAACATAAACATTATCGGCAGTGAGAGCCACATCAGGAACATACCTCTCGCTCGACGACATCTGACTATTGGATGGGTTGGCGTTTTGCTGCCAAGTGGGGATGGAATATAATGTGCTCACACCCCCAGAGCTTCCCAGGAATGCATGATGTGACGGGTAGTACGTGTCGGTATTCCAAACGGTTTCCGAAACATACGAGCCGCCAGCGCCACTTGTGGTCAGCGTAGTCCCGCCCAACTGGGTGATGTTCGGATCATCGCAGGGAAAACCGAAATAGGAGTACACTGTGTCGCCACCGCTTATCCAAGTGGAATCAATTATCGCATCGTCATCTCCCGATGCCTGGAAAAATGACTGACCCTGAGCAGCCATTTCTTGGAAAACCTGGTCAGCATAACTATCCTTCGAATCGCCATTCACGGACCATGAGGAACTCAGTTGTTTGCATGTGTTGTCAGTTGCCATGCGGGTGATGATATCGTCATAGTTGCCATACGGGCCTGCTTCGTAAACGACGATGTCCGACAATCCCGGTGCCATCGATATTGCCATTTCGATGTCAAGACAAACCTCAGTATCGAAATCGGTATTCCCGATCGGATTTCCGTCAAAGTTGTCCAGGAGCACGGTATCTAAAGGGACGTTCGGGAGAGACGGTGAATTGTAGTTCTCGTAGTACGTGATGTCATTCTGGTTGAACCCGTCAAATTGAAGTAGTCCCAATTTCTCACCTGATCCATTAAGTGAAACGCCAGGTACTTAGGCTGCTCTGAAGTCAGTTCCCCAGTACATGCCATTCGGTCCTGATCCAGCATTAGGTGCCGGTGTTGCGGCGTTGACAATTCGAGTCGGATTAGAAAGAGGATGTGGACGAGAGAAATTGTCCAAGCCGCTAATTCTCGAAATTGGAACGCTTAAAGTCAAGGACGGATCGCTGCCCGGAGCGTAGAAAGTGCGTGTCTCCCCAGGATGTTTGTAAAGATACATTTTTATGTGCAATGTCCTTTCAATGCTTGCTACCGTCCCGCGCACATCGACAATCATACGGTTTGGAGAAGTACTCATGACAGCCAAGCCGTTTGTCCTTGCAAAGTCAATTACCCGTTGATAATCTTGTCGGGCCGGGCCGAATTCTGACGTAAACTGTTGGACAGTGAGCCAACGGTGGTAGTTAGGACTTGCCGGATTATATAACTGCCGTAGAAGGTCGGTAAGTCCGGCCTTGTCTCGCAAGGGAAGGCAAATAGCGAAGTTCAACTCCCTCGCGCTGTCCAAACGAGCTATTGGTCTTAGTCCGAGCCTTGCGATATCACCTGGGACGGTGCCGTGGATTAATTGTTGTCCTTTGGCGCTCATGGCAGTGCCAATTTGGAGCAACAAGAATGTGACTATCGAAAGCCAATGTCTTAGTGCCATCTTTTTCATAGGTTCTTCCTCCTAAGGGTTTTAAGTTAAAGCGTGTGTTGTTTACAAGCTCATTTTAGGAAAACGGGGTACCTCCACGCACCGTTACCGTTTGTGCCGGCGAGTAAAAATGATGCATTAGAAAAAAGAGCGATTGTGGCTACTGAATCAACCGAAGTTCCCGTTGAAATATCCGACCAATATCCTCCGCTATTTCTCGATAGGAACACACCTGCATTTGTGCCTGCGAAAAGGGTCGAGCCCTCCACACAAAGAGCATTTACAGAAGAATCTGTCAGTCCCACATCTGCAGAGGTCCAAGTTATCCCGTTATCCGTGGAAACGAGGACACCGCCGTTGGAGTAGCCCCCAGGATACCCAGCAAAGATATCCGACCTAATCGTTACAAGGCTGTAGAAATCTAATTTTGTTGTATTGACCTTGGCCCAAGTTGTACCGCCATTTGCAGAACGGTATATCCCAAACCCTTCCGTGGCAGCGAAAATATATGTTCCTGTGGCAACCAGACCGCTGATTGCTAGGGGGGGGTGGCATACCCTTGTTGAAAGAAGTCCAACTTACACCATGGTCCGTGGAGACAAACACACCGTGACCAGTGCCGGCCCAAATGGTTTTCCCCATCGCAGCGAGGCAGTAAATATTCTCAACGAAGCTCGGATCCCTTTCGACCCAGGTCAGACCGTCGTTCATAGAAACATACACGTTGCCGCTGTCTCCTCCCACGACCCCCGCGAAAAGATATAAGCCATCAGAAAGAAAAGTGACCGGCGTGCCAAGATAAGAAGATGTGCCTGATCCATGATTGTCGGTTTGAAAGGTAGTGTCAAGCGACCAGCTCGAACCGTTGTCGAAGGAAATGTAGATGTAAGCTTGCGAAAGAAGAGCATCATAACTCCCTGCAACAATGACATTTCCCGCTGATGCGAAACCAGTGACAGGTAAGTCTGGCAAGCCACTGCAGCGTGTCCATAGGGAGTTGCTCGGGCCAATCGTGCTGTTCCCGTTGCAGCCTGCAAACAAACTTACACACAAGATTAATGCCAGCAACCTTGATTTATCTTTCGAACCGTAATTCACTTTTTCACCTGAGTTTGTTTTCGTGACAAGATGCAGTCGATTATATTTGTCTTACTTGCTGTGGGGGGCGCTGGAACGTCTCCCATAGTCAAATGAACTTCAGCATTTTAGCCTCCTTTTCATTTGAATGATTTCTGGGTTGCGCTTGCGTTGCCCGCGGATGGTAGCTCCCAGAGCGGGTAACGCCAGATTCCACTTCCGTTGGTTCCGGCAAAAAGATATGAAGCATTTGCTGCCAGGGAGATGACGACGAGCGAGTCTAGAGGTGACCCTGCAGAGACGTCCTCCCAACTTGTGCCTTAGTTTGTAGAAACGGAAACACCGTCATTTGTGCCAGCAAAAAGGTCCCTTCCTTGACTAGCCAGCACGTTAACCGTCCGCTGCGTAAGGCCGGAGTCGACGCTCGTCCAGCTTGCTCCATAATTAGTTGAAAGAAACACACCCCCAATAGAATTGCGTGACCATTGGAATGCGCCGGCGAAGATATAGTTCCCTATTCCGGCTAAACCATAGATTGACTGGCTCGCCAAGCCATTGTTAACCGGAATCCAACTATCGCCATCATCAATAGAATGAAAGACCCCGCCTCCCGTGGTACCTGCAAATATACCGTTTCCCATCGTTGCAAGCATCATTACTTGAGGTGCATGGCCATAAATACCGTCAACACTCCCATACGAGAGTCCGAAGTTCAACGCGTTCCAGTTTGCGCCGTTGTCTGTCGACCTAAATACCCCATGGTTCGTTCCCGCAAAAATGATATCCCCCGGTAGTGCAAAGCTGTTTATGTCTTCTGCCCCGGCAGTGAAATCGCTCTCTGGCCAATGTATTCCATTATCACTCCAGTTTACTCCGTTATCATCCGAAATATATATACCACCCCTATTGCAGCCTCCAATCCCCAAGAGTACCCTCGTGCCGTCCGTTAAGAATGTCACAGATGGATCCAGGTAAAGGTGGATACCGGGAGAGTGGTTATCAACGGGCATTTCGGCCACCTCATGCCACACCGAACCATCATCGGTTGACCGTACAACATAAACACGCGATAAAGGAGCGTCAGAGATGCCCACGATGACTACACTGCCAATGGTACAGCTACAGGGAATCTCGGATCCCTGCAGCTGCTGAGTCCATGCCGGACCCGTGCTAGGGCCAACCAGATTACTGGTATTGTTGCAGGAGGCGAACATGCTTGAGCACAAGAACAGAGACAACAAAGCTTGTGTGTACATTTTATGTGTTTTCAATTTTTCACCTAAACTCATTTGTATAAGGAAATGAACTATCATTTGCCTTATCTGCTATGGGGGCGCTGGAACGTCCCCCATGGTTATATGAACATTAGCATGTCATCCTCCTTTCTGCTTCCGACGGACTTGGGTTGCCTTCCTTCCGGTGCCTGACAGTTGTGAAAGCGGGTAAAGCGATACGCCATTTAACGTTCCTTCCACAAGTCTTGAATTACCTACCGCAAGACATAGAACGACCATTGAGTCCGTGTGTGAACCTGTAGAAATGAATGACCAGTTTGCGCCTTGATTCGTTGAGAAGAATGCACCAGAGTTGGTGCCAGCGTAAAGATTCGTTCCATCGGTTATGAGAGTATTTATTGTGTGTTCAGTCAGTCCGTTGTTAACAGGATTCCAACTTGCGCCGTTGTCCTTGGAAACAAATACTCCACCATTGGTATCCGCTGGAAACTGAAAGACGCCGACAAAGATATCAGTTCCGATTGCAGCGAGAGAGCCATTTAATCGCTGGCTTATCGAGTTCCAGGTTGCACCAGCATCCGAAGACTCGAAAATCCCGTCTGCCGTTCCTGCAAAGACTCTGTTGCCAGTGGCTAAGAGGTGTCCAGCGACAGGCGGAAAGCCAGTATAAGTTGTCGGGAACCCGCTATTTGCCGGATTCCAATACCTGCCTTGGTCTGTGGAAAGAAAAACTCCGTGAAAGGTCGCAGCGAAGATATCCTGACCCGCGGCGCAGAAGGCGCTGATGTTTTCAGCCTGGTCGGTGCCACTTTCAGGCCAGCTTATTCCCTTATCGCTCCATGTTATCCCATCATCGGTTGAACGATATATATCCCCCCTGTTCACTCCACCCCCGACACTGGCAAAAATATCAGCGCCGTCAACAAGAAATGTGAAAGACGGATAAATAACAAAATTCACTCCAGGGGAAGTATTATCTACGCCGAAGGAATCTGTCATCGCCCATGTTACCCCGTTGTCTGTTGAGCGAAAGAAGTATGCGTTTGATGTGTAGTCTCGGTAGGCACCTGCAATAATGACGTTGCCCGTCGCACAAACGTCTCGGACCTCCAAGCTTTGTAATTGTTACTGCGTCCATACAGGAGGATTCCCTGGACCGACCAGACTGCTGTTCTTGTTACAGGAAATGAAAAAACTCGCACAGAGCAACACAGCTAACAAAAGCTCCTGGTATTTCATATTTGAATTTCCCAAAGACACAAATCTTCTGTCGTTGCGGCCCACGAGTGGGTAGAAGAAACCGGGAATCGCGATGCTACTGAAAGAAAGTAAAGGCGGAACTTGGACGGGCGCTGCCCGGCAAAGAGTGGAAAAACTCCCGATTGGCCTCCCCCCAAGAAAAAAGTAATTCGCCTCTTCTGCTACGCGAAAACATTTCCATCTCGATACCTCTTTTTGCTTCTGCATCACTCTTCGGCCCGATTTAGCCCGTTCTTCTGAGCGGACCGAATATTCCGGCTCAATATCGTTCTGTCCCCTCCTTGAGCCGGAGTAATCCTGATTCTATTATTCCGTTGGACCGAACAGAGCGTCGCCGTCGGTCCTCAGATTTCAAAGAACTTAAAGCAGCCAAAAGTGAATGTCAAGATTGTACAGCACGCGCGTAGCTTATCTATTCGCGTTACCCCCGTCATGTTGGCGATGGCCCTTTGCTTGTACTCCAATCCCGCCGTTTTTATATTGTCAAAGCAACTTCTTAAATGAAAAAGACTTACAGACTCTTTGTTTCCGTCAGCGCCGCCGCGTGCCTTTTCATCATGGGATGTTCAGGATCGTCGCCTCGGTTCACTTTCGGAAACAACGGGACATCGAGCAGCAAGCCCCGATTCACTTTTGACGAGACCCCTGAACAGCTGAAGGTGGAAGCAAAAGAGCTGAAGGCTGAGGATGATCGGACCTTAAGTCCTAACGCGCTGCGGGAAGAGATCGGGCGGATGGAAAGGCAATCGCCAAATGCGGCCACAAGCCGGCTGATGAGCGCGATCATGTCGTATATGGGTACTCCATATCAAATCGGCGGCACCACACACTCGGGCATCGATTGCTCCGGTTTCACGATGGAGGTTTTCAACTCCGTGTACGGAATCCAGCTCCCTCATAACGCGCTTGCGCAGTCGGAGCTCGGCGAGAGGATCCCGAAGGATGATCTTAAGCCGGGCGACCTTGTCTTCTTCATCACGGTCGGACGGAGAATTAGTCACGTTGGCATATACATCGGCGACGATCTGTTCGCGAACGCAAGTGTGTCGGAAGGCGTGACGATATCGTCGCTCGACAGCCGCTACTATAAGCGCCGCTATGCGGGGGCTACGAAGATTAACACAACGGACATTTCAAATGGCAATTAATAATCTCAACGAGTTCATTCAACTACTGAAGAAGAAACACGAGCTGAAAGTGATCGACACTGAAGTCGATCCCAAGCTCGAGATTACCGAGATAGTCGACCGAGTGGTCAAGTCGGGTGGTCCGGCTCTCCTCTTCACGAGCGTGAAGGGGAGCAAGATTCCGCTCGCAATAAATATTTTCGGTACGAAGCAGAGGATGGCATGGGCGCTCGGCGTCGAGGATCTCGACGAGATCGGAGACAGGCTCTCCGATATGCTGAATCTGAAAGTACCGGAGTCGCTTCTCGGGAAGATGGCAATGATGCCGAAGCTGATGGAGATGGCGAAGTTCCCACCGAAGATCGTGAAGAAGGGAGCGTGCCAGGAAGTCGTTATCGATGATAAGGACGTCGATCTTTACCAGCTTCCCATAACCACCTCGTGGCCGCAGGACGGAGGGCAGTATATCCTTTTCGGACAGGTGGTTACGAAGGATCCGGAGACCGGTATCCGCAACATGGGACTCTACCGCCTGCAGGTCCTCGACAAGAACACGACGGCAATGCACTGGCAGAGGCACAAAGGCGGCGCGGCCCATTTCAGGAAGGCGAAGGAGAAAGGTATGAAGCGGCTCGAAGTCGCTGTGGTAGTGGGCTCGGATCCCGCTACTATGTACAGCACGAGCGCGCCGCTTCCTGAGAGTATCGAGGAATATCTCTTTGCGGGTTTTCTCAGGAAGGACCCAGTCGAGCTTGTGAAGTGCAAGAATGTCGACCTCGAAGTGCCGGCGGAATCCGAAATTGTTCTGGAAGGTTATGTCGACACGGAGGAGGAGCTTCGTCTCGAAGGGCCCTTCGGCGATCATACCGGTTTCTATTCTCTCGCCGACTATTATCCGGCGTTCCATGTTACCGCGATCACGACGCGCAAGAAGCCGGTCTTTGTCTCGACAGTGGTAGGTCAGCCGATAATGGAAGACGATTTTATGGGATTGGCCACCGAAAGGATCTTCCTCCCGCTCGCCAAGCTTGTCATTCCTGAAATCGTCGACTACCATATGCCATTCGAAGGTATATTTCACAATCTCGTCTTCGTATCGATCGACAAACGGTATCCCGGTCACGCATTTAAAGTCATGAACGGACTCTGGGGAATGGGTCAGATGATGTTCGCGAAAGTCATAGTGGTCGTGGACAAGGATGTCAACGTTCAAAACACACAGGAAGCGTGGTGGTACGCGCTGAATAATATCGATCCGCAGAGAGACGTCGTCTTCACAAAAGGGCCTGCCGATGTCCTCGATCATTCGGCGCAGCACTTCAGCTTCGGAAGCAAGATGGGAATCGACGGGACGCGAAAATGGCCCGACGAAGGTTTCACCAGGCCGTGGCCCGACAAAATTTCAATGACGGACGAGATAAAGAAGCTCGTCGATTCGAAGTGGAAGTCTTACGGAATTTAAATCAGAATTTTGAATTATGAATTTTGAATTCTCAATTGGAATTAAGAAGCACAGAGGAATGACGAAGAATCTCTTCCTCTTGCTGACAGTAGCGCTACCGCTTCTTCTTGTGTCGTGCTCGAAAAATCCGCGGCAGTTTCAGGAAGAGGGTATGAAGGCTTACGTGGCCGGCGATTATGCTAAAGCTCAGGACTTTTTTGCCGATGGAATAAAGAAAGAAGGTTCCAGGGAACTCTATGCAGGATTTATCGCGGCAAACCTCGTGACAGGAAGATATCCGCAGATAAACGCTGCTTACAATACGTTGTGCGATGATATCCACGCATCGCTCGTCAACCTGTACGGGAAAAGGTCCGTTCAAGCCCTCGGAGTCACGAGCGGGTTGACGCCGTACAAAATTGCCGGCGGGAATCAAGTGCCCTCAGACTATCCGCAGACTATTATGCTCCAGGAGAATGCCGATTTCAGCGGATACCTTACTATCAAGGGACAAATCGACAGCATATTGAGGAAATGAGATCTCCTTTGGGAGGTAAATTCATTGGGTCGCGATGGAGCTACCGCCGCCGCTTTCTTCTCCACACATCAGTCGTCTTCTCGTTCCTTCTGTTTTTCTCTTGCGTTGCCGTAGCAAGACTTTCGGGCAAACGGATCGCTAACTATTCTATCGACGTTCAACTTAATCCCCGCGCAAATTCGATTGACGGACGCGAGGTCCTCGTGTGGCATAACACCACGAGCCATAACGCCGCAAGCCTGTTTTTTCATCTAGATCCGAACGCGTTTAAGAGCGATAATACCGCGTATATGACAGGAAGAGGACGCACCATTTCAGCTTCTGCCTGCGGATGGATAAACATAATTGGCATCGCCGACCTTCGGACAAACACCGATCTGACAGATCAGATCCAATACGTTCATCCAGACGACGGTGACACGAGTGACAGTACTGTTATGATGGTACAGCTGCCCTCACCCGTCGGCCCGGGAGACTCGATCGCAATATCGATCGATTTTAACGAGCAATTGCCGGAGGCGATTTTAGGGCGCGGCTGGGCGCCAGGTTCGAAATTCTATCTCGTCTCAAAGTGGTTCCCTAAAATTGGTGTATTTCGGAATGGGGCTTGGAATTGTCGTCAGGTCCGCGCCTTGAGCGGTTCTTTCGCGGATTTCGGCGCGTATGACGTGAAGATTACCGTCCCGGGCGGATACAAGGTTGGCGCGACCGGTGAGGAAGTCGGAATGTCGCCGAACTCGAACGGTACCCTCACGTTTCACTACTCAACCGACGATGTCCACGACTTCGCCTGGACCGCCTCTCCTGACTTCGTGAGTATCACTCGCGAGTTCAAGTACCCAGGTCTTCCGGACACAAAGGTTTTACTCCTGCTTCAGCGCGATCACCGCTCGATGGCGCGCAGATATCTCTCGGCGGTAGACACGGCGATGAAGTACTTCGGCTTATGGTACGGGCCTTATCCTTACCCTGTGCTGACTGTCGTCGATCTCCCACGGACGATGCGGGGTGGGAGGTCGTTCGCCGAGAACAGAAGCGAATTCGAGTCCCCCACCCTAATTGCCGTCGGCGCTTCAGTTTACACGCTTAAGAACTCCCTCTCGCTGGAAGCGGCCACGATACGAGAGCTTGGATACCAGTACTGGTACGGTGTTGTCGCGAACAGCGGTTTCGAGAACGCCTGGCTCGACAAAGGATTGGATTTGTATTCATCGGGGAGAGTCTTGGAGAAAGCGTATGGCCCTCGCGCTTCAATATTCAAACTCGGAGGCGTGTACCCTGTTTACATGCAACCTATAGCGACGGTACTAGGGGTCCCGGTCGCGTCGATTATTGGGAAGGTGTGGATCCGCGAACCATATGAAAAGCTCTCCCGCTATTTGAGGAACTCGAAGACAAATGCCATTTCCGATTACGGACGTCGAAGTCCGGGCAGAAGTGCGAGCAACACTCTGTTGTATGAAAAGCCTGATCTTCTCCTATGGATGCTAGAAGGCGTTCTGGGGAAGGATACGATGGCGACTGTACTGAAGACTTACTTCAACGAATTTAAATTCAGGCACCCGACTCCCGCGGATTTTGAGAATGAGTGTCAACAGATGTCAGGAAGGAACCTCGCGTGGTTTTTCAATCAGTTTGTTGATGGTACAGGCACTGTAGACTTTGCCGTAAAGTCGATCAACTATTTTCAGGAAACCGATCTCGGCACGGGTGCATCGAGCTATTACACTACGGTCGTCGTTGCCCGGAACGGCGAGGTTAAGATGCCGGTCGAAGTTCGCCTGGCGCTTGATGACGGCACTGCGGTAGACACTTTGTGGAATGGAGAGAGCAGGTGGCAATCGTTTAGATTTAAGACCAGCGCTCCTCCTGATTATGCCGTGGTGGATCCCGCCGGAAAGATTCCGCTCGACACAGACTACTCGAATAACAGTCTCCGACTTCATTCGTACTTTTTGCCGGTGTTGAAATGGGCGGGGAGGATATTCAATTATTTCCAGAATATGCTTTTGAACATGGGGACGTTGGTTTGAATATCGGCGCACCTAGAGCACTAATGTTGGGAGTTGGGAGATCGCTTAAGAACTGGAGGCTTTGGGGTATTTTTTACGCGCTGAATTTTCTCTTCGCCGCGGTTCTTGCTCTCCCTTTTGTGGTAATCTTCATGAGGAGCGTGTCGAAGAGTCTTGTGGGGACCTCTCTCCTTTCAGGCTTCAGTTATCGATGGTACGTGGAATTCATGCATGCGAACGGAAAATATTTCAGCTCGCTCTTTCCGCAGGTCGTACTACTCTTCGCTCTTTACATGTTGGTCGAGGCATTTCTTGCCGGTGGATTCTTATCGTCGTTTGCTGCGGGAGGAAAGACTAAGCTGACGGCATTCGTTTCTCACTGCGCTTCAAAAGTTTTCCCGATTCTTGCTGTAACGCTCGCGGAAGTGTTGATCCTCTTCCTTTTGTACGAACTGAATACTGTTTGGGCCGCCGCAAACAGAGAAGCCGCGCGGAATGCCGTCACCGACTACCAGGTATTGCATGCGGAGCTTTGGCGATACGCCGTGGTCGTGATATTTTTTTCTCTCGTTAGCATTGTGTCTGATTTTGCACGAGCGGCGGTGGCGATCGATGACGAGACTTTTATCGGTAAAGTGATGCGAGGTCTATCGTTCGTGATGAAGCATCCGCTTTCATCGATGGGTGTGTATGGCGGCGCGGTTGTCTTTAGCGCCTCGGTGATCGCCGGCTGGTTCTATCTTGATTCCATTATCCGCGCTTTGGACGTAAATGGAGTTGTGCTGGAAATAGTCGTCGGCCAGATATTTGTTTTGCTTAGAATTTTCTCCAAGCTTATCTTTTACGCCGGAGAAGCTGCTCTGTACAAAGAGAACCAGATTGAAGTAATTAAAGTTAAACCGGAAATGCTGGAGTAATATTGCCATGATTATGCCGATTCACATGTACGGGACGAAAGTGTGGGATTCGCCCGCGAAAAAAGTTACGAAGTTCGACGATAACCTCGTGGGATTAATACGCGACATGTTCGAAACGATGCATAACGCGGATGGAGTCGGCCTTGCGGCGAATCAGGTCGGCCTCCAGCTTTCGCTGGCCGTGATCGACATTTCGGTCATGGATGATTACGCTTCGGAGCATCCTCTGGTTGTCATTAATCCTGAGATCCTCGAAAGCAGCGGTGAACAAACCGCGGAGGAGGGATGCCTAAGCATTCCCGGCATTCATGATGAGGTGACGCGTGCGCAGGAGATAAGGGTCAGATTTACAGACGGGAATTTCGAGCGCGTTGAAAAGGAATTGTCGGGGATGTGGGCGCGTGTGTTCCAGCACGAATATGACCACCTCCAACAGAAGTTCTTCATTAACAGGCTCTCAAGCGTGAAGAGGCAGATACTCAAACCTAAACTCGCCAAGATCAAGAGGAATGACGTCAGGGCAAAGTATCCGGTCTTTTCAGCCATCGAAGAAAAGAAGTCCAGGTAGCGTTAACCCTAGCTTAACGAGCTCGTCTGCACAAGCCTGTAGTCTCCCGTCCCAAATTCGTCCAGAAAAACGAATTCAAGTTTCACGTTGTAATAATACCAGATCTGGTAAGGCGGAGTGGTGAAATCTTCGTCGTGAGTTTCGACCTGATCGGGTGGCCCATATAAAATATAGATCCTGCCGCGGTCGGATTCCCAACCTTGTCCGAGACCTCCTCCAAGGTGAAGATTCGCGTAGTCGACCCTCTTGTAAAACTCGGCTCTCATCGCGGATGCCTTCTCCTTGTTGCCGTCCGCGCGCGTGAGCCAGAAGTCCAGGAATCGCTGGCGTCTTTCCTCAAATGTCCCCTTCTTAAGCAGCGCGATCTCCTCTGGAGTCGTGATGTAAATAAGCGGCCGGATCTCCTGGTCAAGTTCCGCGGGATTTGCCGGTATGCTGCTCCTGAGTATCCTGAAGACAGACTCTGAGCTGCTCTCCGCTTTCCCCTTCTTCACGGTCAGCTTGAACTGGTATGTCCCGGCGGCAAGCATCTGCGTCTCGATGGGCAGCTTGTATTTTTGAACTCTGTTTGCCTGGGTGATATCAATCGTCGTGTCGATGGAAGTAGGCGATTCAATGGACTTCGCCAGGGCGTGCAGCGAGAAGGTTGCCGGTGCGTCCTTCATCGTCACGTAGAAATCGGCGAGAAGCGTGTCTTCACGGCTCCTCAGAATATCTATAGGTATCCCGCTGGTGTCCTCGTTGTTATAGAGGAGAATGTCGCTGATAGCCAGCGGACTCTTCAGGAAATCCTTGAAGGTATGCGTTATTTCCCTTGAGGAAGTATGGTCAGTGTTGTAATCATACAACTTGAGTATGATGTAGTACTTTCCCGGCTTCAGAATTACCCTGTCCCTCACTGTATCGAAAGCCGTGACGGAATTAGTCATTGCGTAATGTGGAACGGTTATCTTCTTGTCGAAGATGTTCGAATAAACGACGTCGGTGAGCTGTTTGTCGGCGAACACATTTACAGAGAATTGATAATGCGCGAAGAACCCGGAATCCGTGTGGACAAAGACCACGTCGTCATATCTGATCCTTGCGTAAAGTTCGCTTACCGAGGAGTCGCTCTTCATGAGCGGGTAATTCACGATGAAGAATCCGAAACGCGGCGGGAATAATGTGTTCTTGAAATCCGCGGCGAAAGAATGTATCGCTGGGCTGCAACCCGATACGAGCACGGTAAGTCCGAAAAGGCCGATGGCAAGCGCGGCGATACACCCACGCTTGATGTGTTCACTTATCTTTGTCATTTAGCACGTCCGATGCTTCAAGGAGCTTTTCAATTGTGATTATTCCGTACAATGTGCCGTCCCGTTCGACGGGGGCTACTGTCACATGTGATGTTCTCATGGCGGTCAATGCCTCGGTCGCTTTCGCCTCAGGGAGAATGGAAGGAAAGTCCTTCTTCGCTACGTCCTTCACAAGCGTCTCGTGGAGCCGGTGGTGAAGCGATTCGATCACCGAAGTTCGTGTGAGAATGCCAACAAACTTTCCGTTCTCGACAACTGGAAAGTCGTGCTGGAAGGTATGGAGAGACTTCTCGACCACGGCGGTCAGTGGCTCATCGGGAGATATTGTCTTAAAATCCGTGATCATGAGATCGCGAACTTCTAATTTCTCAAGTGTGGATGAAAGCGCTGTCGCCTCGGCTTCCGAACTCGCGCTGCTGAATACGAAAATGCCTATCAATATCAGCCACCAGTTGTAGAAGAAACCAATTATTATGAAGCCTATCGCGAATAATTTGCCCACTCCTGCGGCGAGCCTCGTCGCCTCGACGTACTCTGTCTTCATAGCGATCAGTCCGCGGAGTATCCTTCCTCCGTCCATAGGGTAGGCCGGAACGATGTTGAAGAGGCCTAGCATAACGTTTGCCCAGAAAAGATCGACGATAATACTCCCGCTCTGAAGCGAAATCTCGGAAAACTGAAGCGACGGAAATAGAGTCTTTCCGAATAAGAGCAGGACTCCCGCAATCAGGAAGTTCACAGCCGGGCCTGCTACCGTTATCGCCACTTCTTTTATGGGATCGCGAGGGATATCGGTTATCTGAGAGACTCCTCCGATCGGGAGAAGGATTATCGATGCGATTTTCAATCCGTAGGATTGAGCTACCAGGCTGTGTCCAAGCTCGTGTAAGAAGACGCAGAAAAATATCAATACCCAGAACATAAGGCTGTAGAATCCCGCGTAAGGTCCCTGTACGGACGATTCCACATACCAAATAAACGCAAGGAGCAGGAGAAATGTAAGATGCACTCTTATCGGGATGCCGAAAAGCCTGCCGACAGGAAGCGACCATCGCATTTTGACTGAGAATCCTTTTTATGAATTTACCTCTCCCCACTATAAATGACAATTGACGGTTTTTTGTTCCAACTTGACCTTTCATCGAGGGGAACTTATTGATTTGACAGGTGTGTCCGAAGGGAGGTTTAGCGCGTATCTCATCAGCGCAAGAGAATTTTCTGCGTACTTCTCGGTTACATTAATTTTCCTTCATACTGTAACAAAGCGGAAGAGTGGCCGTCTAATTATTAGCCAGCACTCAAAAGAAGGACCTACCTAGAATGCCTCCTTCTACCCGCCCTGATTCAGGGCGGGTTTCTTTTTTATGCGGGAGAACTTAAAAACTCAGAAATTTTTTCGACAAAGGCCTTTCCTCCCTTTTCCAAAACATCGACATGACCCGCTCCCTTAATGGAAAGAAGTTCAGCCCGGTCGTTCAGCTCCGCAAGCCTTTCAGGATACTGGTGCTTGACCGTTTTGTCCAATTCGCCATGTACTATTAAGATGGGAACATGAATTTTGTTCATGTCTTTCGCGGGGGATACCTCGGCGGTGTCAAAGTCCGCTATCCTTTCCGCGCGCCGAAAAACGGAGCGCAGCAAAAATTCATTCCTTATACCGAGATGCCGGTGCTCGTGATCGAGAGCGATCGAGAAAAGATCGTAGAAAGGAGCGACGGCGATGACGCGGGAAACTCTGCGGTCGATTGCGGCCACCTGGATCGCGATGGCGGCGCCCATCGAAGTCCCGAGCAGCGTAATGGGAAGCCCAGGTTTCTCCGAGTTAATCTTGTCTATCAGCTTTACGACGTCATGTTTCTCGTAATAACCGTACGTGCAGTATTTCCCCTCGCTATCCCCGTGGCGGCGCATGTCCACCAGATACATTTTCTGGCAAAGCTCTGCGAGCTCTTTCGCGTAATTCAGCCCGCTTTCCTTGCGGTCGGTTATCCCATGAAGGAAAACGACAACCCCCTTCGTGCCCCTGCAGTTCGGATCGTCAACTTCCCAATAAGAAAGGCTGAACCCTTCCTTTGTGGAAATGATGCCCTCTTCATGGCGTAGTCCCATTTGAGAAGGATGATTGAAACCGAATTTCTGCAGGTAATATTCGGACTTCCTACGGTCTGGCATAAGCAGCATCTTTGGGCCGACGATGATAACCAAAACCGGGACGAGTGAGACGATCAGCAAAGCGATGATCAGTATGGCCAAATAAATCATCTGCAATCAATTCTCAATTTGTGAATTCCTAAAGGTTAACGCTCGAAATCAATATCAGACTTTTCTGAGAAACTTACATCCCGTCTCCGCACGGGAGAAAGTGTGTGATCGATTTATGTCACTTAATAAAAAAAGCCGCCCGACAAAAGAGGGCGGCTATGAGATTTGCGCTGTCTTGCTTACTTATTTCGATTCACTTGATAGGAAGCTGATAAGCCACGGAAATGGCGAAGTTGCTTATGTCGCTGTTTATGACATATTTCGCGGAAACGTCAAAATTCTGAAACTGATAACCTACGCCCGGGCAAAGCACCGCTTTAGTTTCTGATGTAGTTGCCGAAACGGGAATCCCGAAGACATTACCTGCCGCCGTGTAGGATGCGAAGTAGAGCCCTACTTCCGCGAAACCGTAGAAGCCTGGAGTCACCTGCTTTCCGAGATTATACTTCGCCCCGACAAGAAGTGGAACCGCGCTAGCCTTTGAACTTACACCGTATCCCTGATCTTTGCTTGTCCAGAAGTCATATCCAATCGAGCCGGTCAGCATCCACTCTTGTGTCAGACCGTACTGGAATTTCCCGAAGGCTCCGAATCCAATCCCGCCGAAATCGCTTAGGTTTCCCGTGGGGATTGACAATTGAACGCCGGCTCCCCATGACTTCGCCCCCTGGCCCCAAAATTCCTGGGCTTGGGCGTTGGGAGTGATGAAAGCAAGTGCTGCCAACGCGAGTAGTGCTGCAGAAAGTTTGCGAAGCATAATTCTCTCCTTTGATTTTTTTAGTTTGGGTTTCTATAGCTTGCATGCCTAATGTCACATAATTGCCACGTAGAGGATGGGTTAACTTCAACAATCGCTGTTGAAGCAAGATTAATTTCTTTTGGGTTCAAATCAGCCGCACTCGCAAGGTTCAGTAAAGATTGAATGGGTGAAGTTTAAATGCAACAAGCCATGGATCTGTTGTGACGGATATCTCACACCGCCCCGTTTGTCGTTTAGTGGAACGTGCTTTGCTTTCAGCCCTGTCGGGGTTAAATTTTGGCACTGCCTTGAATTACGATATATACCGTTTCGGAAAAATCGACTCGACAAACAGCTACCTTCTCGAGCTTGGGGATAAAGGATTCCCAGAGGGGACGGTGGCAGTTGCTGATGAACAGACCTCGGGACGCGGGCGATTCGCACGGAGATGGGAAGCGGAGCCCCTCTCGAGTCTTCTGTTTTCAATTTTGCTAAGGCCGGTCTTTCTTAACAGGGACGAGGTATTCATTTTGACATTTTCGGCATCTGTCGCAGTGGCTGAAGCGATCGAAATTGTCACCGGCGTGAAGACTGAGTTGAAATGGCCCAACGATGTTCTCATCCACGGCAGGAAAGCATGCGGAATCCTCCTCGAATCCGATTTCGAGGGGGAGAAGCTAAATTATGTCGTTATCGGTATAGGACTTAATGTCAATCAAGCTGTATTCCCCGATGAAATCAAGACGAAAGCTGTTTCGCTTTCGATGGCCGCCGGACGCAGTTTCGACCGTGAAGAGTTACTCTCTTCTATCCTTCTCCGGTTCAAAGAGGTTTACGAATCTCTGAAGGAAAGAGACTTTTACTCGATTATGAAAAGGTGGAGAGATAAATGTCTCATGTTCGGAAAGAGAATAAAGTTCAGTGTCGCAGGGAAGGAAATCGAAGGTGTTTTAGAGGAAGTAACAGACGATGGGGCCGTATCCGTCCGGACCTCTTCGGGAGTGCTTAAGTTCACTGCGGGGGAAATGACTATTTCAGAATTTAACAGACCTGGCGCAGGAGGGATAACATAATGTTGCTTTGCATAGATGTCGGAAACACTCATACTCAATTCGGCGTGTATGACAAGGGGAAGCTAAAAAGCGATTACCGCGTTTCCAGCGAAGTAGTCCGGACTGAGGATGAAATCGGCATCGTAGTACTTTCTCTCCTTGAGCATGACGGGGTCAAAGCCGGGAAAGTAGAGGGAGTCGGCATTTCATCGGTTGTCCCGAATCTTACCGGAATTCTGGAACGAATGTCTCAGAAATATTTCGGTTGCGCCGCTATGGTTGTGAGTCCGGAGTTCGAACTCGGTATAAAGGTTGGCTACGATGAACCGCTGTCGGTGGGGAGCGATCGAATATGTGCCGCGGTGGCAGGATATAAAAAGTACGGTGGTCCGCTTATCATACTCGACTTCGGCACCGCGACGACTTATGACGTGGTATCGGCCGACGGCGTCTATCTCGGCGGCGCAATTGCTCCAGGCCTGGAAACCGCCGCGGCCGACCTCCAGAGAAGGGCTGCCAAACTTCCGAGGATCGAGCTCCTTTTCCCCGATAATGTTATCGGCAAGACTACTGTGAAGAGCATGCAGAGCGGTATAATGTTCGGCGCGGTAGATGCCATGGAAGGAATCGTGAGGAGGATAAAGGAAGCTCTCGGCACGGATGCGACAGTGATAGCCACAGGCGGTTATGGAAAGATAATGTCGGGACACAGTAAGATTATCAATCATCTGGAGCCGGCGCTCGTGCTCGAAGGCGTTCGGATTATTTATGAAGGAAACCGCGGTAGAAAACCGTCACGAAAGGGACATTAGATGAAATCGAAAAGTGAGAAACAAACGAGCTTCAAAATTCGCAGGGCGAAGCGCGAAGATCTTTCCGATATAGTGAAGATGAGCGGGGGGGTGAGGGAAATCGAGAACTATCCCGGACAGAGAATGAGAGCCGACGATTTCATCCACTTTGTCGGAGGGAGGGACGCAATGATGCTTGTTGCCGTGGTTCCCGGGACGAAGCGCGGCAAGGAAGAGTTGGTTGGGTTCGTTACGGTCTACAGGTCCGAGAACTACTTCTACCTACCTTATGCGGTCACGAAAAAGGGATGGCGCAAACATGGTGTTGGCGGAGCCCTTCTCGCGGAGGTCGAGAGATTGGCGAAAGATGAAAAGGTCGAGTATATTCTAATGAGCGTTTACGCGTATAATAAAACGGTGAGGACTTTTCTAAGGGTGCGAGGCTACGTTCCAAGCAGGAAATTAGTCCAGTTTTCAAAGATCATAACCATGAAGGATAGAAGATGAGCAAGACCACGCGAACTCGTAACGTTTCTTCTTTAATCGTCAGCATATCCGGTCTGAGGGGAATCGTAGGGGATTCTCTGACTCCGGAAACCGTGATCAGGTACGCGAATGCGTTTGCTAAGTTCACGGACCGCAAGAAGATTGTCGTCGGAAGGGACGGCAGATACCATGGCGAGATGCTTGCGGAAATATTAATCGGCACACTGGCATCGAACGGCTGTGACGTGGTCGACATAGGAATATGTCCTACGCCGACCGTACAGCTGGCGGCGGAACATTCGGACGCGGTGGGCGGAGTTGCCGTGACCGCGAGCCACAATCCGATGGAATGGAACGGCCTCAAGTTCATAAACGAGAAGGGAGTCTTCCTCGACGCCGCTGAAAACAAAGAGCTTTGGAAGTACGCCGAGATGAGTCCGAAGTACGCCCCGTTTGACACTACTGGGAAAATTGAACACAATGATTTCTTTCTGCACGATCATATAAGACGAGTCCTGGCCATAAAATCGATAGACGTCGAAGCAATCAGAAAGAGGCATTTCAAGGTCGTCGTGGATTGCGTGAATGCTGGAGGGGCGACTGTGGTGCCAGCGCTTCTTAACGAGCTGGGTTGCAGTTTGGTTAAGATGAACTGCGAACCGACCGGTGAATTTCCGAGAAAGCCGGAACCAATCCCGGAAAATCTCGGCGCCGTCATGGAACGGGTAAGGCTCGAAAAAGCGGACCTCGGGATTGTCGTCGATCCGGATGTCGACAGGCTTGTGCTTATCACCGAGAAGGGCGAGCCGTTCAGCGAAGAATACACTGTCGCGCAAGCAGTGAAATTCATATTCTCGAAAACCCCGAAGGAGAAGCGCGTCGCG
>JAJYRM010000039.1 GCA_021794075.1 Bacteroidota bacterium | reverse complement strand
CGTTCATCGTATCGAAGTCTATAAGCGACGGTGGAGCAGGTGAGAACTCCTCGTCCCACCAGGGATATTCTGCCTTCGTCTCGCCTCCGATAAACGCGCTGTAGAATATGTTGTTCTCGATCTTCGCATGGAATGCCGCGAATATGAAGAACGGTTGAAGGAACGAAAATACCACGCTGTTATGGTCGAAGTCGATATACTTCGCGGGCGGCTTCGCTACCACCGCGTAAGCGTTGTCACAGAAGAGCGTGTTATCCTTCATCATGATCGAGTCCACTGCCGGTACCGCGGGCCACAGCGGCGCGAGTATCTCCGTGTCTGTCCAAGTCGGCGGGTTAACTCCATTCCTGAAATCGCAGTTTGTGATGTAGAAGTCGTCCCAGTTGCCGGTATAGCCCACGACCCTGCCGCGATTCTCATCGGATATGACGTTGTTCATGGTAAGCCTCACGGAATCAGCTGAGACAATGACATCACTGTTCCCCGTGGCATTAGATCCGTTAGTTGACATATCCTCGAGATAGAGATTGTCGAGTGTAACAGTCAATCCTTTTCGATTGATGTCGAAAAGGATTTTGGGTATCGATCCGTCGTTGAGAACTCCCGGCTGTATGGTAGGCGGGCGTCCGTTGGGGCCTAATGCTCCGAGGAAGGTTACGCTCGACCTCGGCGTGATTTGGGAAAGGAAGATATAGGTGGTATCCAGCGAAACAAACTTGTATACGCTATGGGCCTGCTGGCCGCTGGCTGTCGTATCGCTGTTTATTACCTGGTCGATACTCGGCCCGTTTGCGTACACAACAAGAGTGTCGTTGACGGCGGCTAAGGTCTTACTCTGAAGGGTGAAGAAAACTACCACCGCTACTGCCGACACGGTAAGTAACATGGTTCTCATAGCATCTCTCTTTCTAAATGGTTCTTGAGAATTGAAATATTTTTCAGGCTCCGAATTTTTCTACAATTTCCAGCGGACTCCCATGTCTGCGGTGAAACCGTAATCCTCTATCGCGGTTGGAGGCCCTCCCTGGATCACCTGCACATCGTTGGCCGCGTTGATGTTGTTAAGGTCCGCGTAAACTTCAAGTCCCTCCCACGGCAGTTTCTGCCTTGCGGCCAGATCCCACCGTTCGTAAGCGGCAGTGTATCCTCTAAGTTGCGGCCATTGACTCGCGGCGGTGAAGATGTCTGCCTGGTACACCATGGCTACCCGGACCGAGAAACCTTTGTAGTCATATCCGAGAGAGAGATTGAATATGTTATTTGGCTGATCTACCAGCCGGTCGCTGAATGAAGTGTCGACGTAAGTCAGGTTACGCCCGTTCGATACCGACAGTAGATAAGGATAATGCGCCACCGACTTGGTATGCGTGTAGTTGACGTCGAGTATAAGCCCGGACAGCATCCCCGGCAAATACCAGAAGTGCGTCTGCCAGTCGAGCTCCACGCCGTACACCTTGTTCAGGAAAGGATTGTTCTCCGTCGTATAAATTTGATAAGTCGAGTTCGGGCTAAAATTCGCGAGGTCGAGCGGCAGATACGGTAACGCGGCGTTCCCCTTGACGAAAAATTGCCAGGAATATATCATATTCCTGATCTCTTTTATAAATCCATCCGCGCTGAATAATCCCAGCGTATTGTCATAGAACGAGACGGAGGCGTCATAGTTGATCGAGTGTGCCGGTACGAGCCCGATGTTATTCCATGTTTCGGTCAAGTCCGAAAGATTAGTCTTCGGCACAAAATCGCTGAAGCTCGGATATGCAAGCGTGTTCGTATAAGACAGCCGTATGTCCGACCATGAAACCGGATCGTACCTGAGTGTCACGTCCGGCAGCCAGTATCCATCGTACCGATTAACCGTTGTATCATAATGCGTGTAGGTTTGATACGATTCCGGACTCGTCACGCCGGCGACGCCGGTGTATGACGTTTGGAAAGTCTGAAACCTCACGCCTCCTATCACCGTGACTTTCGATCCCACCTTAACTGTCGCCATCGCGTAACCAGCGTTCGGGTTCTCGTATCCCGAATAGTTCGGGATGGTCGAAGCATAGTTGTTATAGCCGTAGTTGGCCGGTCCTATCGTCTGCGCGATATACGCGGCCTTGTTTTGCATGTATGTCGCAAGCTGTGACATTTTGCCGAGACTCAACGGAGCAATCATAGAATATTGCCCGTTCAGGAATTCCCCGTAATTGTAATTAGGATCCAGAAAATTTGTGATCGGTATTTGATAGTTGCCGGTCGGCAACGAGAAGTATGAGCTTATCAGGTTGTCAACCGAAAGCGCGCTGCCGGAGTTTAGAAGCTGAGCGGTGTCATATTCATTGAATTGATAAGACCTCGTGGTATAGCGCGTCTCACCGCCGAATTTTATCACGGCCGATACCGCGTCCGAAAGGTTGACGTTAGTCTTGAAATCGATCGATGCCGTCAACGCCCTCGACCTCGAGAACGAGTATGTGTTGTCCAGGTAGTAAAGATATGTCTGGGACAAGATCGGCGTCGCCGCGTCAACAACCGTCTTCGGATTAACGTCCAACTCGCTGGTGAACAGGCTAAGTCCCGCCTCCGATGTCTGCGAGAATTGCACCCCCCAGTTGTTCGGAGATTTCGTCTCCGAATACGTGTGCCCCAACTTTATGTCCATATCGAACACGGGCAGCTTCTGATTATAGTCAAGCACGTCTGATATAGTGCTTAGGACGTTGCTGGTATTCGAGAGCCCGTAATACAACACATTGCTCCCGATACCGAACGATTCAGATCGCGGGTTTGCGGTTGTCGCCCCCGTGCTTAGGAAATTCATGAGCTTTAGCGAACCGCCGGAATATTCGTAATCCAGGTCAAGAGCTCCGTTGTATAACCTCTTGTCTCTCGGAATATCCGAAAGCGTTACCCCCGATATCAGATATTCCGACAGACTGTTGCCGTTGTGAGTGTACGAGCTAGACAGTTGGTTCGACGTTAGGTTCAGCCTCTCGAGGTCCACTTGCGCAAAAATGCCGAGTTTGTCGTTCAATATCCTGTCTTGAACGCTCGCTACATACTTATAATTGTTGTATCTGTTGTAGGCATCGGGAAGGTTATTGTATCCGCCTTGAAGTAGAATGCCGTATTCCGGGACGCCCGGTTCTTTCACGTGGGCCTCGCGCATATTGAAATTCACCACGCCTCCGATCACGTTCGCGTCCATGTCCGGCGTTACAGTCTTTTTCACCTGGATCCCCTCCAGCATGTTTGACGATATCATGCTGAGGTTCGTGCTCCGATCATTGGGGTTGGACGATCCCATTTGAATCCCGTTTATCGTCACCTCGTTGTACTGCGGCGCCATTCCCCTGATAACGACCGCATAACCTTCGCCTCCGCTTCTCAACACGAAAACGCCGGGAAGTCTTCCCACAGATTCCGCCGCGTTTTCATCCGGCAGCTGCCTTATCTTCGCCGCTGAAACCACATTCTCGATAGTGTTCGCCGATAGCTGCTCGTTGATTGCCTCATTCTGACCGCTAGCTTGTGCGGTCACCACTACCTCTTTGCCCTTCACCCCAACCGCTTCAAGCTTAAGGTCGACAGTCAACGTTTTACCTTCTTCGACAGTAACGCGCGTGCGGGATGTCCTGTAGCCTATGTATGTAGTCCGCAGGGTGTAAGTTCCCGGCAGCACATCGGAGATATTGAAAGTCCCGTTAAGGTGTGTGGCAGCGCCAAGGCTCGTTCCGACAACCAGTACATCGGCTCCGGGCAGGCCCTTGCCCGTTGCGCGGTCGGTGACCTTCCCGGAAATGTCTCCGGCAGTTTGGGAAAATGAAGAAGGCGGGAGAAGAAAACTTATTAAGACAAAGAGGGTGAAGTTCCGAAACCGACACAATGTCATCGAATGGTTCTCCTTAATCAAGTGGTGAAGCGACAAACTCCTCTATAAGCGGAACTACCGAACCGAGCGCGCTGGCACTGCCGCCAAGTTCACTGAAAACTATCTCTACTGACTTGCGCGCGACCTCAAGCGCCTGTCTTTTCAAGACGTCCTTGACGGGATTGAGAATGAGATTCCCTGCCTGAACGAGGTCACCGCCAATGACGATGAGCTCAGGGTTCAAAAGATTTACAAGACTGACGACGCCTTCACCCAGGTATCGACCAACATCGGTGAAAAGTTTGTAAGCCAGCTTGTCTTCCCGCCTGGCGGCCTCGATGAGAGCTGTAAACGTGATCGCGCCGTCAGGGCCGCCGGCGATTTCCTGAATGGCGGATGAAACGCCGTCGGAGAGCGATTTCCTGGCGCTTTCAATAATGGAAGGTATGCTTATGAATGTTTCGAGACACCCTACGTTGCCGCAGGTACAGACCGGACCGTGATCATCTACAGTTATATGTCCGAATTCTCCCGCTGTGCCGGAAGCTCCAGTATAGAGTCTGCCGTTTATGACAATTCCCCCGCCGACACCATCCGTTACGCTAAGGTAGAGAAAATTCTTTCTGCCGCGGCCCAGACCATACCATGATTCCCCAAGCGCGGCGGCCGCGGCGAGATTATGGACAAAGACCTTTAAGCCGATTTCTTCCTCGAGAGCTTTCTTCACCGGCACGCTCCCCCAGTTTGAAAGGTGAGAAAGGATTGCAACGCTTCCATCATCCGGATTGACAAGACCGGCGGCGCCGATTCCTATACCAAGGAATTTTTTCTCTTTTCCTTTGAAGACATCGATCTGCTCCTTCGCCCCCTGAATCAAAAGAGTGAGAAAAGCATCTTTACCTACCTTCTTATCGAACGGCACCCGCTTCTGGGTTAACACATCCCCCGCCAAATCGGACACAAGGAATAGGAGCTCGTCTTTGCGGGCCTCAATTCCCATGACATACCGGTAGGTGGAATTACATTTATAAAGCGCCGCGGGGCGCCCGCCATTCGTGGAAGATTCGTCGCTACGCCGGATAATCCCCTTTTTCTCCAAACCGGAAACCACAGAAGTCACCGTGGCGAAGCTCAAGCCGGCCGTTTGCGACATTTCTCTTTGGGTAATCGGACCATTGTGGAATATATTCGCGAAGATTGCCGACGCGGTATATTGACGAGACAGTGGGGAGTGACTTAAGTCTGTTATTTTTTTCGCCACAATTACTTTCCGTCTTAAGGTGCTCTCTGTGCAATGTTATTTCAAACGGTGTAACAATGTAAGGTCTTGATTGCCGTTTGTCAAGTGTATAATTTAATGGCATGAAATAAGTGCGACTGCCATCGGACATCGAAGGTTTGGGCATTAACTTTCGCTCCTTTCATCTTTAGGGGAGACTGCGACAAGATGGGTACTCTTTCGACCTCGGCTCAAGTGGAACCTTCGACCCGGAACAGCCAGACCATGACACCGTTGTCAACGAAAAAGAGAAGCGATTAGATTGGCGCCTGAACAAAACTCCGATATAAACCGGGACATCTCCGCAGCAACTTTCCGCGGCGAGCGTCCAGTCTACAAGATTAAGCGAATCGACCATCGCCTCACTATCGACTGTGCGGCGAGCAAAGAAGAGTGGCTCAAGATAGAGCCGGTACGGATCGACCAAACCAACTCTTGGGAAATGCAATTCACGCCGGAAACTGCCGCCAGCCTCTGCCACGACGAGGAGTACATATACGCGATGTACTCGGTAAAGGACAAGTACGTCAGGTGTTTGACGACAAAGCCTAACGGTCCCGTCCACAAAGACTCATGCGTGGAATTTTTCTTTGCGCCAATTGCGGACCGCCCCTCAGATTATTTCAACCTCGAGATCAACTGCTGCGGGACCATCAAGCTGGGGTACAGAAGCGGAGAGCGCGGGACATCGGTCCACGCTGGGGCAGAGTACCTGGAAAAGATATTAACGTGCCATTCCCTTTCAGGCACCATTCAGGAAGAGATAAGCAAACAGGTTGAATGGTCACTCATGGTTGCGCTCCCCTTCGAGGTGCTGAACAAGTATTCCTCCGCAGGCGTACCGCGTGGCGGGACAAAATGGAGGGCGAACTTTTACAAATGTGCCGAAAATAATTCACACCCTCACTGGCTGAGCTGGGCTCCGATAACTTCCGAGCGGCCCAATTTTCATCTGCCTCAGTTCTTCGGAGAGATTGAATTTTGTTGACCTCTTACCATTTATCGGCCTAATTCCAGGACAGCTCATATCTCATGACGAAATAGTGGAAGCACACAGATGAAATTTCCCGATTACGTTGTAATTGTCATCTTCTTTGGGCTGATGGTGCTGATCGGCTTCTATTCTTCAAGGAAAATAAAAAACTCCACCGACTTTTTCGTCGCGGGTGGAAAGGTGCCATGGTGGCTCGCAGGAATATCGCATCACGTATCGGGGTACAGCGGCGTAGTCTTCGTAGCGTTCGCCGGCGTCGCCTATACTTACGGTTTCACTATCTATATATGGTGGGCCGTCGCGATATCAATCGCAGTCATAACCGGAGCTTACCTGATAGCTCCGAGATGGTCCAGGCTGAGACAAAACCTGAACATCGGATCGCCAACCGAATATCTCCAGGTCAGATATGGGCTCTCCACTCAGCTTCTAACCGCCTTCAGCGGAACCCTTCTCAAATTGTTCGATGTGGCGGCGAAGTGGGCTTCGATCGGTATATTACTAAACGTTTTCACAGGCCTACCTGTCTTTGCCGGGGCCGTAATGACCGCTGCCATAGCGTTGCTATACACCACTGTCGGAGGATTGTGGGCAGACCTCTACACGGACTTCGTCCAGTTCATTATCCAGATCGTTGCAGGCGTGTTGATGTTCATAACGGTAGTTGGGAAGTTGGGCGGCATAGGAAGTATATCGGCCATGTGGTCCCGGCTTCCGCAAGGCCACGCAAATTTGTTCAATGGACCTTACACATTCGCGTTCTTCCTCGCTTACATGCTGATGTCATCATTCAGCTATAACGGAGGTACATGGAGTCTGGCGACAAGATATATCGCTTCGCCGAACGCGTCTAGCGCGAAGAAATCCGGACTTTTATCGGGAACGCTTTATTTGTTTTGGCCTTTGATTCTTTTCTTCCCTATGTGGGCAGCGCCCATCTTTCTTCCAAGACTTGCAGACCCTACGGATGCTTACGCCTTGATGGTCAGAAAATTTCTCCCGGCGGGGCTCGTGGGGCTGGTATTGGCAGGCATATTCTCCGCTACTCTTTCCATGGTCACTTCAGATGCCAACACGGTATCTGCCGTTATAACCAGGGACATAATCCCGTTTCTGTCAGAAAGATTCAGAGGGCTGAATCCCAAGAAGGAGCTGAGGCTCGCCAGAGTGACGACATTTACTTTCGTCTTCATGACTTTGATTATAACGGCCTTCTACAAGGATTTCGGCGGCGTGATCGGACTAATCGTGGTGTGGTTCGGCGCACTCGTCGGCCCTACTGCCGTTCCGATGATCTTGGGTCTAGTACCTCGCTTCAAACACAGCGGCTCAAGGGCTGCAATCTCATCCATCATAACCGGAGTTGTCGTGTTCGTGCTGATGAAGGTGATTAACTACCAGGGAAGCCAGGCCTTAATACTCGCCTTGCCGACGATCGCTTCCATCCTGGTGTACCTATTCATGGGATTCGTCGAAAGAAACGGAGAGGTATCTGAAAGTGTGGAGCGCTTGCTCAGCCAGCTGTCGCTGGCAAATGTAAACGACGGAAGGGATGAATGATGAATTTGACTGCCAGATTGTTTCTAATGTACGGAAGAGAGTCGGCATATATTCTATTCGGAGATTTCAAAATTGAATTCTAAATGGAAAGACAAGACGGATCTCGAAAATTTCTATAAGGATCTGCTACAGAACAACTTCTTCAGGTTCTGGAACAAGGCCGTGGACAGAAAGAACGGCGGAATTTTCAATTGCTTCAACAACGCCGGCACGGAGCTCGTCAGCAAGAACAAGTACACATGGTCTCAGGGAAGGTTTGTATGGATATGGAGCAAACTTTACTCGTTGTCGAAAAGACAGATGTTATCACTCGATGCAAAAGGCCTGCGTGACGATCTCAATAAGACTGTGGGCTTCATTGAAAAAAATGTTTTCATGGAAAACGGCAACTGCGTCTTTCTCACGGACGAGAAAGGCAACTGGCTTGAGAGCATTCCCGGAAAGGGTTTTGACACAAGTTTCTACGCTGACTGCTTCGTTGCTCTCGGCTTCTCAGAATATGCGAGAGTGTTCAAGGACAAACATTATGTGGATCTCGCGTTCAGGGTTTACAGGCACACGGCAGAAAGGCTTCACCAGGAGGGTCTCAGGAGCGAGCCTTATCCAATTCCAAAGGGATATAAGTTTCACTCGGTCCCAATGATCATGCTGAACGTCAGCGAAGAGCTTTCGCTCACTCTCAAAATGCTCGACGACAAAAGACACGCGGAAGTCGACGATGAAAGTTCCGCCTATATGCGCGAGATTATGGAAGATTTCTATGACGAAAAGGAAAGCAGAATAATCGAAGTCGTCGGTCCCGATACCGCTTCCCGCGATAGCGTCCTGTGCCGCCACGTCAATCCGGGGCACGCGATTGAAGATATGTGGTTTGTAATGAGCCTCGCGAAGAGAAAGAACAGGATCGACTACATCGATAAGGCCGCGAGAGCAGTTAAGTCGGCAATCAAAACCGGGTGGGATCGGGAATTCGGCGGCCTTCTCAGATTCACGGACGCGGAAGGCGGACAGCCTCGCGGAACAAAGACGGGAGATCCTTACGAGACGCTCATACTAGACACATGGGACACGAAGCTTTGGTGGCCCCATTCGGAAATGCTCTACACCACGCTCCTCTCATACGCGCTTACCAAAGACGAAGAGTTCATCTCTCTTTACGAAATGGCGCATGAATATGTATTCAGCACATTCCCAGATAAAAAGAACGAGACGGGAGAATGGGTGCAGATAAGAGACAGAATGGGAAATCCCATCAACAAGGTCGTGGCACTTCCGGTGAAGGACCCTTATCATATAATCAGAAACATGATATTAATCTTAGAATTGTTGGAGCAGATTCAGCTATAAGTATTTGAACATGGAATCAGTCATGCGAGAAAAAATAGTCATAAAGAACGGATCGGTCCTTCTTCCGGATGGATTGAAGAGGACGGATATAGAAATGAGCGGAGGAATAATTTCGAAGGTGGATCCCAGCATTCCTGTCGGCTCAGACTCTCTGGAAATCGACGCCGCCGGAAAATTCATAATTCCAGGGTTCATCGACATACACACGAACGGCATCGCCGGATTCGACCTCACACTCGGAGTCTACGACGATACAAAAGACACTTTCAACTCCGACGAACAACTATATCTCTCCGGCCTGGACGTCGCGCTCAGAAAATTCGCTGAAACCGGAGTCACGCGCGCGCTACTCACGAGCCTTGCTTCACCGGTGGCGAACTTGCGAAAGGTATTTCAATACGTGGAAAGATATCGACACGCTTTTCACGGACAACCGTGGGTGGATGTGCTGGAGGGACTCTATATCGAAGGCACATTCATGAAAGATCCCGAGTACCGTGGCGCGCATAATCCGGATTATTTCCACGAACCTTCAATAAGCTTGTTTGACGAGTTGCAGAGCGCTGCCGCCGGCTTGATAAAAGCCGTCAACGTCGTTCCTGAATGGGGAGCGCCCGCGTTCGAGCTGATTAAATATCTTACGGCTAAAGGAATCGTCTGTGCCGCGGGGCATACGGGAGCCAGTGGAGACCAGTACAGTCAGGCGATATCGGATGGAACTAGGCTCGCCATTCATTTCCCGAACGGGCCCACGGGATCTTCCGTGAAGCCTTTCGACAGCGGAGGCGCCGTAGAGAGCGTGCTGCGCGCCGATGATGTCTCCGTCGAACTGATAGCAGACGGCTACCACGTCGACAAGGCTTACATCATGGATATCATAAAGAGAAAAGGATATGATAATGTCGCGGTGATCACGGACAGCATGTTCCCCACGCTGCTCGAAGGACTCGATAGGTTTTCGATGCTCGGCGTCGACGGTAAGATAAGCGCGGGCGGCGAGTACCTCCAAATAGCAGACAGAGGCAACGCGCTATTTGGGAGCACGCTGACAATGGATAAGGCGTTCTCAAATATCCTGAACTGGCTCACATCGTCGATGGAAGGTGTCTGGTACAGGGTGCACGCGCCGCTCTCTTTCGAAGAGGCGATGTCGAAAGCATCAGCTATGTGCAGCCGAAATCCGGCCAGGATCCTCGGCATATTCGAACCCAAGACCGCGAAGGACGAAAAAGAGATGAGCCATTATACGGGGAGCATCGAGGTGGGCAAGTGCGCCGACGTTGTGATCGCAGATATCAGTGGTAACGAAGGCAATCGTCGCGTGAAAATCGAAAGAGTTCTTGTCAAAGGACGGCCTGTCTAAGAACGCGCCGTCCAACTGAGCGAACACATAAACCGGAGAATCACAAATTGGAATCGGGAAGCGCAATATCGTCGTTTAAAATTGATAAACTTGGCGTGGAAGTTTACAAACACCGCGTGGCCATGGGAGCTCGGGCGGCCGAGGCTGTTGCTGAAAAGCTTAGGAGCCTGTTGGCATCAGGAAAGAACGTGCGAATGATATTTGCCGCGGCTCCTTCCCAGAACGAATTACTCGACACGCTTGTCTCGACTCCTGGAATCGATTGGTCTAGAGTAACGGCATTCCATATGGACGAATATATCGGATTGAAAGCAGGCGCCCCGCAATCGTTCGGTGTTTTTCTCAAAGACAAAATTTTCGGGAAGGTGAATTTTGGAAGAGTTCATTATATAAGTTCAAATCCCGACAGCACCGCCAAGGAGTGCGAGAGATATTCTTCCCTTCTTTCAGAGGCGCCGATCGACATAGTATGTCTCGGGATAGGAGAGAACGGGCACATCGCCTTTAACGATCCCGACGTTGCCGATTTCAACGACCCCAAAAAAGTGAAGGTTGTCCGGCTCGACCAAAAATCGAGACAGCAACAGGTGAACGACGGCTGTTTCGCTTCAATCGCGGAAGTGCCCAAAGAAGCGATAACCCTGACAATTCCGACTCTTATTTCTTCACACTACATGTACGCCGTTGTTCCAGGCAAGACAAAAGCTGACGCGGTCCGCCGCACGATCAAGGGAGAAATTTCAACGGCGTGCCCAGCCTCCATTCTGCGCCGGCATGCAAACGCCATCCTGTTTCTCGATGGCGATTCGGCGGCGCAGATAGTCTGAAGCGCGCATAAGGCCGATATCACATCGGGTAAGGTCTCTAGTCATCAACGGAATTGGAATAGGTTAGAATCCACGGCCAGCGAGTGCTTCCCGGAGCTTGGCTGCCGATTCAAACACTATCCCGTCCATGCCGACCGATTTCGCACCGAGTACATTGGCCGGATTGTCATCTATAAAAATGGTCCTGCCGGCGGGAACGTTCAGCCTGTCGAGAACCCTCTCATATATAACCCGGTCTGGTTTTGCCGCGTGCTCCTCGCTGGAAATTACGATAGGATCAAAGATTCCATTTAGTTGGCGACTCGTCATTATTTCTCTGAAAAAACCGGAGGTTGCGTTTGTGAGTAGCGCGACACCGTGACTCTTTCTGAGTTCTTTGACCAAATCGACTACGTCTCTGTTGATCGAGACATATCCCCACCATTCGTCATGAACCTGTTTTGCCGTCATGCTTGCGAATTCACCGAGCTTCTCAAAGAGTTCTTCTTCAGAAATTTCGCCCCTGTCTGCCGGACCGACCAGTTTGCTCTTCACTTCAACCGATGCCTGTTCCGGAAGGTACTTCCTGAACCAGAACGGAGCTACCTCTGAGCAAACTACTCCGAAGAAATCGAACACGAACGCGTGATAAGGCATGTTGCTGCATCTCCACTAATGATATTTAAACCCGCGCTATCCGATCACAACAATTTCAAGAGATCCGTCGGATGGTTCAGCAAGTGCTCCGCACCGCTTGCGAGTAGTTCATCTTCAGTCCGGAAGCCCCACAAAGCACCAACCGCGCGCATCCCCGCCCGGTTCGCGGTCTGCATATCGACATCGGTGTCGCCGATATAAATGAATTCCGCCGGCTGGATCCCGAGCCGCCTGCTGATCTCCAGCGCCGCCGTCGGGTCGGGTTTCCTCGGCCACTCTGCTGATGATCCCATGACCGCCGCGAATTGCACTTCGGGCAAAAGAGATGACACCACTTTTCGCGTCAGCTCGTCAGCCTTATTTGAAAGGACGGCCAACTGAATCCCCCGCGCCGAGAGTTGGTCGAGCAAGTCAATCACGCCTTCGTAGGGTTTCGTCTTGTTCGCGCAATTCTCCCGATACTCTCTCATCATCGAATCGTGACACTCCGAAATCAAATCATCGCTGCGCGACGCCTCCGGAAGCGCTTCGACGACCAGGTTTCTTATACCGCTGCCGATCATGTATTTGTATTCCTGAACTGAATGCTGTCGGAAACCGTGCTCGGCCAGGACGTGGTTCATGCAATCCGCGAGATCTTCGAGCGAATTCACAAGCGTGCCGTCAAGATCGAATAGCGCTCCTTTGAAAGTCAACGCACATTCCTCCATCGACAGATCAAACTGCCGGACTCTCCGGTTCTTTCTTGAACTTCCATGAGATTGAAATTCAGTCTGATGTTTCCCGGAATACCTGGAAACCCGATGAAGATTGGTTCACCGGCATAACTTCGAGTCGGTTGATGTTTACGTGTTGCGGAAGAGCGGCGACCCAGTAAATCATCTCCGCTATATCATCAGCGGTAAGCGGCCGCACTCCTTTATACAGCGCATCAGATGCTGCCTGGTTGCCACCCGTTCTCACAAGCGTAAATTCCGTCTCTGCCATACCCGGCTCGATCGAAGTCACGCGAACTCCCGTGCCGTGCAGGTCGCTGCGAAGCCCCAGCGAGAACTGCTTGACGAATGCCTTTGTGCCACCATACACGTTGCCGCCCGGATATGGGTAGCTTCCGGCAATGGAACTTATGTTGACTATGACTCCCTTCCGCTTTATCAGCGTTGGGAGTAGCTTGTGCGTTATGGTCACGAGGGAGGTGATGTTCGTGTCGATCATTCGGGTCCAATCGTCAAGCTTCGCCTGAGGAGCAGGCGCGGTCCCGAGCGCGAGGCCCGCATTGTTTACAAGGGCGTCTATATCGCGGTATTTAGCCGGAAGCGAGGACAGCGCAGATTCCATGGCCGCCTTGTCACGCATGTCGAATGGGAGAGCCAGAGTCTTATCGCCGCCGAGCTCCTTCACAAGAGCTTCCAGCCGGTCAGTGCGGCGCCCGGTCACAACGATCTGCCAGCCTTCTTTCGCGAATCTCCGCGCCGCAGCGGCGCCGAATCCCGACGTCCCTCCTGTAATGAATGCAGTTTTCAACGTTATTCCTTCCAAGAAGATCTAAGTTAATCATTCTCCGAAAAGCCGCGCCCGCCTCGGAGCGAGTTTCTCGTCACCTTGACAAATCGACAACTACTCCGACGCCTAGCGGCTCTTTCCTAATATGCGTATATAAGATACAAAAACTTTCCCAACCCGCGATTCCGAAGTTCATGAAAGAAATCCACGGGAAAGCCCCTCAAACAAATGGGCAGCATCAGGACCGTGAGCAGTCCGGTCTCTTTTGCTGCCCTGAAATTTCGAGGGACGGTCTCAGGATCCCGTCCCTTTCAATACGTGTCGGGTTAGATGCGATCCGTCTTCATTTCACTCCAGAGGATACTCAGGCCGACATCAGTAGTAATAACCGCCGCCGCTTGAAGTCGGCACGGTTATCACCCAGCTGAAGAGAGCTCTTCTGACAGGATGAATCATCTGACCGCTGCTCACCTTCAATCCGGTCGAGTTAAGCACGTACGTTCCGTTCGTCTCAACGTCATAATACCAGCTTTGTGCAGTTATCTCCGGATCATTCGCGATCATAGTCATGGGATTTTGAAACGTCCCGACGAGCGAATCTGTATTCGTGTCGACTACCTTGAAGGCAAATGCCAATATGGGTTTCTCGCCTGAAGGAGCTGTCGCCGCTAAGGTTGTGGTGTCTCCCTCCAAAAGATAAAATTCGACCGGCGTTGCAAAAACGTTTCCGGGTATCTGAAATGTGTATGGACCTGACACTACAGTGTCTGCTTTTCCCGGCGTGATCTGCACGGAATCGAGCACGGTGGAGAAGCCATACTTTGTCCAATCGGGCACCGCCACAGTGCCTGTGCTCGGCTGTGTTGGCATAGTCGACTTCTTGCTGCAAGCTGCCAGCATCACCATCATCGACAGGCTCATGACCACAAATATCTTACGCATGGGAATACCTTTCTCTAGCTGTTTTCAATTCAGGCATTGCTGAAAGAAGCGGCAGAGGGGAGCGCGGAGGTGAAGGAAACCGGAAGGAATGTTGGAGGGGATTCTCCGGCTACTCCTCTGTCGGAATTTGCCGGAACCTTTCCATGATGGGGTGATCATTTCTCATGGTCTCTTGTTTACTATCGCTCAACACGTTCGAATCTATCTCTCGACACTGTTCTTCAGCATGTCTCTATTCAGCGGTCGAACCGCTCGCGCGGGTCATACTTCCGGACTAATGTATGCCGGCGGTAACTCGATGACCACCAGCGCCTTTAGAAGACCAAACGGAACGCAATGAATCTTCGTTCCAGATTCATGGCCTTCTTAACTACCGATGGTTCTCGACGATCCGTTCACGCTTCTTGTGATTAGTGCGATTCCAATCCACTTGCTTCTGCATTAATGCTCGATTCCGTCCCAATTCTCAGAAGCCAAACCCGACGTCAAAGACCTTGAGTTTGATTATTACGGCTTTCATCGGTAATTTAAACCGTTCAATTTTTCCTTGAAAAAGAGAGAAACGAGCACCCGAAGGCGATAGTCTGGTTCAATGACAACCAGGCAGTAGCAGCCATGACAGCTTTGGAGGATCTTAACATTGCCGTGCCGGGGGAAATTTCAATCATCCAGAGCGATGATAATTATCGCACGCGGCTTTTTCGATTCCGCTTCCAACGATCATGTCAATGAGCACCGGATCGGCTAGACCACGGCAGAATTTTCCATCAGAGATTTTGAGCCGTCCATGGTATTGAACGCTGACTGTTTATTTCAAGAACGGAAGGATTTTTTAACCGGATTTCTTCGTTACTGACATGTGAAAGGTTTCTGAAAGACTTTCTTCAGGTACCATGACTCATTAAAAACGAGATCGGAATCCGGATTTCTCCCGATGAATTATATCGGTCGGAATTTTGCCCGCCGCGGATAAACCCGGATTTTATTTTCCCTTTCATGTAACACTTTCACATTAATAAATTACGGTTCGTAAGATGTCAAATAAGGAAACACACACGAGGTGTTAAAGTGGATATCTCCGCATTAAACGAGAAGATCAAAGAAGAAAGCGCATTTGTAGACTTGCTGATGAACGAAATCGGCAAGGTAATCGTCGGACAGAAAGCCATGATCGAGCGACTCCTGATCGGGCTCCTGAGCAACGGACACGTACTACTGGAGGGCGTGCCCGGACTTGCGAAGACGCTCGCCATAAAGACTCTTTCTTCGGCCATGAAGGCGAAGTTTCAGAGAATTCAGTTCACTCCCGATCTCCTTCCCGCCGATCTCGTCGGGACGCAGATATATAACCAGAGAGAGGGCAACTTCCTGATCAGGAAGGGTCCGATCTTCTCAAATTTCATACTGGCAGATGAGATTAACCGCGCTCCGGCCAAAGTGCAAAGCGCTCTACTGGAGGCAATGCAGGAGCGCCAGGTGACGATCGGTGAGCAGACTTTCAAACTCGAAGATCCGTTTCTGGTTCTCGCCACTGAGAATCCCATCGAGCAGGAAGGCACCTACCCCCTTCCCGAAGCGCAGGTAGACCGATTCATGCTCAAGGTGGTAATTTCTTATCCTTCGAGGGATGAGGAACTGAAGATCATGCGGCAGAACGTTAATGCCGTTGATGACGGCGTTCAGCAGGTTGTTTCGCCGAAGGACATCATAAAAGCGAGGAACCTCGTCCACGATGTTTATATAGATGAAAAGATCGAGAAATACATCCTCGATATAGTTTTCGCGACGAGGTCACCAAAGAACTACGGACTCGAAAAGCTTACCGACTACATAAGTTACGGCGCCTCTCCTAGAGCCTCTATAAACCTCGCGTTGGGGGCGAAGGCGATGGCGTTCATAAAGAGAAGGGGCTACGTCATACCTGAAGACGTAAGAGGCATCTGCCTCGATGTTCTTCGTCACCGCGTGGCCGTTACCTACGAAGCGGAAGCGGAAGAAATAAACTCCGAGAATGTCATAAAGGAAATTCTGAATAAGGTTGAAGTGCCCTGATCAGGAATTCGCAATTGAGAACCTAAGATCAAAATTTAAAATTCTACCAAGAGATTGCAAACTAAAGAGCTCTTAAAGCAAGTCCGGCAAATCGAGATCAGAACCAGAGGCATGGTCGACCAGGTCTTCTCGGGAGAGTACCACTCCGTCTTCAAGGGGAGAGGGATGGAGTTTTCCGAGGTAAGGGAGTACCAGTTCGGCGACGACATCAGAAACATTGACTGGAACGTGACGGCGAGGTTCGGTCACCCTTTTGTTAAGATATTCGAGGAAGAGCGCGAGCTTACCGTGATGCTCATGGTAGACATGAGCGGCTCATTGATATTCGGCTCATCCGACAAGACCAAGCAACAGATCGCGGCAGAGATCGGCGCGATTCTCGCATTTTCCGCGCTGAAGAATAACGACAAAGTCGGATTGATAATGTTCACCGACAAAATAGAGAAGTTCGTCCCGCCAAGGAAAGGGCGGATGCATGTTCTGAGGATCATCCGTGAAATCCTCTCGTTCGAGCCTGAAGGAAAAACCACCAACCTTAGAGCGGCCCTCGAATACATGAACAACGCCATAAAGAAACGGAGCATCGCCTTCCTGATTTCAGATTTCATGGACACAGGGTACGACAAGATACTGAGGATCGTCGGCAAGCGTCACGATCTCATCGGCGTAGTGCTCAACGACAAACGAGAGAACGAAATCCCTCCGGTTGGATTGATGAAATTCACGGATGCCGAAACTGGGAGGGAAAGGTGGATCGACACAAGCGACAAGAAAACGAGACATCTCTTCCAGCAGCTAAGAGAGCGAAACAGGTCTCAGCGCAAAGCGCTCTTCATTTCAAGCCGTCTCGACAGCATAGAAATTCAGACCGGTGAAGACTACATAAAACCTCTCGTCCGGTTTTTCAGATTGAGAGAAAAAAGATGGTAAGAAGAGCCGCGCTCCTCTGGTTGTTCATTTCCCTCATCGCCTCGCCCGCTTTTTCGCAGGTGACCTCGGCCACGGCGTCGACCGGCAAGACGAACTACCTCGTCGGCGATTACATTCATTACAAAATAGAGATCGGCTACAAGAGCGGCACGACCGTCTACCAGCCGATGATCCAGGACAGCCTGCAGAGCCTGACCCTTCTGAAGATTGGGAAGCCCTCGAAGGTTGTCGTGAACGGCGACACCACGGCCACTTATGCCTACACGCTTTCCTGCTACGATTCAGCCGGCGTGACCATTCCAGGAATCCCGATTTTCTATCGGACTACCGGGGACACTACGCTCCAGGAAGTTCCGACAAACCCCGTTCGTTTCGCCGTCTCGACAGTCAAAGTGGACTTGCAGAAGGGAATCAAAGATGTAAGTGCCCCGATAAAGATTCCCTTCGACTGGAGATGGTTTCTCGTATGGATCGGCGCGGCGCTGCTAATCGCCGCGATCGCGTATTATCTCTATCGCCGATATAAGAAAAAGAAAGCCGCAGCGGCCTCGGTCAGACCTGTCGTGAAGCTTCTCCCGCACGAAGAGGCGCTGAGCTCCCTCCACCAGCTTGAGCAAGAGCAGCTGTGGCAGCGCGGACTTGTGAAGGAATATCATTCGGCGATCACTGAAATAATCAGAAGGTATTTCGAGAAGCGTTTTGACATGCCCGCGATGGAGCTTCCGACTTCGGAAGCGCTGGAACTCCTTAAGCACCGCCCGGAAAGCGCCCCGATACTCGACCTGACCTATGGATTTCTCTCGAACGCGGACATGGTGAAGTTCGCGAAGTTCACCCCAATGAATTCGGTCAACGAAGAAATGATGAAGCAGGCATACGAGATCGTGAACGAGACGGCCGTAACGAACGGCAAGGATGACAAGGAAACCGGTGACGTTATTCAATAATATCACATTCGCTTACCCATGGGTGCTTTACCTCCTGCCGATCGTCCCGCTGATGATCCTCTGGCATTGGAGGATAGGAAGAGCGAAGCAGCCGTCCCTCACCTACTCCTCGCTGGACATGTTCGGAGGCATTCCGAAATCATGGAAAGAGAAGATGAATGGCGCGCCCGTCCTTATGAGATCAATCGCTATCGGACTTCTCATTGTGGCGCTTGCAAGGCCCCAGACCTACTCCTCGTCACAGAACGTCACGACGGAAGGAATCGATATTGTTCTCTGCCTAGACATGTCCGGAAGCATGACATCCGAAGATTTGAAACCGAACCGCATCGACGCGGCGAAGGCCGTGGCCGCGCAATTCATAAAGGAAAGACCGAATGATCGTATTGGGCTCGTCATTTTCGGAAGACAGGCATTCACGCAATGCCCGATCACCATCGACCATGACGTCCTGCTCAACCTGCTTCGTAAGGTGAAGCTGGGAATGGTCAACCCGGACGGCACGGCAATCGGGAACGCGATCGCCGACGCGGTCGGACGACTCAGATACGGTGAGGCGAAAAGCAAAGTAATCATACTTCTGACCGACGGTGAAAATAACGCGGGTCAGGTCGATCCACTGACCGCCGCCGAGATTGCCAAGACATACGGCGTCAGAGTTTATACCATAGGTGTCGGAACGAACGGAGAAGCGCCTTATCCCGTTCAAACACCTTTCGGCGTTCGTTACCAGATGGTCCCCGTCAAGATCGACACGACGCTCCTGAGCAAAATTTCCAGCATCACGGGGGGGGAATTCTTCAGGGCGACGAACAACAGATCGTTGGAAGAGGTCTACCGGCGGATCGATAAACTTGAAAAGTCCAAGATCAAAGTGACTTCATACAGGAACACAACTGAACTCTTCGCCGGCTGGCTCGACGCGGGGTTGATACTCCTCGCGCTTGAACTTGGGATGTCTAAATTTGTTTTAAGAAGGGTGCCGTGAGGAGTAAAGGCACAGGCATCAAGAAGCACAAAACAGAATTATGATTCGATTCGCACATCCGGAATTTCTATACGGGTTGTACTTCATCCCGGTGCTTGTTCTAGCTTTTTGGTATTTCGCCAGGAGAAGGAACAAGATGCTCGAAAAGTTCGCGGGCAAGACCCTGCAGGACGTTCTTCTCCCGACTTACAGCAGGGGAAAAGCAATCCTGAGGTCGGGTATTTGGATTTTTGCCGTTGCCTGCCTCCTCGTCGCCGCGTCCGACCCTCAAATCGGCACGAGACTCGAGACCGTTAAAGAAACAGGCATAGACATTTATATACTTCTCGACGTCTCCCTCAGCATGCAGGCACAAGACCTTCAGCCGAGCAGGCTGGACAAGGCAAAGCTGGAAATAGCGAACCTCATCCAGAGATTGCACGGTGACAGGATCGGTCTGATCGTATTCGCCGGAGAGCCTTTCGTGCAGTTCCCTCTGACGACGGACTATTCGGCAGCCGACCTTTTCCTCAACGCCGCGAACACGAGCAGCGTCCCCGAGCAGGGTACCGCCATTGCCGCCGCCATAAACCTCGCCGTCAAATCGTTCGATTATAAAATGAATTCGGAGAAGGTCATGGTCCTTTTCACGGACGGCGAAGACCATCAGGGAGATATAAAAGGCGCGATCGAGAACGCTAAAAAACACGGCATCAAAATTTTCACGATCGGACTCGGCTCCACGCAGGGAACACCGATACCTATTTACAACGATCAGGGCCAGCAAATTGGCTTCAAGAAAGACGACAAGGGTCACATCGTCCTGACTAGGATGCGGCCGGAGACGCTCGAAGAGATCGCGTCTGAATCGGGCGGGAAGTTTTTCCAGGCCCAGAACGGAAGGGATGAGCTCAGGATCATCTACGACGATCTCTCGAAAATCAAGAAGACGCAATTCGGTGAAAAGCGGGTTGCTGATTACGAGGACAGGTTTTACTATTTCTTGGCGCCGGCAATCCTGCTGCTTCTCGTCGAGTTCTTCATGTCGGATCGCAAATCTCGTTTATTTACGAAACTAAACAAGAAACTGGGAATAGAGTAACCGGCAATGAAAAGAAGAATCTCATTCATGCTCGCTCTATCTATCGCCGTTTTGACTCTCGGCGGCACGGCGCTCGCCCAGGGCCCACGGTCTTACGTGAACAAAGGCGTGAAACTCTATAAAGACGGAAAGTACGTCGACTCCGAAGTGGAGTTCAAGAAAGGTCTCGGTAAATCGCCGGACAACTTCCAGGCGAACTTCAATCTCGGCGATTCATACTATAAGCAGGGCAACTTCCAGGACGCGATGAAATCGTTCCAGTCTTCTATAACGAAAACAAAGAGCCCCCTTCTCAAGTCGAAGGTGTACTACAACATCGGCAACTCTCTCCTCAAAGACAAAAAGTTGAAGGAGAGCATCGCCGCCTACACGGAGGCGCTCAAGCTTGATCCGGGAGACATGAAAACCAAGTATAATCTCTCGTATGCTCTCGACATGCTGAAACATCAGAAGAACAAGAATAAGAACAACAAAAACAAGAACGACAAGAATAACCAGAACAAAAAGAATCAGAACAAGCAAAATCAAAACAAGCAGAACAAGAACCAGAACAAGAACAATCAGAACAGACAGAATAATCAGCAGCAAAACCAGCAGCAGGAGCAGCTTTCCAAGGAGCAAGCACAGGCGATTTTTGCCGCTCTAAACCACGAAGAGCAGAAACTGCAGAAGAAACTACGGAAGTTCGTCGGGAAACCGATGAAGGTCACGAAAGACTGGTGAACACGAAAAAGAAACTCGGAGAAAAGTTCTGACGCAAACTGAGGGTGCAATCGACTTGATGAGGTATTTCTCTAATGTCCCCGCGGTGGACGCGAAGGTATCGGGGAGGAGAAAAATAGAAACAAGATCTTATTTGATGATCGGATTCGCCGCAACTCTTGCCGCGGTCCTCTTCGTATTATTTCCTGACGTCTCTATCGCCCAAACGTTCACGGCAACTGTAAACCACACGACAGTCGGACAGAACGAACAGTTCGAAGTCTCATTCACGTTTTCCGCGACGGACGTAAACGGGATCAAAAATTTCCAGGCGCCCGGCTTCCAGGACTTCGTCCTTCTCTCCGGGCCGGACCAGTCGACAAGCCTGCAGTTCATAAACGGAGCGGCTTCAGGTTCGATGACCTACTCGTACTATCTCCGCTGCCCGAAGATAGGCAAGTTCACAATAGGCGCTGCGTCGCTTGAATACAACGGCAAGAAATACACCACGAAGCCGGTAACCATCGACGTCACGAAAGCTTCTCCGAAACCGGCGGCGGGAACAAAGGGAGCGCCGACAGTCTCCTCGAACAATATCGGCGACAACGTTTTCATCCTCGCTTCCGCGGACAGAGAGAAGGTCTATCTTGGCCAGCCGGTAACTGTGACTTACAAACTGTACACGCGCCTACCCATTGCGAGCCAGATGCAGGTTTCCAAGCTTCCATCTTATGAAGGATTCTGGGCGGAAGATCTCACCCTTCCGGGAACAATCAGCCTGACAACCGAGACTTACCACGGGAAGCCGTACAGCGTCGGAGTATTGAAAAAAGTGGAACTTTTCCCGACGCAGACTGGAAGGCTTTCAGTGACCCCGATGGTCCTTGACATACCGGTCCAGGTCCGCCAGAGACAAGGGGGCAGCCCGAACAATGTGTTCGACCAGTTCTTCAACGACCCTTTCTTCAACAGTTACTCGACTGTGAACCTGAAGTCGACGTCTAACACCATCAAGGTCGACGTTGTCCCGCTTCCATCGAATAACGTCCCGAAGTCCTTCACCGGATCGGTCGGCGATTTCACAATGTCTTCACAGATCAGCAACGTGAACACGAAAGCGGATGAACCACTGACTCTCAAGATCACGATCAGCGGTCAGGGTAACATACAGCTCCTCACGATGCCGGACATCTCTCTTCCGTCAGGGTTCGACACTTACCAGCCGAAGATTACGCAGCAAATTACGAGAGACAATGCGGTATCTGGCACAAAGACCTTCGAGTATCTCATCGTCCCCAGAGTTGCCGGAAGACAAGAGATCCCACCGATCAAGTTTTCGTATTTCAATCCGGCGCGGCGATCATACATAACTCTGGCTACTCCGCCATATCCGCTGGACATTGCACCCGGAGCGAACAACGGAAATCAAAATGTCGCGGGCTTCTCGAAAGAGAACATAAAACTTCTCGGAGAAGACATCCGTTACATCCATACGACTACTAGCGGCCTGAGGAGAGAGGTCGGCTACACAATTTTCAGCGCCTGGTTCTGGTCGGCAGTAGTCGCTCCCTTATTCATCCTGATCGGGCTTGTCACCTGGAAGAGGAGAACTGATAAACTCGCCGGGAACGTCCAACTGCTCAGATACCGCCAGGCGGAGAAAGTAGCCAGAGCGCGTTTCAAGAAGGCGAAATTACTAATGGATGGCGGCAAGCAGGCCGAATTCTACGCGGAGATATCGCAGGCTATCTTCGGTTACCTCGAGGACAAACTCCACATACCGAAATCAGAGATGTCGCTGGAGCGAGCGGAATCCGTGTTGAAAGCCAGGAACATAGACGGCCGGCTCCTCGCGAGCCTCAGATCCTGCACGGAGAAGTGTGAGTTCGCACGTTTCGCTCCCGCGGGCGACGGCGCAGCGGCCATGAGCGACATGTACAATGAATTGACAAGCGTAATCGTCGGTCTTGAACGAACGTTATCGGTGAAGAAACATGCGTGAGACGATCTTAAAGAGTTTGCCCGCTTGCGTGACAATCGCTATAATCGCGGCCGCAGTGTCGCTGGTTCTTCCCGGCATGTCGATCGCTTCCCAGGCAATGTCTAAGTCGGAAGCGAAAAACGTCATGGCACAGGGAAACAAATATTACCAGGACAAGCAATACGACAAGGCGGTTGACGCGTATCAGGAAATGATCAGCGCTGGGTTTGAAGGGACGTCGCTATATTACAACCTCGGCGATTCCTACTACCGCGAGGGAAAACTCGGGCTGGCCATTCTCTATTACGAGAAAGCGCTCCGGCTCTCGCCCGGCAATGGCGACGTGATCCACAACCTGAAGATCGCAAACGCCAGGACGATCGATAAGATTGAGGCGCTGCCGCAGTTCTTCCTCTTCGAATGGTGGGAAAGCATTCTCGCCGCCCTCTCGATCACCGGATGGACTCTTACGGTTTATATCTTCTACATAATTCTCCTTCTCTCCATCGGCCTCTATTTCTTCGCCAGAAGAGGAGGCCTCCAGAGATTCGCAGTCTATACGGGTTTCGTCTCCATAATCCTTCTCATAGTGACGTCTACCCTTCTTGCCGTGAAGCTGAACAGGGAGATGAATGTTAAAAGCGCCATCGTGATCGCGCAAAGCGCGCCGGTAAAACTCTCACCGGACGAAACGAGCAACGACGCGTTCATAATCCACGAAGGGCTGAAAGTTAGAGAACTGAACAGCGTCGGTGATTGGATAGACATAAAGCTCGAGGACGGGAAAGAGGGATGGATACAGAAGGGCGACATTGCAACCATATGAAAGTTAGAATACCTCACCCCCAAGCCACGGGGCGAAGGGCCTCTCACTCAAGCAATATTCTTCCAGAAGAAATTCATACGAAAGTCTTGAAGCCGTTGGATCGTTCGGTCCGCGAGTCCTGAAAGCCGTTCATGGGCTTCGCATGAACTCCTATGAAAGCCCCTCTCCGGTTTATCATGAAATAGATTCAGACCATCTCAACTTCTCTTATCTCCGGAACGAGCAGATGAATGATTAGCAGAGCCAGCAGATAGACGCTCCCGGCAATAATGAAAAGCGGGAGGTAGCTTCCCGTTAACTCGAGCACAAACCCGGCCACGCCGGCAATCAATACTCCGCCGATTGCCCCCGCCATTCCGCCAAGGCCGACGATTGAGCCGACCGCCCTCTTTGGAAACATATCCGAGGCGGTAGTGAAAAGGTTTGCCGACCAGCTCTGGTGAGAGGCGGCAGCCAACCCGATCAACACGACAGCCCACCATTCAGACACTGAAGCGGCGAATACGATCGGCACTATCAGGACGGCGCTGAGGAGCATCGTCGCTTTCCTCCCCTTGTTGATGCTCCAGCCTCTCTTTATGAAGGCGCCGGACATCCAGCCGCCGCCGATGCTCCCAACGGTCACCATCGTGTATATCACTATAAGAGGGAAACCGAGGTGAGCAAGATCAAGGTTGTATCTCTGGTTTAGAAAACTCGGCAGCCAGTAGAGATAGAACCACCAGATCGGATCGGTGAGGAACTTGCCGATAACGAACGCCCATGACTCTCTGTGTTTGAGCAACTTCAGCCATGGTACTTTTTCGGCAGATGGCTCAGGCGGATCGCTATGAATGTACGCCACCTCAGCCTTGCTGACCCTTTTCTGTTTTTCTGGCGTCTCAAAGAACCACAGCCATAGCGCGAGCGATATGAACCCGAGAAGTCCAGTGAAGATGAATGCTTCGCGCCAGCTCCATGTCAGCGTCATCCACGGTACAAGGACAAGGGCGACGATTGTGCCGACATTGGGACCGGAATTGAATAGACCCGTGGCCAGCGCCCTCTCTCTCTTGGGGAACCATTCGGCGGTCGCCTTGATCGCGGCAGGAAAATTTCCCGACTCTCCGAGACCGAGAGCAAACCTCGCCACGCCGAAACCGAAGGCCGTTCCCGCAAAAGCATGCGCCACAGCAGACACGCTCCACACAACCATCGAGACCGAATATCCCTTCTTGGTGCCCACCCAATCGATGAACCTCCCCACGAACAGGAGTCCGATTGCATATGCAGCCGTGAAGGCGGCGATGATGTAACCGTACTCGATCTGGTTCCAACCGATACTCTTCTGCAACACCGGCGCGAGTATACCGAGCACAGCCCTGTCTATATAGTTGATGGTTGTCGCAAGGAACAGCAGGCCGCAGACAACCCACCGATAATAGCCAGATCTCGCATCTGAAGCGAGCCCCGGGTTGTTTCCATCAAATTCCGGAATTCCGTTTTCCATGTGTCTCCTCATTTGACGCGAATGTACGAACGCGTCTCGGCATGTGAGAAATGACGGCTGAGGGAGAAGTAAATGGGGTTTTGAAATTCCGAATACGGATATCGATGGAATGGATAACTACAAAGCTTTCCCACGATAAATGCATGCCCTTTTACTTAGCCCGCTGTTTAAGTCCTGACGACGTGAAGCTTGTTCGTCTTGTAGATGCCCGTTCTTTCGGTTCAGAGAAATTCTTGAACCGAATTCATATTACAAAGAATAGCTCAGCATGTCAAATGAATTATGCGGTTAGCGTTCGATAACACTCGATCGGCATCCTCTTGGAAGCGCGCATCAACTCCTACCCCGAGTCGAAATGAAGGCTACTGAAACGATCGAGAGTGCGAAAACAGCCTCCCCAATTACCTCTGGCGGAGTCTCAAGACATCTTGAGTTCCTTCACGATCGCGCGGATGTGAGAGGGTGTCGTCCCACAACAGCCACCGATGATATTCGCGCCGCACTCCATCAGCGTGCGAGCTTTGAGAGCGACCATCTCCGGAGTCTCATTATAAACAAGCTTGCCGTTCTCGACGACCGGCAGGCCGGCGTTGGCCTGGACCAGAAGCGGTGTCGCCGAATCAACTTTCCGAATATCCCTGACGACGTCTATCATCTGGCCAAAACCGTTGCCGCAGTTCGCGCCTATAATGGAAGCTCCGGCGCCCTTCAAAGCCTTCGCCATCTCGGCGGGCGAAACCCCCGTCATGGTACGGTAATCACCTGTCGCTGTCCTGTCGAAAGTGAACGTGCATATGACCTCAAGCTCAGTCGCGTCTCTTGCCGCGCGAATGGCAATCTCAGCTTCATCGATTGCCGACATAGTCTCGATAAGAATCGCGTCGACGCCGCCTTGCTTAAGAGCGGTCGCCTGGAGCCGAAAGCCGTTAAATACATCCGCATCTTTCACGTGTCCCTTCATGGGAACAACGCCCGTCGGGCCTACCGAACCCAGAACGAATACGTCGTCACCTGCCGCTTCTCTTGAAATTGCCGCTGCAGCTTTGTTTAGCTCCGCGGCGCGGTCTTCCAGATCGAAGTGGGCAAGCCTGATCGGCGACGCGCCGAAACTGTTGGTCAAAATAATGTCCGCGCCCGCATCGACGTATCCTTTCGCCACCGCGAATACGTCGCCGCGACGCGTGACGTTCCACAATTCCGGACATTCACCGTGCTGAAGCCCTCGTTCCTGAAGCATGGTTCCCCATGCACCGTCGGAAACCAGTACCCTGCGGCTTCTGAGCGCCTCAATAAGCGATTTCAATTCTTCACAACATTGTTGATAAAATGCGGGAATTTGTCAGGCTCGATGCGCAAATCAAGATGTTGGCGCGTCAGCTCTCACTCATATTCCTGGCTTTGCACGTCATCAGCATAAAGAAACAATTACCGTGTATTTCTTCGGCAGTGTGCGCGTTGATCCAAACAATAAGATTTTTCATTCGGCAAATCTTTTCCTGCATGAAATATAACTTGTCGGTGACATTGAACTATATGACCGAAACGAATGCGACAGGGAGGATAATAAAAATGCCGGGGCGACGAAGTGCGCCAGCACATTAGTCACGCCCGGCCTTTGTAATTGCAAAAGCTCGCTTCGTCCGAGTTTCTTATTTGTCCATTGAATTCAATGCGAACGCATAGGCGCCGATGGCAATGGCTTTGCTTGTGCCGATCTTTGAAATGCCGACGCCTATCCTCATCTCCGAGTCATACTTGACTTTCTTATTCGAACCGTATACCGTCAACTCTGTCGTCGAACCGCGTACGAATTTCTCCCGGTCCGCTTCGCTTTCAAGGTTGTAAACGTGCGCAGCGAGTCGGTGGAATTTCTCGCCATTCGGGCTCGTGAAAGTGCTGTTCATCTCGTCGACGAGATACGGAAGGAAGACAGACGAAGCGCCCGCGAGTCCTCCGCCAATTACAACCAGTCCGTCGATGAGAGTGATCGCGTTTGATATCGCGTCGCCGGTCGCCTCGGCCATCAACCGGAACGCCGATATGGCAGCTTGTTTGTTGCCTTTCTTTTCTCCGATAGCTATCTGATAAATGTCTTTAGGCTCAGGGGTCTCCTCGAACTTGACATTCGCCTCTTTGGCATACCCTCTTCTTACTCCCCTGATGCTCGCGTGCTCTTCGACATTCATCGCCGGATTCAGCTTATCCCTCAGGAGCCAGACCTCTCCAGCGATCGAATTATCTCCGACGAAAAGGGTGCCGTCGCGCACGATTCCCCCTCCGAATCCGGTGCCAAGTGTTAGACCGAGTAAGTTATTGTACCTTTTGGGACTTCCGGACTTTTCGAGGAGTTGATTCACGTACGGGAGAAAGCCCGCGATCGCTTCGCCGTAAGCATACAAGTCGCCGTCATTATTGATGAAAACTGGCAGGCCGAATTTCTCCTGGAGCATCGGCCCGAGAGCAATGCCGCCTCGAAACGCGGGAAGGTTTGGAAGATCTCCAATTATTCCGTTCGGATAGTCCGCCGGACCCGGAAAGGCAAAGCTGATCGCCACAGGCTTGTCCTTCAATCCGGATTTCACGCGATTGAAACCATCCACGATAGTAGCCATGCATCGATCCAGATTGTCCGCGTTGGAAGGAAGCGTGATCACATCAGTAACTTGTTTGTTCCCACTTATCGCCGTAAACACAAAGTTTGTTCCCCCGGCGTCGAGGGTCATTACTATTCGTTTGTCATTGTCGTAGTTCATTTCAAAACCTTTATGCTTGAGACGTTTTCAAATTCTTGATTGAGGTCCATGCTATATATAGGAAAGCCACGAGCGGGACAAAGAAGCCGAACTCAAGCTTCGTCTGGTCCGCGATGAATCCCATCAAGGGCGGGAGGAAGGCTCCGCCGACGATCGCCGTCACCATGAGTCCGGAGAGTTCATCGGACTTTTCAGGCATGGCATCCACCGTTATCGAGAATATCAACGGGAACACGTTTCCGAAAGCGAGACCCGTTAGGATCACACAAGCCACAACAACTCCAGCGATCCCTGTAAACAGCCCGAGTATTGCCAGTATCGAGACCGCGACCGTGCTGATGAGGAATTTCCTCGGGGATATCCAGTTGAGAATAACGCCGCCGAGAAATCTGCCGATCATAAGACATGTGAAAAATAGTCCGGTTCCAAGCAATCCTACTTTCTCAACATTCACACCAAACTTCGAGTGGAGATAGAGAGGTATGCCGGAGCTCATGCAGACTTCCGATCCGACATACAGGAATATCGCCGCGACCATCATGGCAACGTAACCATTCTTCAGGAGGGCGAGACATGATTTCAATGTCACAGGCGCCTTCTCGTTCACCGCCTTCTCCTCGACTTTAAGTGTTGCGACGAACAAGATAGTTATTATCACGAGTATCGAGTAAATGGGAAAAAGGACTTTCCAGCTCGCGCCCTCATAGTAAGCGGTGATCGCCGGGATAGAAACCGCTATGGTGGGAATGATCGGCCCTGTTAGTGAGCCTATCGCCTTCACGAACTGTCCCAGCGACAAGTTCCTTGAATACTTCCCTTCTGGAGAGACATCTCTCATTATCGGGTTCCCAGCCACCTGGAGGATCGTCGCGCCAGCGCCCAGGAAAAGGACCGTCACGAGGAGAACGCCAAACGAAGACAAACCAAAATTAGGTATGATGATTCCAAGAAGCATTACCGACAATCCAAGAAGTAGGATGAACTTTCTTCCTTTCTTTGCCTGGTACACGCCCATCGGAACGGAAATTATACCGAACATTATGAAACCCATAAACGCAGTGAGGAAGGCGACGGTGTTGGAGAGGTGAAACTCGCCCTTGGCAAGCGAAACAAATGGTCCGACGGCATCGCCAAAGCCCATTGCGAGGAATGCGAGAAAGACGGGAAGCGTCTTATTCTTCATATTTTACTCCGTTCAATTTTATTTTTGATTATAGGTTCATGCGAAACTTCGATGCCAGGCATCAATGAGAGCCGGCCACTTCCACCTTTATCAGGCTTGTGTCTGAAAACGTTCCGGAGGTTGTCAGCGTGTAAATGGTAGTCCTATCAGGATGCACAATCAATGAATCCGATTCGCCGACCTTTTGACCGCCAAGAGTCACGCCGGATCCGCTTGTGGTCTGCCAATACAATGTCACGAGGCCTGCGCTTGTCACGTTGTTCCTTCTCGCGCTGAAATTTCTGATTATGCCGGACGGGCTCTTTTGCAACGCCTCATAAACTATGCGAGCCATTATTGAATCGCCGATCGAGTCCGGATGGATGCCGTCAAAAAAATCGGCGCTGTCCTTTGTCATGTTATCGTAGAAATCAATCAACGAGCTGTTCGACGATATTTGCACCGCTCTGATTATCGGAATTACCTGCAAATGTATTATGGAATCAGTAATGCCAAAATTCGAGTGGAACACCGGCGGCGGAAGGCAAACAAATATTTGCGCGTTAGGATTGACCTCTCTAAATGACCTGATCATTTGCATGTAATCGTCGAAAAAGTCTGCTTTGTATTTCCAGTTCCATGGCTTGCTGTCGTTCGTGCCGAGACAGATCGTGACTATTTCAGGCTTGAAGGCGAGGGCCTCTCTGTAGAATTTCTCCTTCCAGTAAGGGTAGTCGCCTTTCTTCAACATCGTCCTGCCGCCGACGCCGAAATTTCTGACGTCATAGCCTTTTCCGAGGAGCCTCCCTAACTGTTGAGGGTAGGCGCTGTTTCTATCAGGGAGGCCATAACCAATGGTTATGCTGTTCCCGATACATGCGACGCGTATCCGCGGCATCTGAGCCGCGGCAGTCGCGAAGCTCAACAAAGAAAAGACTAAGACTGTTTTGGTGACAGCAAATTTCTTCACGCGGGCTATCTTCGTCTGCGTGCCGGACAATTTCGACACTCGCTCACTGAACGACAACAATTCTCTCCAGTTCTTCGAGCGATTTTCCTTTCGTTTCCGGCATCACCTTCCAGACAAAGAAGAAGAAGGGTATCATCATCACGGCGAAAAACATGAACACGTTTCCGCCGCCGACACCGGCGAGCGCGATCGGAAACACGAGACCTATGATGGCGTTCATAATCCAATGCGTGAAAGAGCCGAGCGCCTGTCCTTTCGACCTAACCCTGTTTGGAAATATCTCTGCAAGAAAGACCCAGATGACAGCTCCCTGTGATACCGCAAAGAATGCGATGAAGCCGACTATGAAAACGACGATGCCCGTGCTCCCGAAGAGAGTCTCGTCATAATAGTGAAGCGCGGCTCCCGCAAGAGAGAAAAACATTCCGATCGCCCCGATCAGCAGAAGAGTCTTTCGTCCGAACTTGTCGATGAAGAACATCGCGATTATCGTGAAGAGCATATTGGTAACGCCCACCGCGACCGCTTCGAGCATCGCGGCATTGGTGCTCGCGCCTGCCTTCTCGAAAATCATCGGCGCGTAATACATTATTACATTTATCCCCGAGAGCTGGTTGAAAGCGGCAAGAAGCATTGCGCACATTATCACAAAGCTGTATTTCTTTTGGAGGAGTTTCGCGGCATGCTGTCCGGCCTCCTCCTTCAGCGAATTTACAATTTCAGATATTTCCCCGCCCACGTTTTCGGCTCCTATGCTCTCGAGCACCCCTCTCGCTTCGTCCACGCGCGACTTCTTGACGAGCCAGCGCGGGCTCTCAGGCACCAAGAAAAGGAGGAGGAAAAAAATCGCGGAAGGGATCGCCATCACGCCGAACATCCACCTCCAGCTGTCCGGTCCGATCCCGATGAGAAGATAGTTTGAAAAGAAAGCCACAAGTATTCCCAGCACTATATTGAATTGCGCCACGGCGACGAGCCTCCCTCGAAGCCGACCCGGAGCTAATTCAGCTATATACATCGGCGCCATCACCGACGCTGCGCCTATCGCCAGTCCTCCGGCAAACCTTGAGATGAGAAGCGTATGCCATCCGGATGAAAACGCGCAGCCTAGCGAAGAGAAAAAATATAGTATCCCGCAAATCGAGAGAAGTCTCTTCCGCCCCAGTATATCACCAGGCTTTCCAACCGCGATCGCGCCAATAACCGTTCCCCAAAGAGCAATAGAGACTGTTATTCCGAGTGTCGTGTCGGTAAGGTGAAAAAAGTTGGTAATGAATTTCGTGGTTCCGGAAATGACAGCCGTGTCGAAGCCAAACAGAAAACTGCCCAGCGCCGACACGACCGTCGCAAAAAGAAGCTTACGGCTCATAAGACTCTCCGCTGGATAACGAAATAGAATTTACCACTTTTGCATGTCAATTCAATGTTTAAAACAGCTATTCGATGGATAAAAGAGGAGATAGTGCCGTTGAACTTCTTAGAGCTCCGAAGAAGAGCGAGTGATCACGTATTATGAGAATGGCTGTTCAGGTTGTACGATGGTCGTGGCATTCTCAGTTTCAATTCGACTTCCATTCTTTAGAGCACGCGCTACAAGCACCTCTGAACTAACACCGAAGGCAGAAATGACCTCGTCGTGTACGACGCCCCAAAGCTCCCTATCCAACGACTTCCCAATCTCGATTGGCCTGCAGCCTCCGACCCAGTATGGTTTGTATGTGAAGAGTTTCAGCCAGGCTGCCGATACCGCACGGCAGAAAGGCGTGTCACCTCGCGCCAGGCTCACAACGCAGAGCAATCCATCCGGTTCCATAATACGATACGCTTCGGCCATCACTTTGCCGGCGTCACTTTCGCTCAGCAGATCGAGAACATAAGCCGCGACGAATCTGTCGTACGAACCGTCGGGGACATCGAATCTAATCGGTCCGCCTACGAGCCGGGCCTCGGCGCGCGCTTTCCACCTTGACAGTCGCTCAACACATAGTCCTATCATTGTCTCGCTGATATCCACTCCGAGGTAGGAACAGTTTTCGCCGAGGTGTCTGGTAAGTAACTCGACAGCGAGCCGGCCGGTGCCGCAGCCGAACTCGAACACTTTCCTCGCGCTCCCGAAATTGGAAAAACTCATCAGCAATGAAAGCGCTCGGTTCTCGTAGAATTGAATATCCTGTTTCTTCCCAATTGAATCGTAGAAGCGTTTTGCCTCTTCTTGAGACAGACCCTCCCGCTTTCTGCCTTGCGCCCTCATCGATGAACTCCTTTCAAAACAGTCTTGCTCCGTCGGCGACAGGTTCCTTCAACATGACACGCCGGCGACTACGCTCACGGAAAGACAAATGGGCCGTCAAATTCCGAAAAGAGCCGATGAGTAAGCGGCGAAGGGAATCAACAGCGCACATAATTCCAAACAGGGAATCATTCAGGGCTCACGTCATCCGCCTCTCCGAGAAACACCTTTATGTTGTTAGCGGCCTTCATGCCGACGACCTCAGCGAGCCTCTCCAATGAAGCTTCGCGAACGCCCTTCACCGAGCCAAATTCGCGAAGGAGCTTGGTGGCTTTCGTCGGACCCACACCAGAGATATCAGTCAGCTGAGTAGAGATAACCCGCTTTTCTCTCAGAGATCTGTGGAACGTGATCGCGAATCTGTGCGCTTCGTCGCGTATTTGCTGTAGCAGTTTAAGAGCGGATGACGTGCGCGGCAGGAGTATCGACTCGCTCTCCCCGGGGACGAACACCTCTTCCAATCTCTTGGCAAGGCCAACGATCGGTTGGTTTGGGAGATCAATAGATCGGAGCGTCTCGACCGCTGCTGAGAGCTGGCCTTTGCCGCCGTCCACCACAACGAGATCGGGGAGCTGTCCTCCTTCGCGCATGACCCTTGTGTATCTGCGCTCAATGATTTCTGCCATGCTGGCGAAATCGTCCGCGCCGACGACCGTCTTTATCTTGAACTTCCTGTAATCGCTCTTACGCGGCTTGCCGTCGACGAAGACGACCATCGACGCTACGGGATCGCTCCCCTGGATGTTCGAGTTATCAAAGCACTCGATACGTCGCGGCGGCGCGGGAAGGCGTAGGTCCCTCTGGAGCGCCTGGAGCGTGTGCGGGATTGTTTCCTTTCCCTTTTCCTTCTGGATCTTCAACTCGTCGAGCATGAATTTCGCATTTGCCCGGCACATCCTTATCAACTTAAGGTCCTCGCCCTCATCAGGGACGGTAATCCTGACCTCGCCCCCTCGCTTCGTCGTGAGAAGCTCCTCAACCATCTCGATATCCGTCGGTTCGGCGGAGAGAAATAATTCCGGAGGTATGTAATCCGCGGCTATGTAATATCTCTCGATAAGAGTCTCGATCATCTCAGACTCCGAGCGTTCTGACACGTTCGAAAGATAGAAATGCTGCTTGCCGATAAGCTTGCCGTCACGGACCTTGAATATCACGCCGCAGCCGTCGTCGTCTTCGCTGACCGCGGCTATTATATCCCGCTCAATCAGTTCGAACGATACCATCTTCTGCTTTTCGGTGTAAACCTTGATGGCCGCGATTTTCTTTTTGGTCTCGCCCGCCTTTTCGAACTCGAGTCTCTCGGAGTACCCCTGCATTTCTTCCGCTAGCTGGTCGATAAGATCACGTGTCTTTCCCTTAAGGAGCCTCTCGACCTGGGAGATCATATCGTTGTACTCTTCGAGTGAAACCAACCCTTCGCATGGTCCGCCGCATTTTCCGATATGGTAATCGAGACAGACTTTCCACTTCTTCCTGGAAATTCCATCTTCGGTTAGGGGAAGCTTGCAGCTCCTTATCTGGAATATATCGCGAACCGACTTCAGGGCGAATCTCATCGTCTTTACGTCGGTATAAGGACCATAGTAGCGGGAGCCGTCCTGTCGCACTTTCCTGGTCACGTACACTCTAGGGAAAGGCTCATTGGTGACGACTATATAAGGATAACTCTTGTCGTCGCGGAGGTCTATGTTGTAACGCGGCTTAAGCTTCTTTATGAGTGTGTTCTCGAGAATGAGAGCTTCCATCTCCGAGTCGGTGACGATGACCTCGAGATCCGCGATCTTTGTTACGAGGACTTTCGTCTTGGGGTCGTGGTTATGACCTTTCTGGAAATATGACCGGACACGATTCCGCAGTATCTTGGCCTTACCCACATAGATGATCTTTCCGTCGGCGTTCTTAAATTGGTAGACGCCCGGCTGGCGCGGCAAGTTGTCGAGCTTCTCTTTAAGCCCGAAACCCACTTCCTGGATCTCTATGTCCTCAAAAATCCCCGGCATAATGTAGCTTAGTGCAAAGCGCCTGGAGCAAAAGGAGTCGCGCCTTCCCCCGCGCCAGACGCTCCACTGTTTGCGCTGTGTTGTTCCTCTTCAGTTTTGTTTTTCGCTCAACTCGACCAGGACACCGCCGGTAGTCCTCGGATGTATGAATGCAATCAGGTGCCCGTCGGCTCCTCGTCGCGGCGTCTCGTCGATCAGCTGGAATCCGGCAGCTTTCAAGCGAGTGAGTTCTGCTTTGATGTCCGAGACCTCGAAACAGATGTGATGGATTCCCTCGCCGCGTTTTTCTATGAACTTCGCGATCGTGGATGAAGGATCGGTGGGGCCGGCAAGTTCCAAACGCGATTCACCCACGGGAATCATGCCGACTTTTACTTTTTGATCGGGCACCTCTTCGATGACCTGCACCTTGCTTCCGACAAGAGTCTCGAACGCCTTCTTTGCCGTCTCAAGGTCCTCAACGGCGATTGCTATGTGGCTTATTTTCAGGAAACTCATCTTCAAACCTCCGGAAAAAATTTAGCCGATTCGTGCGCCAAATTCTACGAAAGCTCACTTATCGAGTAGGAGGCGGGATTACTCCCGCCGTCCTCTCACACCACGGTACGTACGGTTCCGTATACGGCGGTTCGTGAAAGATTCCGGATTTTGAGCATTGTGTCGAGGAGCGAGACGAGTCCCATCC
>JAJYRM010000167.1 GCA_021794075.1 Bacteroidota bacterium | reverse complement strand
CCTGTCACTACGATTTTCATTTTCTCACCTTCATCTTAAGATGGTCATTTCCCGTTATAGACTGCTGCAAATTCCTTCGCAAAATCTGTAAGCTTCACTTTTCCAAGTATCGGGCGGTGGCGGTCATGATCTTCATACAGCTTGCCGGTATGCCCTGCGGCATTCATCTCGACAAGACCCGCGGCAATTTTCGGATTCATCCCCGCGCCGATCATACCATTCAGAAGTTGTTCGTCGGAAATGATAACCCATTTCAAGTCAGGTTTGCCTATCGCGGTCCCTAATATTGTAGCGAGTTCGTTGCAGCTTACCTCGTCGCTCACGACATAACGAACCTTCCTACCATTGAATGGCGTAGTGAGTTCTTCTGCGACCGCCGCGGCGATGTCTATCGGAGAGACCCACGGCTTCTTGATGTCTCCGCCATAGTTCGTTGCGATGACGCCCTGCGTCTTTATCGTCTGTATGAAACCGAAAAGATTGTAATAGAAACCAACCGGACGCATGAAGGCAATCGACACATCCGGCGGCAATTCCTTCAGAATGTTTTCCAGATGATTATAGAAGGCGAGAATGCCATTGCCTTTGTCGGTATGTGCCCCGATGCTGCTGAGGAAGACTACTCGCTTTACGCCGGATCGCTCAATCGCTTCTTTATAGATTTTTCCGAGAGTTTGAGTATATGCCATGAGGTCAAAGCCCTGATCAAAATAGGCGTTGCCGCCGGCGGATATCATGCAGTATATCGCATCTGCACCCTTGAAAGTGTTCGTGAGAAATTCTGCGTTCTCGAATGTGCCGATGGCCGCACCGGCTCCAAGAGCTTCTATGTCTTTTTGTCTCTCGGGATTGTGGCTGACAACTGTAACCGAATGGCCCTTCTGAATCAGCTCGTTTGCCAGCGGCTTGCTTATATGTCCCAGAGAACCCGTTAATACTATCTTCATTTCCGTCCTCACTTTTTCCAATAAGTTAAGCATCAAAAGCGACGCGGACGTATCCGAATCTAATTTTGTTGTAATCGAAAGTGGGCTTCCTATACCACGACCACAATCTTCCCCATCGTCTTACCCGTTTCGATTTGCTGATGAGCCTTCGGGAGATCCTCAAATTTATATTTGGCCGAGACGTGAGAACGGACTTTCCCTTCCCACATGAGTTTCGCGATATGCTTCATGTCTTCGCCATTCGACTGAACCAGTAACCGAAATGTCTGCACGTCTTTCGCCTTTGCCGCATTAAGATGTACATCTCCGAAGTTAGACTTTATCGAAACCACCTTTCCGCCTTTCTTCGTGGCCGCAATCGATCTGAGAAGGTGGTCGGGATCGGAAATCGAATCGAGAACTATGTCGGCATCTTTGACTTTGTCTTCGAACTTCTCCGCAGTGTAATCAATGAATTCGTCCGCGCCGAGTTTCATGACGAAATCCTTCTTCGACGACGAGCCCGTACCTGTAACATGAGCGCCGAAGTGTTTCGCAATCTGAACCGCGTAGTGGCCGACTCCGCCGCCGGCAGCATGTACCAGGACCTGATCGCCCTTTTTGATTTTGGCATTCGTAACGAGCCCCTGCCAAGCAGTGAGCGCGGCCAGAGTTGCGGCAGCCGCTTCTTCGTGCGAGATATTCTTCGGTTTCAACGCCAGCTGGTTCGCCGGCGCGGCGACGTACTCCGCGTACGCTCTTCCGTTTCCAGGGAAGTTGACCATTCCAAAAACTTCATCCCCCTTTTTGAATTCCGTTACGCCACTGCCGGTCTCTTCAACCACTCCCGAAATATCCCATCCCAATACGAAAGCATCTTCGCCTTCATTGGGTCTCAGCATTCGAAGCAGCGTGGCTCTGTCGCGCCTGACGCCTGCGTCGACCGGGTTGATGGAGATCGCTTTCACTCTTACCAGTACTTCATCGGTGCCGGTACGCGGCCTTTCGACTTCGGATAACACGAGCTTCTCAGGCTCGCCGTTTCCATTGATTATCATCGCTCGCATCGCCGATCATCCGCCATTTTATTGTATTAGTTCGATCGTGAACTCAATTTAATTCCAAGTCAGAAATTCTTCCGCCTTGATAATGAGACAAACGTAAGACGCCGGAAAAGAGTTCGATCCTTCCTGCGATCAGGGCGTATAGTGTTGTCTTTTCACTGTGACTCTTTCCGTGTTCCCCCATGGCTCTTTAGGTCCTGCCAAGGCAGGATGTCGCAGCGGTTTCACAATGTCACCGCGTTCCGAGAATGTCGCCCCTCAGAGCGGCGAGCGCGTAATGGAAAAGATATGGTAATGAAGGAAAGAAACACGAAGAAACACAGAGGAGTTGTTCTTTCTGAATCTCAAAGATCTTCCTCTGTGTCTCTATGCAAATGTTGCTCTTTAGCTATGCCTTGCTTGAGAGCGGAGTTACTTCACGTCGACTGCCACTTATTCGGTGAACTCCACAACATCCGCTCTGACGGTAACCTTCGGATGGGTATAGATTAACAGGTTCAGCGCTTCGCAATCGTAATGCACGTTTACAAGTGCGACCTTCTTGCCTTCCGCCGCGCCATGCGCGGACTCGAAATTCTTCCACAGGTTGTCCAGCGCTTCTTTGTAGAGCATCCCGGTCCCGTCCACGCGGGCGACCGCAAAGGTATTTGTCGTCATGCCCATGGGCATGGAGACTCCGAGGAGATATCCCGCCGAGGCTTCGCCGCTGACACCACGCGCGAGTATCTTATAGTTCCCCTTTTGCAATTGAACGTCTGTGACGTTCCCTGCTACGAACATCCCTCCCGTCGCGCATCCCGCCGCGGCAAAACTCAGCGGAACAACGATCGCCACGAGAATAAGATTCTTCAGTTTCATCTTACACCTCCTTGTTTTGTTGGAATTGAAGTACTCGTTGATACAAGGTACGTGTGAAAGGCAGGAAGTCTTCCTTGTCCGATGGAGGATACACTGTGGGGCACAACGGTTACCCGGCGGATCTCTTCGCTACCGATCTAACCATTATTGATTTGTATGGGAGAGAGTCATCCCTTTCGAAGCACTGGTAAAGTTTAGCGGTTCACGCTGCGAATGTCAAGCGGGGATAGAATCTGAATCGAGCCTCGCAAGTGCAACTCCCTCACAGCAGGTGTCATCCCCGGTGCCATTCGTTCTCTGCACTCCACATTTTTGATGGGCGGACGCTTCGCGGAAACGGGCGGCGCAAAGGGGGCCCTCTCACGCGTGTGCTGATATGGACATTTCGGCTGCGCTCTCCCTCGTTCTAAACCCGCACAATCGGCAGAAGGTCGGCCAACCAACTGATGTTGCCATAACTGACAAAATGGAATTCGTGCCCCTCCGTGAAGAGCTCAAACCGGTAGTCCACTTGGCCTGGACATTTGAAAGCCCGGTTGGTATGCCAGCATCCGACGCCGACCTCGCCCCTTCCAACGGCCGTCCGAAATTTATCTTGAACCACGAGAACTCGATAATTTCTGTTGTCGATGGAAATGCCCAGGATAGCCTTGAAATCGCGCTCTGATCCTGGCAACCTTGTAAAGGTTACCGGGACACCAATATCATGGAACTTGCCCCTTTGAACCAACGTTAAATTAACGAACAGCGTCTTGGTAGATCTTCCACGGAGTGGATTGTCCGCCATTCCAACCATCTGTGCAATCCGGATGATTATTTCACGTTTCCTTAACAACTCCTTCATACTACGTCGCTATCTTAATGTCGAGAATCAAAAGAAAGAGCATCATCCCAGTCGTAGAACGCCAGCCAGACGAAATCACTCTTGCGTGTGAGGACGCCTCCTCGGTAAGAGTGCCTCATTCCGCGAGTTCCGCTCCACGACCGTTGTCTCGCAGGCCGCTGGAAATTACTCTGAAGCTACTTGCAGTCCTGGTAATTGTTTTCATACTCCGGCGCCAGTTTGCCGGTGTGAAGATTGATGCCGCATTAGGTCTTATCGACGGCGTCGGATTTGCCGTATTCCTGGTTCTCATACCGCCCCTCATCCAATTATTTGCCGAGACTCTCGGCCTCGCGCTTTGCATCCCTGGTACACCATCCCCGTCGCGTTTGCTAAAAGTCCTACCGGCTCGTATCGGGTGCGACGCGATTCTAAATTCTCTTCCCGCCGGCGTCGTCCCGGCCGAGACGTTGCGACCCGTCATAATAGGCCGCTCATGCAAAATGCCGATAGAAGAAAGTGTCGCCGCGACTCTCATGGGAAAGATCAACATGGCGGCAGGGGAAGGACTGTTCCTTGCGTTAACCATTGTGCTGGTTGCTGCCGGCGGAGGCGTGTATGCCGGCGCCCTCACGGGCACCGCGGCTGTGGTTCCTGTCGTCGTTCTCGCTGTGGTCTTCGCCGGAGTCGTTTACATCTACAGCGGGCCTCGCATTACGCAACTCATGTCGCTCCTCAAACGCATCGCGTGGAATCGATGGAGGCGTTTCATTTCAGGAATTGAAGCGAGCGTCAGTCGTGTCGACTCGACAATCCTTCATTTCGCCCGCAGGGATCGACGGGCAGTCTTCGCCTCGCTGGCATCGTTTGTCGCCGGATGGATCCTACTGGGCTCCGAGTCATATTTGATTCTAAGAATCCTGGGCCAGCCGGTGTCGCTCAGTCAGGGTCTTTTGATGGAGGGAACCGTTTCCGTTCTTCGGATTGCGTTCTTCTTCATTCCCTCGGCGTTCGGTGCCGCGGAAGCGGCTTATGCCACTTTAATTGCCGGATTCGGTGTCGCAAATCCGGCGGATGTCGCTCTTGCGTTCATCGCGATCAAACGGTCACAGGAGCTGCTTTGGATCGGTCTCGGATATCTTGCATTGCTGATCTCGGGAAGGAGAAAGAACCGAGACGCTGGACAATCATGCGAAAGCAACTAGACCATCCGACGTTCAGCGATTGGATGTGGACGAGACAAAAAGCACAGCATATCACGGATGTAATTGTCTTTACCTTATTTCCTCGGAATCTGTTACATCCTTCGAATGTGTGTTCTAATTCCTGACGCTTGACAGGCGAACCACATCGCCCCCTCTTTTGTTGGTGTTGGCAAGATGGAAAGTGCTCCCGAGATGAACGGCGCCACGAAGGGTATACTCCGCCCCGGCGCGATCGACAAGAGATTTTCGCTCTCGCGTAATTCCCCTTCGGAAGAGCTCTCCTTCGTCGTCGAGCATTACTGGATCGTTCAATGGGACCTTCGAGGAAGAGAACCGTACAAATCGGAAACTCTGCCGTTCCCTACCGTGCATATAGTCATTGAAAGAAAACGCGCCGACGTATGGGGAGTTTCGACTGGGCGCTTCACCCGGAGGTTGGAAGGAGAGGGACGGGCTTTCGGAATCAAGTTCAAACCGGGTGCTTTCAGGTCGTTGATCGGAGGCCCCGTTTCGAATCTCACCGATCGAACGATTCCTGTAGCCAAGTTGTTCGGAGAGAACGGAGGCAGATTCGTCAACGACGTCAACTCTCTCGATGAGGTTTCAGAAATTGAGGCCGTGGCCGAACGCTTCATCAACTCATTAAATCCGCAGCGCGACTCGAAAGCCGATACGGTCGACAGAATTGTCACGTGTATCATGTCCGACAGATCCATTACCAGCGTGGAGCAAATAGTGAAGTCGGAAGCCTCCAACAAAAGAAGTCTTCAGCGATTATTCGATGAATATGTCGGGGTGGGACCAAAGTGGGTTATTAGCAGGTATCGTCTCCAGGAAGCGGCGGATCGCCTGGCGCGCCAGGGATCAGTCGAACTTTCCCAGCTCGCCCTCGAGCTCGGTTACTTCGACCAGGCGCATTTCATAAGAGATTTCAAAACGATCATGGGTATGACGCCCGGAGAATATTCGAGGACATCGGCAAACACTTAATGGTACAGCATTTGTTTTGACCGAGATTGATTTTTCGCGAACCCTGGATTAGTTTCATTTGAACAGTCAAACATGAAAGAACGTAAAAGGGAATTGAAACCATGACCATAGGAAAACAACTAAGCGAAGAACTGAAACAGCAAGCCGTGAACACGAAAAGGCTCCTGGAAAGGATTCCGAACGACAAACTAACATGGAAACCTCACGAGAAGTCGACGCAGATCGGGCGACTCGGCATGCACATAGCGGAACTGCCGAATTCAATCGTGAGAACGCTGGAAGCCACAGAGATAGATTTCGCGGCGATCCAATTCAAACCCGTCTTCCCGAACAGTGTCTCTGAAATCCTAGAGACACTGGACAAGTCGATCGCGAAGGCCGTCGAAGCCCTCGGAAAGATGTCCGATAAAGACATGGATGTGATCTATACGGCCAGAAGAGGCGACCAAATAGTTTATAAAATGTCCCGTGCCGCCCTGGTCCGCCGCACGCTCGAACACGCCATCCACCATCGCGGACAGCTCACGGTTTATCTCCGTCTTCTCGACATACCCGTCCCCGGCACGTTCGGTCCGAGCGCGGACGAACGATAAAAGAGAATCGTGATTCGTTCCCGCCGGAAGAGGCCGTCGTATAGAATCTGATCCCGCCTCAACAATTCTATTGAATCCCGCGGATTATACCGGATATAATCGGCTCGTCCGCGGAATTTCTTTGTCTTCGGCGTAATCCCCTTTCGAACGCCGGAGCGAACGAGCTTTCGGTGGGAACCACTTTCCTTTTCATACCTGTTATCCATATGAATCTCACGGAGACTAACGGCATCAAACCCGCACAGAAGGGGAGCGGAATCTCTGACTCCAAAACCGGAGGGAACCGCGAGCCCTATGAAGAGGAGATAAAATATGACTGACTATAGAAAGATTAAGAGAGTATTCAGGAGCAGGGCCACGCTCGAAGGCGCGGGCGTGCACCTTAAGAGAGCGTTCGGGTTTCACG
>JAJYRM010000166.1 GCA_021794075.1 Bacteroidota bacterium | reverse complement strand
TTCGAAGAGCCCTTTTCTCCCTTTCGCCGACGCGTGCCTCGCGCCTCCCGGCTGTCCGAAGAGGACATTTTCGAGGAGCGGCTGCGGGAGCCCCGGTAGGTCGACCGTCACGAACGGGTGTCCTTTCGTCCTGCTCGAATTATGTATTAGCCTCGATACGAGGTGCTTCCCAGTGCCATGTTCTCCTTCGATCAGCACGTTGGAGTCCACGGAGGCGATCATCGCCATCTTCCTCTGCACCTCCCTGATCCCTGCCGACTTCCCCACGACTGTTTTGCTTAAGTCGGCGGCGGGAAGCGCCCTTTCCCCTTTCGCCGGCACGGGGGCGCGCCCCTTTGCACTCAGCGCCCTGGTGATCGACTCGCGCAGCCTGCAGAGTTCGACAGGTCTTTCGAGGCAGGTATACGCGCCCAGCTCCATCGCGTGTATGATTTGGCTGAGCTCCTCGCCGTCGGTCATCATTATCACGGCTATCTCGCGGTTGAAATCCTTGACCACTTCGAGGAGTCTCAGTCCGTCGAGCTCAGGCAGAGTCATGTCGGAGACCACGATGTCCGGCGCGTGCGCCTTAAAGAGCTCGAGCCCCGCGTAGCCATTCGAAGCCGAATGCACGTCGTATTGGTTTTCGGTCAGGGCGATTTCGAGCCACTCCCTCGCGGGGTCGTGCGCCACAATCAGGATTTTCTGCTGAATCAAGGCGCTAGAGCCAGATTGCATTCGTTTTATCGGGGTGAGCTTGATGTCTTTTGGAGAATTCAACTATTTGCAGGTCACGAACGGAGAAGATCATATCAGTGTGATGACTATAAGTTCCGGAACACCTTTGCCGGTACACCGGCTACAATCGTGTGAGGGGCCACGTCCTTTGTCACAACCGCTCCGGCACCGACTATCGCACCCTCCCCGACGGTTACTCCGGCAAGAATAGTGCAAGAGGAACCTATAGAGGACCCTCTTGCAATCAAAGTGGGTGTAACCTTCCAATCAGATTCCGTCTGAAGGTTGCCGTCGGGATTCGTGGCTCTCGGATATAGGTCGTTGATGAAGGTGACATTGTGCCCGACGAAGACCCCATCTTCGATTGTGACCCCCTCACAGATAAAAGTATGCGACGAAATCTTGCATCTTTTCCCAATTACTACACCCTTCTGAATTTCAACAAAGGCCCCAATCTTTGTGTCGTCACCAACGTCGCAGCCGTATAAGTTGGTGAAGCTGAAGATCTTTACGTTTGATCCAAGCTTTACGTCTTCTGAGATCCTGATTGAGTTTGCGCGTTTGTATTCCTCGGTGAGATTCACAACGATGACTCCTCAGTCTAAAGTGACCAATGATCCATGATTTTTAAGAGATCTATCGGCGGCCTCCAATATGCGGACCACTTCGAGCCCAGCATTGCCGTCCGTAACCGGGATGGCTTGTCCTAAAGCGCTCTGGACAAAATTCGAGCAAAGTAGGGACAAAGCTTCGGCCCCATCAAGGTGCGGCGCGTACATATCTCCGGTCCTGTACTGTATCAAAGTCTTGTAGATTCCCTCTTTTGTCGACGCAGTCACTCCCTTGTCGAAAATCTTCACCTTTTCGCTCGGTTCCACATCATCATACATTATCATTTTTTTGGTTCCGCCAATCATGATCTGTCTGACTTTGACCGGAGCGATCCAGTTCACGTGAAAGTGGGCCATCAGTCCGTCATTAAAATTCACCACTACATAAGCGATGTCCTCGTGCCCGTTGTAGTGAGCCGACCCAGAAGCGGCAACCGAGACGGGTTTCTCATGCACCAAATAGTGCATTATGGAAATATCGTGCGTTGCCAAATCCCATATCACGTTGACGTCATGCTGGAACAATCCAAGGTTGACCCTGACCGAGTCGAAATAGCTTATGCGTCCGATTTCACCGTCGTTGATGAGCTGGTGCATCTTTCTCACCGCGCCGGTGTAGATGAAAGTGTGATCGACCATGAGTACAAGACTCTTGCTCTCGGCCAGATTTACAAGGTATTCCGCTTCTTTCGCGGTGGCGGCAAGAGGTTTCTCCAGCAGCACATGCTTGCCGCTTTCGAGAGCCTCCTTGGCAAGAGGGAAATGTGTTGAAACGGGCGTCGCGATTGCGACCGCTTCGATGCTCTCATCGGCGAACGCACGCTTCACATCAGATTCCAGCACCACCGAAGGAAACTTCTTTCCAATGGACCGCAACCTACGTTCGTCAAGATCGCACGCGATGACCGACTCGACATTGTCCGTCGAGCTGAAATTGCGCACCAGGTTTGGTCCCCAGTATCCTAAACCCACCACACCGATTTTCATATTGAAATTCCTCTGTTTGAGTTTTATTTCGCGCCTCTGCCGAGGAGAAGAACCGTCACGGTCTTCAGCAGCAGCTGGATATATAGCCAGGGTGACATGTTTTCTATCATGTAGATATCCATTATCACCATATCGTCGAATGTGGTCTTCCCTCTTCCATATACCTGCCAGAAGCCGGTACATCCGGGAAGTATCTTGTCGCGTTCATGATGCCAGTCTTTCATGGCTTCGAACTCATACGGAAGGACAGGCCTCGGCCCGACGAGGCTCATCTCGCCTTTGAGAACGTTTAGGAGCTGCGGAAGCTCATCGAAGCTGGTCTTCCTAAGGACGCGCCCCACGGGCGTGACTCTGGAGGCGTCTATGACCTTGCCGTCTCCGTTCCCGTTGCCCTGACCATTGATGAATTCGAGCATCATTTGCTTCCTCTTCTCATCCTCCCCGCCGTTGACGTACATTGAACGGAATTTGTACATCTCGAAGCTTTTCCCATCCTTGCCAACTCGCTTGTGGCGATAGAAAACCGGACCCTTCGACGTTGCCTTGATCGCCACCGCAGCGATTAAGAAAAATGGCGAAAGCACGAGCAATCCGAGAGAAGCCAGGACGTAATCGGAGATCCTCTGATAGAATAGAGTGATAGGAGAGTAGAGGCCTCGGGTAATTGTGGCGGCAGGGTGGATCGTGTAGGATTCGGTCACTGTCGCGTCTCCGACAGTTTTGAAGAAGTTGGAAACAACCTTGACGCGCGCCCCTGTCTCTTTCGCTTGCCGCATTAACGCGAGGAGATGGGTGTTGGATGTATGGTCGGCGGCAATCACGAGTTCATCGCACGACCCGGTTCTGACAATCGAGTTGAGCGAGAGGGTATCGCCGATGACATGGTAACCGTTGAGGACACCTGTACCAACCGGAAGCTCATCATCAACGAAGCCGACTATATGTATCCCAAGACGTTTATTCTCCTTCACTGAGGCGGCGAATTCCCTGGCAAGAGGCCCCGTCCCGATTACAACTACTTTGTGCTTCCTGATACCCTGAGAACTGAGTGTGCCGAACACGCTGGGCAGGAGAATGATGCGGTATACCACGAACGAGGCTAGTACGTTTGCCGCGAAATAGAAGAATCCAAGCCTGCTGGGAGGTATGAAATAAAACCTGGTGATGAATCCCACAGCCAGATAAGCCGCAAGGAGCAGGAGGACGGACCTGACAACAAGCGCGGATGAGGCGGAGCGGTCGAGAAATATGTTCACCTTATAGAGGCTATTGTTCTGAAGGATGAAGGCGCCGAACGCCGCCAGCATCAATCCCATCAGAAGATTTGCGCCAGCTACGTGGTGAAAGCGCTCTAGAAGCGCCGCGACGTAGCTGGCCGTCATTACTCCCATGTCGATGAGGAGCAAAGTGATCTTGTATTTCCCAATGCGGGTCAACATCAGCTTAAGCTAAAGAACACGGTATAGCAGGAAAGAAAACCACATAGGCACATAGTTGGTTTTTATCTTGCTTCGTATTCTATGTGTCTATGTGTTTCGATCTTCTCTATGTCTTCTATGTTTATTTGTCGTCCAATTTCTTCGCCTAAAGGCCACTGCGCTCCCGCTCATACAGCTCCGAGTGGCCCGCAGTTGCCGGCCTGAAGAAACTCCTTATGGAATCGGCGACGTACTCAATCTGTTCGTCGGTCATCTCCGCGTAGATCGGAATAGACAATCCCGTTTCGGCGAGCTCTTCAGACGCCGGGAAATCTCCTTTGCGATAGCGCAGGTGTGAGAAGCACGGCTGCAAATGCAGCGGCACCGGATAATGCAATCCGGTCGCGACACCCTTGTCCGAAAGATATTTCTGAAGCTCATCTCTCAAACTGCCAACATCACCTTTTGCCTTTGACCTTTTACCTTTAACCTTCATTACAAACAAGTGGTACACATGCCTCGCATACTCCATTTCCTTCGGCAGCACGATTTCTTCCATATCCTCCAGGAGGTCCCTGTATCGGGCAGCCACTCTTCGTCTTCCTTGCGTCCACTTCTCTAAGTACTTGAGTTTCACCCCGAGTACAGCCCCCTGCATTTCTTCCATCCTGTAATTGTGTCCGTACATTTCATGGACGTACTTCTGGCTCGCGCCATGGTCCCTGATCATCCTGAATCTTCGGGCGAGATCGTCGTCGTTCGTCATGACAGCGCCTGCTTCTCCGTAAGCGCCCAAATTTTTTCCGGGATAGAAACTCCAGGAAGAAGCTTTCAAGAGAGCGCCGACCTTTTTCGCCTTGTATTCCGCTGAATGTGACTGCGCGCAGTCTTCAACGAGATATATCTTCTGGCCTGTCAGCGCGTGAACGAACACTCCCGGCTCTGTTTGCTGATATCCCGCTTCTGACATGTGATTTCCGATCCCATCCATATCTGCCGCTTGCCCGTAGAGGTGCACCGCAACTATCGCCTTGGTCCTGGGGGTAATCGCCCTCGTCAGCTTCTCGGGATCAAGGTTGTAGCTATCGGGGTGGCAGTCGGCGAAAACCGGTGTCGCTCCGCAGAGGGTTGCACCCCAGGCGGTCGCGATGAATGTGTTCGCGGGTATGATGACTTCGTCTCCCGGCCCGACGCCGAGTCCCCATAGAACCGTATGGTTTCCGTCTGTACCCGAGCTGACACCGACGCAATGCTTGGCTCCGTGGACTTTCGCGAAATCCTGTTCGAACTCCGACACCGATTTGCCCAGAACAAATGATGAACTCCCAAGTACATTAAGTACCGCTTCGTCGACTTCCTTTTTGATGGAATGATATTGAGCTTTTAAATCGAGAAATGGAATTTTCATTTTAATAGCCTTCAGCAAATCTGACTGATAATGGTTTGGACAATAAAATCACGGGTTCGGCGGCTAAGCGGGAAATTAGAGGCGGATTTTGTTTTCTTTGTTATCTTTAGCATCTTCAGGTCATTTGATTCTCTGATGAACTGTAGCTTCCCCTCTGTCTGCAACTTGAGGTCTATTGACGGAGGTTGACTGCAGAAAATGCTGTAGGCGGGAGTCCCAAGGATCGCCGCTTCACGAAGCATTGTGCCTCCTCCGGAAATAACTAGGTCAGCTTTCGCAATCAGGTCTCTTCCGCTCACAGGTCCCTTGATCGTGACGAATTCTCCTTTTGTGCGGGTTTGACCGATTACTTTCTCAACGTGGTTTCTGTCCTCGGATGTCCTGGGAATGAAGACTACCGTGCAATCTGTCGCGACCAGCAGCTTCAGGACCTCCGTAAAGATCGCCTCGCTTTCTGAAGAGTGATAGTTGGCCACGAAACTGGGAGGCCTCAGAACGACAAACGGTCTTCCGTTCGGCAAAGGAAGGGCGGAATCAGCATGTGGTATTGGTGCTCGGGGTTCGTCCTCGCAGAGATAAACTTCCTCCTTGAGTCCGGGGTAGAATCGGACTTTCTTATTGTGCTTATATCTCTCCCTGAGTGCCTCGGGCGCGAGAACAAGATCGCTGAGGGCGAAAAGGATTCTGAGTTCGGTGTGCTCGTAATCGAAGCCGGAAATAACGGGAACCCGAAGGAGCTTCGCCGCCACGATGCCTGCTCTTGCTCCATGATTAACCATGATGTCAATCGGCCTGCTGCGAAGTGCAGATGTGAGCCTGGCTGCCCGGTGAAGCGTTGACGCAACCTTCCTGAATTTATTGGCGCCTCCGTGGCCATCGACCCTGACATATTGGATGGCGTATTGCTCGAGAAGCGGGATAGTTTGAGCGAAATCCCGCGCTGTCACAACCACGTCGATGCCGTTTTCTTGCAAGTCCGAAATTATAGGCGCAAAAAAGGGGACGTGCGGAGAGTTGTCTATGTCAATCCAGACCGTTTTCACGCAAGGAGAGAAGTAACGTTGAGAGTGCCGCGAACATCCACGCGTCTGACCAGCGCATGTATGGAGTCCGATTTGTCCAGGATTTGTGCTTCTGATAGTAGAAGTGACCGGATTCATCCTGCATGTTGTCGATCGCCCACATCGCGACCTGTTTCGCTCTGTCTAACTCCTGAAATCTGCAGAGGGTGAGAATGGACTGGCCGATGCCAGTGGAGTCTATCGGGTAAATGCGCTTGCTGTAATACTTCGGAACCCCTTCGGGTGTGAAGAGATTCCTCTTATAGAAATCGACTCCGGACTGAATGCTTGAATCTGTGCGTCCATCCGGCATAACCGCGGCGTAGGATTCGAGGCAGTCGAGTATGTAGCCGGTATGAAAATTGTCAACCCACGTTCTCGCGTCGCCGAGAGAGTAGGGCCACGATCCGTCCGGCCTCTGGTGATTAATAACAAATCTTGCTGTGGCTCCTGCTTGCTCGAGGATTCTGGCATCATGGGATACCGCGTAAGCATGCGAGAGTATTCTCGCGCCCTTCATGGTCGCGTTGAACACTACCTGCCTGTCATCTGGCGAGTAAGAGAGACAGAAGGTGTCGTCCTCGTATGTCCTGTTGAGATCTTTCAGCACGAATTCTGCCGATGATAGTATCAACTCTTTGGCCATAGGGTCGTGATAGAACTTGTAGTACTCATAGAGACCGTTCTCGATCATCCCAGTCG
>JAJYRM010000038.1 GCA_021794075.1 Bacteroidota bacterium | reverse complement strand
TCGACCTGCCCGGCATGAATAGCATGAGGGAGATCGAAAGCGCCACGAGCACGCTGGCAGCTATGATTAGTTTCCTTAAGGTCGGTTTCATTTGTTCTACTCCTTTTCACATGATTAAGATTGGTCAGAATTTCGGAATTACGGTATTCCGACGGTTGCGTAAACATAGCCGGTTGCGTAAGAACTATCAATTAGAAATTGTCTCGGACTCGTCCGACCCCTCAAAAAAAAACGGGAGGCCGATGCCTCCCGCCGCATGCCCATCGCTTGCCTCGCGTTCAAACGCGGGACAAGGATTTATTTCATGAGCAACATTTTTTGCTTGAACATCTTTTCTCCGGTTTGCATTACATAGAAATACACGCCGGACGAGAGTCTGCCCGCGTTGAAATTGATCCTATGATTTCCGGCTTTCAGCACACCGTCGATGAGAGTCGCGACGCGCTGGCCAAGGATATTGTAGACAACGACCCTTACCTGCGTTTCTTTCGGCAAGCCGAAATCGATCGCGGTTGTCGGGTTGAATGGGTTCGGGTAATTCTGGCTCAGGTAGAATTCCTTCGGAATCGTACCAGTGGGGCCGGTAATAGCACTAGGTTTATCATATTTTATGTCGCTCGTGTCGCGAGGCATGAGCTCATATCCGTCGTTGTAAACGGAAGAGGATGACGTATACTGGCTGACTACTCCTGTGAAGTTGACCGGATCCTTCGGCTGTGTCGTCCCGTCTAATTGTGTATACTGGTTGATAAACACTAGGACGCTGTCAGTCCCGTTTTTCGCCTTGTAGTATGGGTAGCCGTTGTTTCCCTCATCCGGCCAAGACCCGGATAAAAAGTAAAGCGAGTCGATCTCAATGAGAGATCCCTCATACTTCTCGGGATCCGTGTTGAACTCGGAAACAGTAATGACCTTGGGTTTCGGCACGACCGCATTGTGTTTCAGGATCTTGATATTGGCCGTGTCCATCTTCAGCGGCGTGATTTCAGTCAGGCCGCGGAACTGTTCGATCGTTCCAACGACAAAGACCGAGTCTCCGATGGCGAGGGGGGAGGGAGTCGAGTCGTATGAGAAAAGATTTATCCCCGCAGAAGCATCCTGCATGAAGTAACCGGTCTTAGGCGCTGCCTGGAAATTGAGGCTTGTGATGACGCCGGCGACGAACAGTGTGTCTTTCAGGTTATCAGGCTTGAAATCGGTGTCCGCGTCTTTCCTCGCGTCGGCAATGCTGATGACGCTCGCGCCGGTGCCGGTGACCCAGACAGTGTCGTGGGCCTCATTCGTGTTGTTGGCAAAAGCAATGGCAGCATAAACTGGTCCGACCACCGACGGGGTAAACGTGATCGCGAATTTTTGTGTCGCCATGCTGTCCAGCCTTGCCGATGCCGGAGTGACAACAAATTTGTCACTGCTGGAAACGATAGATGTTATGAACAGCGAATCGTAGCCGTCGTTCTTCACAATGATCGTGTCGGTCACCGATTTGCCGACGAGCACATTATGGAAATCGAGCGTGTCGGGCATTGCCATGAAGCCCGGCTCGTGGGTAATGCAATTCCCGCTAACACTCACCGTATCACCTACTGCCGGCGAATCGTGGAAGAATACTACTGAAGCCGATTTCGATCCTTTCGAATCAGGTTTGAAACTCACCAGGAATGTGTCGCTGGCAGACACGCTTATGTTGGCGTTGGTCTTAGAGATCGTGAAAAGCGTGTCTGAACTCTTTATCGAATCGATAACGAGATTGTCGGTTGTGCTCTTGTTCGTGACAAAGAGAGTGTCGGTGACTGTCGAGTCTGCCCAGACGTTTCCGAAGTCGAGTGATTTCGGCAAGGCAGAAAAACCCGGAACCTTAGCGACACCTTTTACTATGACGGTATCCGGCGAAGAAGCTGCATTACTCATAAAGGCTATATTTTCAGAATCGGAATGCGCCACCGTCGGAGTATACTTCACGGCAAACTTCATCGAATCCTGAGCGGGTATCGACGCGCTTGCAGGGCTGACCACGAACATGGAGGCGCTCGCTGTAGTGGAGGAAATATTAAGAGTTGCATATCCGCCGTTACCGACAGTTATTGAATCGGTCTTGCTGCTGCCGACATAAACATTCCCGAAATTGAGCACACCGGCGGAAAACCTAGCGTCCGGCACGTCAACTCCACCGACGCTGTTTTGCCAAGAAGATGCTATCCTTAAACCATCTACAACAAGGGTAGGTGCGGAGCTTGCCGTGCCCTGCCGCAACGTAACTATGCCAAGATTTGAGGCGTCTCCCTTCGTTGCATCGACGTAATTGTAGATCTCAGCAGTAGTTGGTTCCGAAGCCAAACTGGCACCGCTTGTCAACACGTATACACTCACCGGATCGTTCATTGCGCCCGCAGCGAAGGTGTATTTGACCACAACCAGATAGGTCGTATTCAACGAATAGACAGTTGAGCCGTAAGTGGCGGACTCGCTGGATTTGCTGATGCCGAACAGGAAACCCGAACCGTTGGATTTTATGAATAACCTCGCATAGTAATTGGTTTGTGCTGTTGAAGGGGACAGGCCGATGACGTAATCCCCTGTGGATTGAGCACTTGTTACATTCACCATGAAGGACATGTAAGCCGAACCAGAAGTCTGCGCTGAAAACTTCTTGTAGACATCCTCTCCTGTTGTTGCAAGTGTAGTCGCGTTTCCCACGCCTGACGATGAGTAGCCAGTGAAGGTCAACCCAGGACTAGTGACTTTGACAGTATTCACAGTGGAAGTCAAAGAAAGCAGCCAGCCGTGAGCGCGCAAGGAATCCCCCGCCGTGTAATCGAAGTCTTCCTTCACGAGCTGAGCCGATGCAATTGAGCTTACCGCCAGCAGCATCAGCAATGTGACAACGTGTTTCATGATAACTCCTTTCTTGTGGATTGGAATTGTTCATACTTCAGGAATCCGAATAGGCTACAGGCTGACGATCGACTCATCCCAATGCCTTGCAGGAAGTACCCCGGTAGCTGCACTAAAGGCCCGCGCGACACGGAACTGTTCGTTCCGGGCGATTCTCGTATGGAGCACCGGTCCGAAGAATCACTACGACAATTCAAACCACGGAAAGAGTTTTCCCGGGAAATGTTACCAATTGTAGACTCATGATGAGAGGCGATGCAGCCCGCATTTTCCCTCCTGACATTTTATGCCCGTACGTATGAAAGAAAGCGAGTGCCTGCGATTGGACAGAAAGACCCCGAACAGAAATCGTCCGTCCGATATACTGAATTACGAACCGCGGGCACGCCCGTTTTTTGTTGCACGACTCTAACTGGAAGAACAAAATCAATTTGAGATTCTGCCGATGAAATGTCAATAGCTTCGCCTCTAAAGTTCCTCTTAACAATTGCGATGTGGTCCGTACAAATTCCCACTTACTTGAGCAGAATCATCTTCTTGACAGAAGTGTACGGGCCCGCCTGAACCTTATAGAAATACACGCCGCTCGGCAGACCTCCGGCATCAAACTGGACGTCATATCTCCCGGGCTTCTTGACTTCATTCACGAGTGTCCGCACCTTACGCCCCAACACATCGTAAATCTTCAGGGAGACAAATTCAGTATTCGCAATCTGGAATCCGATATGCGTGGTCGGGTTGAAAGGATTCGGATAGTTCTGGCCTAACCCGAAATGTTCAGGCACATCTCCGTCTGTTCTCTTCACGCCGAGTTCGATCGCATCGGTCCCACCCGCTTCCAGGTACCTTGACTTGAATTCCTGAAGATACAGGTTCGCGACCCGTGTATCATGGATTATCAACGTGTTCTCGTTGTTCGAGGTCTCGGCGGAATTGGACCAGTTGTGCGAGCCGGTTATCACGGTTGCATCCGCCCTCGGATCATCCGCGTCAATCAGCGCATATTTATGATGAAGCAGCCCGGTCAACGCTTCCCCCTTAAGATGAATATCGACATTGCCCGACTTCAAAAAGGCGAACTGATTTCCCGAATCAACATTGTTGTCGAGGATCACCCTGACCTTCTCTCCGGCGGACTTTGCGGAAACAAGAGCCTGAGCGAGATCGGATCTCGTGAATGTCAGCATGCAGACATTAATAGACTCTTTCGCTTTCTCTAGAGCACTAAGAATGTGAAGCGTCGTCTGGTCGGACGGGCTGAAATACAGCTCCACAGGGATCCCGTTTATGTTGAACCTGTGCGGGGTGTTATCCGTTTTTCTGCTGCCGAACCGCGATAGGGAGGAATTGGGTGAATCGGTTGAGCTCCCCCACATTTCGTTGAACTCCATGGTGTAGGCGTTTGCCAACGACTTGTCCTGAATCTCCAACGCGTTCTGCGCGTCGTTATTGGTCCCGGGATCGGTCGCGTTCCATGACCCCGTCCATACCCAATCATCCGTGAACGAGCTCGTATCCCGGAAGTCGAAGATCGCGAACTTGTTGTGCATGAGTCCGTTCCCGGCGTTCACCGGATCGAAAGTGTCGGTGATGAATGGTATGTCGCTCGACTTCATCGTGTTCATCGGTGCGGTGTCGAAGTTCTCGTTCTCGACGATCATGCGGACCTTCACGCCTCGGCCTTTCGCCGCAATGAGCGCGTTCGCGATATTGGTACCCACCGTCCCGCTGAGACTGTATAGCGCCACGTCAATGGAATACTTAGCCGCGTTTACGCGCGAGATGAACTTACTCGATATGTCCATAGTCTGTGCGTCCTGACCCCGCGCGACTGAAGTGTTAACTGATTTCGAGAAGAAGACATCGATGGTTCCTGTTGTTCCAACCGGTGATGCTGTGCTGAAGATGGCATCGCCTGTTTGATTCGTCCCCGCAAGATCCGTGGCCGCCACCTGGTAATGATAAACGGTCGCTGGAGCAAGACCGCTCAGAGTTATTCTACCTACGGTATCCGGCGTTGCGGCAGTTACCGTATCCCTGTAAGCGTCAGTCGTGCCGTATCTTACAACGGCATTAGATGCGGTTCCGGTTTTAAACGCGATCACGACCGAGTTGGGTTGAATCTCCGTCTCCTCCGGCGCCTGAGTGAATGTGGGGCCCGGGTGTGTTATGATGTCCTCCTGAGTCCTGGGCACCACTTCGTAATTCTCTGTGTAAGGCGGTGTCATCGTGGATGTCAGGCCGGGCTTAAATTGTTTTAGAATTCCCACAACGTCGAATGTCCCCGATGGAATCGTCCACGAGCTGGATATATATCCGCCGGTGGTGCCCGTAGCATCGGTGAACGTCTGGTTAGCGGCGTCGTATGTAACACCATTGAGCCTGACCAACCGACCTTCGTTCGGCTCCGAATAATCGTCGTTAAAAGTCTGGTTCACATCCGCCGCGGTAAGAAGGAGCGGCTTCGGTAGTGGCCTGCCGTGGGAATGGATCGTCCATTTTCCAGAGTCGGGCATCACCTCAGTCGTTCCGCGGAACTGTTTTATGACTCCCGTGAATGTGACGCTGTCTCCTTCTTGGAAGACGGGAAAGTAAGTATAGCTGAACATATTCACTCCCGCGGTGGCATCCTGAAGGAAGAGGCTAGTACTGGTTGTGCTGGTAACCGCCGTGATGATTCCGGATACGGTTACCGTCGCACCTTCCTGGTACGGCTGTGCCGGCACTCCCTGTGAATCATTGACGTGAAGATCGATTATCCTTATAAGCTTCGTTAGGGTGACCGTAAGTTTCGAGCTCACCTCGGATGGACTCACTCCGGCGGCGGCCGTCTTGATAACGAAGTTCGCGGACATGGCCGAGTCCGGCACGGACACGGATTTAATCACTATCAGGACCGTGTCGCTGTTCGTTACAGCGGCTCCTTTGAGCTGTATCGTATCCTGATCAACGCTGACAAGCGCGCCGGCCGCACCGGAACCCGAAACGGTAAGAGCAGAAACGCTTCCGGCCCACTTGAACCCGGCCGGGACGACGACAATGACAGTTTCGATCGTGTCTTTTTCGTCGCTCAAGACTTTGATGGAAAAATCTGAAATCGTAGCCGCGCTCACAGACGATGGGGTGATCGTCGCAGAGCCTATTCCGCTACCCACGATGGCAGTTGACGGCTCGGCGGGATCTGATGAGCTTTGCGGTTGCGGTGTCGTGCGCTGGACGAAATCAGCCGCGTTGTTGTCGCTGTCAAGCCCGTTGCCGTCGAACTCGTCGGCGCCCCCGGCTCCCATCGACGAGGCATCCGAAGTGCTCTTCGCTTTTCTTTCGAGAGAGACCCCTTGGGCCGGTTTTACCGCAACGGTCCCTTCATAATTGCCTGAAGAGGCCGTCCCCCACCCTATGAGATCGACGACCGTCCCTGATGAATTCCTCACAAACACCGCTCCGCCGGTGTTGCTGAGCCCCAACGTCGATGATGGAGCGGGATTGTTGTCGCGGTTGGACACTCCACCTCCGCCGAAGAGAAAATACTTGTGCGGCTGGATGATCGTGCCGGAAGGGAATTTGTATTTGTTAGTAAATGATGTCGAAGTGGCTGAGCGATAGTCGATCGTCCATCCTCCGACATCGATCGACGACAAGGTCGGATTGTATATCTCGACGAACTCGTCGTTATTCGACGCCAGTTGCTCGTTGACTCCGTCTATCAGTATCTCGCTTATGACAACATGGTCCGCCGTCTGGCCAATTGCAGAAACCGAGCTGACGGTAAGAAATAGAAGGATTACTGCATACAGCGCTGCCCTGAAACTCATCATGGTACTCCAATCCGCGGCAGAAACCAATCCGCAATTGTGTTGGAAATAGTTGTGAGCTGCCGGCCTAACGGCGCCACAAAATCATTACACGACTCGCCGTAAATATAACGGATTGGCATCAAAACTACGACTCGCTTCAGCTAACAGTTCCGTAGGCAAGCGGGCCGCAGTTTCAAGGCCTCGCAGTTGACATCATTTCACAAAAATCATCTTCTTCACCGAAATATTTCTCTGACCCTCGAGTGATTCAGACTCCAGTCTGTAGATGTAAACTCCGCTCGCGTGTCCCGATCCATCGAAAGTTGCGCTGTGAGCGCCCGCGGACTGCAGAGCATCGACAAGCAACGCGACTTCTCTTCCCGCCGCGTCGTAGACTCTCAGCGTCACGCGACTCGGCGCGGAGAGCCGGTAACCGATCGCGGTCAGCGGATTAAACGGGTTCGGAAAATTCTGAAAAACCACGAAATCCCCCGGCGTTTCCACCGACACGGTAAGAATGCTGCCCTCCTGCTCAGAAACCCCTGTCTCGCTAACACTTTCTATCTTGTAGTAATATGTCTTTCCGGGTAATGCTTTAAGGTCGGCGAATGCATAATCTGCGCCGAAGTTATCCTCGCCATGCGCTCTCAGCGCGGGGTTCGAAAGATAACCGGAGATCAAATCGAATGGCCCCGCCTTTTCAATCGCGCGAGAAATATTGAACCCCGCGATGCCAAGCTCGCTCGAAGTTGAAAAGGTAAGCATTACTCTTCCCTGCTCGGCCTTCGCGGACGTTTCGCGCATCACGACACGAAGCGGTACCTCACTGGTAAGTGGAGTAAGCGAGAAGTCGTCGACAGCGAGTCCGTCGTCGGAACTCGTAGCGTTAAAGTCGGACCAGCGAATCCAGAAGGTCGCGCCGCTCGCGATGTTAAGGCCGGATATCGTCGCAGAGATCGAATCCCTGTTTGCGGGATCATTCCCATTCAATGCACCTGTCGATGTTGTGCTTGGACTCGCAAAATCCAGGAGATCAACATCTATCCAATTGCCATCAGTTAAGCTTGTAGCGTCCGTACTATACTGAAAATCTAGTCTATCCTGGCGTCCCGTGGCACCGCACCTCCACTGCTCGCCCACGTATGAAATTTGTAGCGACTTGATCGTTGCGATGGTCTTGTTTTGAAAGCTGGCACCGAAGACCGGTATCAGTGTGGCACTTTGCAATGTACCCAGCGCCCGATCTGTCGAAGCGGCAAGACCGAAACTGTAGGTGTTTCCATAGTTGCTGCTGCCCGTTCCGGCAACGTAAGTTGTGTCCGCCTTGTCTCCGCTCTCATGAAAGGCCCATCCTGACGGGACCAGACTGCTAGTGTCGCTTGACGCGAGCGAATTGAAGTCCTGAACGTATGCACTGCCAATGTTAGATAACTTCACCTGACCGAACGCGACAGCAGACAGTTGAATGAGGAAAAGAAAAGATGTGACGACACGCATTTTATCCTCCTGTGTTTGAGAATGTCAAAATGCGGAGGTATGTCTACGCGAGTGTGCTGCTTATGAGTTTAACGAAAGAATCGGCATTGTGCTACGAAGAGGATTCGTAAACATGCCACCTATATTTTGATCCGAACCATTTTCTTCCGAGTTCCCATCGCCGTTAATTTGAGAAGGTATCGAGCGAATGTCAAGTAGAATTTATTGCGCCGATGGGTCCGGCGTACCATGACGTTATATCGCCATTAAATTTGACAATCAGGAATACTTCGAGCAGGTCGCGCGAATCGACTAATTGATGAGACTTCAAGAGCAGAAGCTTCAACGGTTTGGCATTTGAAATGGAGACCGCTACGCTCCCCCTTCATCGAAAGACCAACCACGCGCATGCGCGACTTCGCCGCGTTTTGATCATCCACTCGACTAGTATGCCCCCAAGCCGTAAGGGAAAAGAACAAGAAGTAGAATACTGCCGTGAATAAACGCATTTTTCCGTCCTGTTTTCTGCCAACGCTTTAATATTAGGGAGGGATATTCGACCGATTGTTACCAGGTCAAAAGTCCCGTGTTGCCGCAACAACACCGAGGAGGGGATCCGCCGGCGAGTTGCTATACGTCAGGACGCTCGCTCAACGGCTTCAATTTCACAACACAGTAGATGAATTGCAAGTGAAGTTTTAAAGAAAAGTTCCGATAGTACTGATAAGGGTGGTTGTGCAGCCATAACGCGTTTCTAGCGAAACTGTAAAAAAAAGTGGCCCCACCTCACTCGGTCAAGCGAGACAGCGACCACTTCGAATTCACGACCAGGATCGGCCGGCAGAGCTCACATTATTCCACCGTTATGGTCTTCGTAAGTCTAATATCCCTTGAGGACGAACCGACTCTGAGCTCGTAATTGCCTGGCGCAACGAACAGCCTCCCTTTCTCGGGACTGTAAGCTTCCAACGATTTCACCGGAAGCAACATCATGACGGTTCTGGTCTCCCCCTTCGGAATTGAGACGCGGTCGAAACCTTTCAACGCCTCGATCGGGTACGGGATTTTCGCGGTGAGATCCTTCACGTAAAGTTGGACGACCTCGTCGCCGTCGCGGTCGCCCGTGTTTTTCACATTTACTGAAACGGCAACTGTGTCTGTCGAACCCACTTTGCCCCCGCTCACCTTTAGATCCGAGTACTTGAAAGTCGTGTAGCTTAATCCGTAACCGAACGGATAAAGCGGCGTCCCTTTGAAATACCTGTAGGTTCTTCCTTTCATGCTGTAGTCGGTGAAAGGAGGGAGCTGCTTCACCGATTTATAGAATGTCACAGGAAGCCTTCCGGCAGGATCATAGTCTCCAAAAATGACGTCCGCTACTGCCGCACCTCCCTCTTCGCCGGGATACCACGCGTCCATTATGGCAGGTATATTTCTCTGAGCCCAGTCAATCGCGAGCGCGCTTCCGCCAACAAGCACGAGCACAGTTGGCTTCCCGGTTTTGCGAATTGCCTGCAGCATGCGCTCTTCTCCGGCCGGAAGTCTCAGCCATGTCCGGTCACCACCTTTGAAACCCGGTAGGTTGATATTATCATTCTCTTCGCTTTCAAGCTGCGGGGAAATTCCGGCGACGGCTATTACTACGTCGGATTTCTTCGCAATGTCCACGGCATCCTGGATGAGCTTCGCGGAGGGAGGCTCGCTCATGAACCTGAACCATTCGAATCTCATTCCCGCAAAATCGCCGTCATCCGCGTATTCGATCTTGACACTGTATTTCTTCCCCTTAACAAGGTGCACGGTTCTTGATTTAAAAGAGTTTATCTGGAAATGTGTCCAATTGTCGACGATGAGCTTCCCGCTCAGAAAGAGTTTTCCTTTCTGGTCGGTAACTATGCCAAGTTTGTAGGTTCCTGTAACCGTCGGCGTGAGAATGCCGGTCCATCTGACGGAAAAGTCATGGGGCGGGACATCCTTCCCCGGTGAATTGAATCCCCAATACATGTGAGTCGCGCTATCCACACGAGTGAGCACCGGCTTCCCCGACAAATTCGTGTTGTCGAAGTATTCCGCGTACAGTCCATGTCCCCCGAAACCGTTCGACGGACTTACATTTTCCAGAGGGACCGCGCTCGGATTGACGATCTTGTCCTCCAGGAGGTTGTAGCCGGCGGCGAAACGCACCCTCACCAAAGGCCCGAGTTTGTCTTTAATTCCCTGGAGGATCGTGACAGGATTGGAAGGTGTGCCATGATAGTTTCCGAGAAGAACTTTTTCGTCCTGAGAGTAGAGGCCCACCACGGCAACCGATTTCAGTTTCTTGCTCAAAGGAAGGGTGTTGTCCGCGTTCTTGAGGAGGACGATGCTCTCGTCCGCCACCTTCCTGGCGAGCTCGCGATGCGCCGGAGTGTTGTTATCGGCAATCGTGATTTTTGAATATGGGACCGCGCCCGGCGGATCGAACATTCCCAACTTGAATCTGGCGAGCATCAGTCTCGTCACCGCAGTGTCGATGTCAGCCTCCGATATGAGCCCTTTCTTAACAGCTTCGTCGAGAGTCGAATACTCGCTGCCGCAGGTTAAGTCACAACCCGCTTTGACGGCAAGTACAGATGCCGCCATGATACTCGGAGCGTATTTGTGACCGTAATAAATATCCCAGACCGCGCCGCAGTCAGAAACGACATAACCGTTGAAGCCCCAATCCTTTCGCAAAATATCAGTCAGCAGAAACTGGTTGGCGCTGCACGGGATCCCGTTCAAGCTGTTGTAAGCAGCCATGATTGAATATACCTTCGCCTTTTTCACCGCCGCCCTGAAAGCCGGGAGGTACGTATCGTAAAGGTCAGTCATATCAGGATTTGCGCTGAACTCGTGCCTGAGCGGTTCCGGACCGCTGTAGGCGTCGAAATGCTTCGCGGTCGCGATTACTTTGAAATATTTCGGATTATTTCCCTGCAATCCGGTGATATACGCGATGGCCATCTTCGATGTCAAGAAGGGGTCTTCGCCGTAGGTCTCTTGTCCTCGCCCCCATCGTGGGTCGCGGAAGATATTTATATTCGGAGACCAGAATGTCAACCCCGCGTACTGTCGGTGCTGGCCGAGGCTAATGGCGTAGTTATATTTCGCCCGCGCTTCCGTCGAGACGACGCTTCCCTCCTCGTGTATCAGTTTCGGATCCCATGTCGCGGCCATCCCTATCGCCTGCGGGAACACGGTCGCGATTCCGTTCCTGGCCACACCGTGAAGACCTTCGCTCCACCAACTATACGTCGGTATCCCGAGTCTCGGAATCGCAACCGCACTGTTTTGCATCTGAGAAACTTTCTCTTTGAGCGTCATCATCGAAACCAGGTCGGACGCTCGCTGCCGGAAAGTAAGGCTGGTATCCATGTAAGCGGGTAAATTTTTCCCTGAAACACCGGACACGCCTTGCGCGCGCGCGGCGAAAGAGAAAACTCCCGATATAATCATTGACAAGAGAAGAACTCTCGCGGTGGGTTTCATTTTAGATTTCCTATGGTGGTTGAGTTCCTATTTAAGCTCCGTAGCTTAGGACATTTGAAAGCTGACGCCGAAAAAACATCGATGAAATTATAACTCAATAGAAAGGGAATTCCAATGTGGTTGACCACCGATTGAGTCATAGACAAATTAGACAATGAAGGTGCGAAAACGAGTAGAGCACATTCATCCGATGCCTATCAGAAGGAAGTGTTTGAGCAGTTCGTACCGGGATTTCTGTTTTGTCAACTATATCAATGCCTTCTAGCGGGAAAGATAAAAGACATTCTAACGAAGTATGGATACGACCGGACACTCTTGTTAAATTGCCAATTATGAAAAACAAAATTCCATGGGGCCTTTACCTGTCTGAGCTGATAGGCACGGCCCTTCTCTTGTTCTTCGGACTCTCTTTTGTAATACTCGATTTCGGGAAGGGAAGCTTCGTCGTGAACGCCATCCCGGATGCCGGGCTACGGAGGCTGATAACAGGTTTCCTTTTCGGATCCACCGGCGCCGCCATCGCGTACTCACGTGTTGGCAAGGTAAGCGGGGCGCACATCAACCCCGTGGTTACGCTCGCCTTCCATATAAAAGAGAAACTCTCCGCGCGGGAGACAGTCGGATACATCGTGGCACAGTTCGCAGGTGCGGTCGCAGGATGCGTCCCTCTCTTGCTCTGGGGATCGGCAGGGAAGAGCGTCGGGTTCGGAAGCACGACACCGGGGATAGGTTATACCTTCTGGGAAGCGATGCTCGGCGAAATAGTCACGACAATAGGACTAATCGTAGGCCTTTTCATCTTCCTTGGTCACAAAAGATTGAGGAAATACACTCCGCTGCTCTTTCCTTTTCTTTACGCGGTAATGGTCTACCTGGAAGCGCCCTTATCAGGTACGAGCACCAACCCGGCGCGAAGCTTCGGCCCTTCTGTCGTTGCTGGAATATGGACGGGATGGTGGATCTATATTGTAGGGCCGCTGATAGGAATGGCTGTGGGATTATCGATACATAGGTTCAGCTGGCTCAGGCGGTTCGAAGTCGAAGTGGCGAAGGTATATCATTTCGAGCACGATCTGTATGGAATTTTCAAGCCGAAGCAACTTCGGTGAATACCCTGAACTCTATAACAATCATCAAACCTGAAGCGATTTTTAGATTTTTGAATTTCAAGGTTTGTGAATCGTTTAGGGTTTAGTATTTCGAGTTCTGCTCCCTCAGCTCCATCTCTTAATTATGACAAGCGACAGGTCGTCGCTGCGCGGCGCCTCGCCGACGAACGCATCCACCGTTGAAAGTATCCTCTCGCCAAGCCGGTCCGGAGAAATCCCCGCCGATTTTCCGAGGATAGCCTTGAGGCGCTGATCGCCGAAGAACTCGTCGCGCTCGTTCCGCGCCTCCGTCACCCCGTCAGAATACGCGACGAAAATGTCGCCCGGATCGAGTTCGACGGTGGACTCGCCGAACTTCGACGTCTTTATCAACCCAAGCGCCGGGGCGCCGTGAGGAAGTTCTTCTACGTTCGCTCCGTGAAGCACAAGCGGCGGAAGATGGCCCGCGTTAAGTAGTCGTATCGCTCCCGAGTTCTGGATCAGCTCGACATACACGAGCGTGGCAAACTTGCTAGGAAGGCTGTCGCGGCAGAATATCAGGTTGATACGCTCGCCAAGTTCGGAAAGGGAATTGTATTCAGGCGCGATTGCCCGTAAAGTTGACTGGAGTTTCGACATAAGCAGGGCGGCCCCGAGCCCTTTGCCCGCTACGTCTCCGAGGGCAAGTCCCAGCCGGTTCTCATCGAGATTGATGTAGTCTACCAGGTCACCGCCAACGTCGTTTGCCGGCCGGGTGAAAAGCCAAACCGACCATCCGGCGAGAGTCGGGTTGTCATCGGGGAGAAGGGCCTTCTGCACCGTTCGTCCGATCCGCAACTCGTCATGCGCAAGAAGCTTGTCTTTCAACTCAAGCATAAGAACGAGAAGAACCAGGAGATAGCTGATTGGGCTTGTATCTATCGTAATGTTGTAGTTGTGCCCCGACCAGTTTGCATTCCCCCAGAAAAAGAAAATGATGCTGAGAAGAAGCAAGAATCTCCGCGCCGGATTCAAATGCAAAATGAGACTCTTCAAAAGGTACCACGAAGCTAAGAGAAACCTCTTCAGGCGTGGATACGATTCGAGCCGATGTTGCGTTTCGGCATCGATATAAAATCTATAAAGCTCCTTGAAGTCCCTTCTCAGCGACTCTCCGATTTCCCCCTTCTTGAAATCGTTGACTATCGTCTCCCTGAGAACGTGGTCCTTCTTTCGTGGCCCACTTCTTGTCGATTTGTCTTCAATCATTGTCCAAACGCCTCTACTCTAAATGTCTGCGGGTACAATTCTCAAAGGAGACAACGGTTTGGCGAAAATCTTGTTTCATTCAGCCCCGCCAAAATGAGAGGAAAGAGAAACAACCGTTGACATAGACTGCCGGTTTGCCCGCTTCCAGTGGCAACACGAAAACGCGGAGACATTCCCACCAACCACAAACAAGCAAAATCGCTTCGATTTTCACCATTTTATGGACTCAGAAGAGGGAAGATTAACTTTGCGCCCCGCTTTTCATCGTCCTCTTAACCACATATTCCGCCCCTTCGACCCCAGCTCCGAGCCCGAAGCCCACTAGAAATCCCTGAGCAAGGTCATAGTAAATCATCTGGGCAAGATTGAAGCGAGGTATGTTCGGGTTCGCGGCGAAAATGAAATAGAAGATGATTGTCACGAGCGTGAATCCTATAGCGAACAGAGAACTTATAGCGAACAACCTGCTCAGTATCGTACCGGCAAGTTTCGGCATGTAATACCTGGCGAAGAAGAAAACCGAGGATGCCATCGCGACGAAGTATAAGACATCCTGCCAAATGAAATCCCAATTTCCCAGATGCAACGCGACCTCGTTCAGAACGAGAAGGACAACGAAGATGATCGCCGCCATCCACAATTTCAAGAAGCGGAAGCTCGAGAAGAGGAATCCCCCGATGATACCGAACGATAGAAACTGATAACCGACGCGATTGGAATTGAAGATCCCCCGACCGAAAAAGATCAGGCCGATCAGGATGGCGCCGACAGCAGCGAGGAGCGCGTCCAGCAGGAATTCAATTATCTTATCTTTTTTCATTTCACTCCCTTTTGATTTCTTCCCGATTGTTTGTAGAAAGCAGCGGTCTGTCGAATGCCATCGATGTAAGAAGTGGCATTCAGGCCAAAGGCGCCCCGAATTTTTGACGAATCGAAAATATAATCGTACTCATTCTGGTACAACATTTCCGAAATTTCGTGTATAGTTCTGTCAAACATGCCCGCAGGTCTCAGCATCCATCTCGACAGGACCGAGTAGGTCCGTTCCGAACCGAAAGCGTCAGCTGCGAGAGCGGCAAACTCCCGTCCCGTCGGCGGGTCCGGTGCTGTGGGCAAGTGCCAGACCTGTCCGTACGCATCGTCGGATGTCGACAACCTGTAAAGCGCTTCGGCCATGTCGAGCGTAAAAGTGTATGAGTGTTTCCTGTCAGCTCGCGCGAGCACGTTGGGCTTCTTACCTTCGACCAGACGGTTGAATACCAGAGAGTTTGGAACGGCCACCTTTTCAGCGAAAGGTCCGTAGAAGTCTGCCGCTCGGGCAATCAGAGCGCGGAGGCTTCCTCTTTTCACCTCGTCCATCAGCTTTGTGGCGATCGCCGCTCGAATCTCGCCCTTCTTGCTGGATGGATTGTATGTCGTCGACTCGGTCATCGGACCCTCGACTTTGCCGTACGCGTAAACGTTGTCAAAGAAAACCAGCTTCGAGCCGCTTCGCTTACAAGCCTCTATCGTGTTCGACATGATCCGAGGCCACAGCTCCGACCATACTCTCCTGTCGTATTTCAAACCGACGCACAGGAAGACAACCGATGAACCTTCGACGGCAGCTATCGTTTGGGCCGGCAGAGACACATCTGCTTTCACGGCGGTGGCGCCTTCCATAGAGCTTCCGCTCCTTGATACCAGCCTTACGCTTTCGCCCTCGGCGATGAGACGCTTCGCCAGCTCATCCGCGACAACTCCGCCAGCTCCAAGGACTGCGTTCAAACTCATTCTACCTCCTGGTCCACGATAACTTAGCATGAGAGGTCGTGCATTTCAAACATTGATACACATTCCTGAATCGACAACCATGATGTTGGCACGGTCGATCCAGACTGCACCCGGGCCGGCCGCAGAAATCAGAGGACGAGCAAGAGTCCGATGGCAGCGATGATTCCCATTCCGCCGCCGAAGTAGAACGCAAATGACGGTCCTAAATGTTGCCAGAGTTCTCCCGCGATGAAAGAAGCAGGGAAGAGGCCGATTCCGAGGATCATGGCATGAAGTCCGATCGCCGTGGCGCGAATCTCGGCAGGTGCGAGATCGGCAACAAGCGCCTTCTCGATACCCTCCGTAAAACCGCTATAGAGTCCGTAGATTCCGAAGAGTCCCCACAGGAACCAGGTGTGCTGAGGTCCCGAGACAAAGGCGAAACCGAGATAAACGAGCCCGTAAAAAACGTGCCCTAATACGAGAAGTCTCTTCCGCCCGATTCTGTCCGACAATCGTCCCGCCGGATAAGATACCGCGCCGTACACGACGTTGTAGAGAAGGTAAAGAAGAATTGCAGTGGCCGGTGTGAAACCGATATCCTTCGAGCGAAGGAGGAGGAAGGTGTTCGACGAATTCCCAAGCGTAAAGATGAACGCCACTATGAGAAACAGCTGGAGCTTGCGCGGCAGGACTTTCCATTTGAAAGAAGGCGGTTTTCTATCGGTGGTTTCCACCTTATTCTCACGTGCGAAGAACAGAAGTAGCACGCCGATAGCGGCCGGGACAAGCGACCAAAGGAAAACCTTCGAATACGCCCCGGAATAATGAGTGAGGAATAAATACGCAAGCACAACGCCTATCGCGGCGCCTGCCGTATCCATGGTGCGATGCAGACCGAATGCGGTTCCCTTCTTCGCCGGATCGATGCTGTCCGCTATGAGTGCGTCACGCGGGGCGGTCCGGATGCCTTTACCGAGCCTGTCCACGATGCGCCCCGCGAAAACGAAGCCCCAGCTGTTGGCAACATATAGGAGAAATTTGCCTACGGCTGAGGACGAATAACCGCTGATCGCCAGAATTTTCCTCTTCTTAAATTTGTCTGAGATATATCCCGAGAAAACTTTCAGGATGCTTGCTACACTTTCGGCGACGCCTTCGATGAGACCTAGGACTGCAGGGCTCGCGCCGAGTACCGACGTAAGAAAGAAGGGGATGAGCGGGTACACCATTTCGCTGGCGATGTCGGTGAAGAAGGATGTAAGGCCAAGTATGATGACGTTAAACATAATTCAGATCCATTCAGCTTCCACTGTATTCTCATTGACGACGTTCCCGGTGTTTAGTGTCGTCTTCGGTTCTAGGAGCAAGGCGTGCACCTCCTCGTCTGCAACCGGCATGTGCTCGACTCCCTTCGGGACTATGAAGAATTCGCCCTCTGTCAAAAGTATGTCACCACTTCGAAGCTTAATCCGAAGTTTTCCCCTTAGAACGAGAAACATTTCGTCCTCGTTTTCATGCGAATGCCAGATGAACTCGCCTTTCAGCTTCACGAGCTTGACAAACGAGTCGTTGATCTCACCAACAATCTTCGGGTGCCAGTATTCAGAGATCAGCCCGAGTTTTTCGACGAGATTTATCTTATCCATCGCAGTAGATCCTCCGTGCTAAGGAATGAAGTATCATTGTAAATAGCGAAGGCGACGTTGTCGCCGGCTACGAATTCATTTTAACAAAGGTCAGTAATACCTCAAAGTCGAACTCGCGACGTTAATCCAAATTCGTCGGGCGGTGAGGACTCAATGGAACCAATGATGTGCACCATAAAACGAAACATCAACCGCGGATTGAGCATTGACATTCTTGTATGCGGAAGATACCTTCAATCGAGCGCTTCTTCTTATCATCAATAGCACATCCTAATTAATACTGCACCGTACCACACAACATCCATAGACATCCGGCCGAAGCGGCCCATTATAATCTCATCGACCGGACAAGCGGGAAATGTTCCGATAGATGCAGAGATGAAATCGATTTCATATGACAACAACAGTATGCTACCCACATCGAGGATTCTGCTCGCTACTAGTCCCATAGAAAGGAGACATGGAATATGACTGAATCAAGTGGAAATCAGACGAATCATAGCCTTCCGCGGCTCGGCGAAATGGCGCCTGACTTCGAGGCTGTGACGACACAAGGCGTGCTCAGGCTTTCCGACTTCAAAGGGAGCTGGCTCGTCCTCTTTTCTCATCCGGCAGACTTCACACCAGTTTGCACAACGGAGTTCGTCGCTTTTGCGCAGATTTATCCCGAACTACAGAAGAAGAACACCCAACTCCTCGGCCTAAGCGTCGACTCCGTCTCGTCACACATCGCGTGGGTCCGCAACATCGAGGAGAAACTCGGCGTGAAGATCCCGTTCCCGATTATTGCCGACCTGAACAAAGAAGTCGCGATGAAGTACGGCATGATCATGCCCGGCGAAAGCAAGACTGAGACGACACGCTGCGTCTTCATCATCGATCCGAACGGCAAACTGCGGGCGATGATTTACTATCCTCTCACGACCGGCAGAAACATGCAGGAAATCCTGAGAGTGATAGACGCTCTCCAAACAACCGACAAGAATCAGGTCGCGACACCGGCGAACTGGAAACCGGGCGACAAGGTCGTGGTTCCCGCACCGAACACGACGGCGACGGCGGAACAGCGCGTGAAGGACAAGAGTCTCGAAGTCGTCGATTGGTACTTAAGCAAGAAGGCGATCTGAAAATGGCTTGCATCAATCCGGACGGAACGCTGACTGAAGCAGCCTTGAGTCTGATGACGGTTATAGAAGACCATCATTCGCTGGAAGAGGTCGCCGGTGTCAGCGGCATTCCGCTGTACCTCGTCAGAGCTACCGCGAGAGACCTCATCAATGCTGGGCTCGCCGTGGAAAAGGACGTTCTTTACTATCTCACTGAAGATGGTTCCGCGAGGCTGAAAAAGGCGAGGAGCGATTCTCCAACGGGAGCTTAAATTCAGACGAGAGGTCAGTCTCGCTTCAATTGGCACATGTTTGAACCAAGCCTCTGAGGGGATAGGTTAACTAAAAACGAAAGGAGTGAGCCGGGCCAAAAAGCTAATCAGCTTCGAATGCGGTTCGCCGCCGGATATATCCGGCGGCCGAATCTCGCCGGCATGAACCCTCCTTGTTTATGCTTTTCAACTGTCATATTATATCGAGTAAACGAGTTGCTGAGGTTGCCCAGAAAGCCCCTTTCGGCTGATATTTCCCATAATTCAAGAAAAGTGAACGATGCAGAGAACGCACGAACCGCAAGATAAGGTGATTCAGAAAAAGTATGAGGTGCTGCGCGACCTTGAGGGTACAGTGCAGGGGCTAATCGCACGCCATGTATCGAAACGCGAGCTCTGGTATCCGTCCGAATTTCTCCCCGCAGATCAGGGAAGCGGCGACGATAAGCAGATCTGCGAGCTTCGCAAGCGCGCCGAAGGCATCAGCGACGTCGCACGAGTAGCCATTTCGCTGAACATACTTACTGAGGAAGGACTTCCTCATTTCCACAGGCTCATCTTCCACGCACTCGGTGAGGACCCGACATGGAAAGAGTGGAACGGTCTTTGGACAGCCGAGGAGGACAGACACGGTAACGTACTCCGCGACTACATAAGGGACTCCAGATTGCTCAAGTTTTCCGCGCTTGAGCGACTGCAGTTCGATTACATCAAATCCGGCTTCCATCCTCCGTGGAACGGTGACCCCTACAAGATTTTTGTTTACACGAGCGCTCAGGAGAAGGCGACATTTATCTCACACACCAACACCGGAAAACTCGTTGGGGAACAGGAGCCGCTTCTCTATACTATCACGCAGAAAATCGCCCAGGATGAAGCGAGGCACTACGCGTTTTACCTGAACGTCTTCAGAGAAATCATAGCGCGTGATCCGAACGTCGCCCTGGAGTGCGCCGCGACCGTCATGCCGAGCATCGACATGCCGGGAATTTCTATGGCCAACTTCAACGACTATTCGGATGTCGTGCGCCGCTCCGGTATTTACGGACCGAGAGATTACCAGAAGATCGTGGAACAGCTGATCAGTTCATGGAACATCGAATTCCTGACACAGCTCAATTCGATCGGCGCGAAAGCCCAAGAAAAGATAATGTCTATACCGGCGCGGCTTCAGAAGGTGGCGGAATTCATCGAGTCCCGGGTTAACGCCAAGAGTTTCACATTTGACCTGATCTTCGGCCGAATACTTGAGATGGCCTGAACTTATCAATCCGATGGGCGCAGGTATGAATGAATCCGCGCCCTAGCAAACGCATCATATCATATAAAGCATGATGCTCCCCGTATATCTGGATGCCACCGGTAATTACTTCAAGGACACCCGACAAACCGACGGACGCCTCCCCGCCAGATGCCTGAGCAAGTTATTTTCTCCTCGCGTAAGCCGGGCTTGCGCCGGGGGAGAGCAGGCTTTTTCCATGAATACGATTACTAAAGGAATAAAGAAATGGCAAAATATAGAGTGTTGTTTCACCTTGACGAAGGGGCGAAGGGCCGCGCGGATCTTGCCCTGCACAATATAGAGAATCTCATTACCGACCTCGGCCAGGAAAATGTGGAAGTCGAGTTGGTGTCAAACTCAGAAGGGGTAACGGCATTCCTGAAAGTACCCAATCTTCATGGGGCGATGGTCGAGCGGCTTGCTGCGAAAGGCGTCAGGTTCACCGCGTGTGAAAATTCTCTTCGCCAGCTCCACCTCACAAAAGAAGCCCTGGTGAATCAAATTGAGATCGTTCCCGCCGGTGTCGGGGAACTCGCAAGGAAGCAGGCGGAGGGATGGGCATACATACGCCCATAAGAATGATGAAACCTGACCGAGAGCTGTATTTTTATGATTTGAGGAAAGAAGCATGACTCCTTTAACAGCCGTGATATATTCTCTCCTTTTCGGCCTTCTTCACGGAATCCTTCCGGACGAACACACTTGGCCGATCACTTTCAGTTATGCGATTGGCGGAGCGAGCGGAAGGGAAGGAATGAAAGCTGGACTTTACTTTTCTGCGGCTTTCACGTTGCAGAGGATGCTCCTCGCCGAAGCCGCGTATCTCGCGCTCGCGCCGTTCCTCCTCTCGCCAACCATAAACGGCATCGTTTATGTGATAGTCGGGATTGCGATGTCCGCCGCAGGCTTCATTGTGGTAGGAAAAAATCGCTATCCCCATTTGCATATCTTCGGTCATCACCACGACAAGGCCCGCGACATGGGGACATCCATGTCCGTTCTCTCAAAACACCACAAGGAATCCGCCGTACCAGGCTCAGGCCCCTTGCCCGCGAAGTGGACTATCATCCACGGCTTCATCGCCGGCTTCGGATTCGGAGGATTCTCGCTCTTCGTGAACACGGTTGCCGCGCCCGCGATGCGTAGCCCGTGGTTCGGTTTCGTTCCCGGACTCGCTTTCGGCGTAGGTACGACTCTCATGCTGATAATAGTAGGATATCTTTTCGGGGCATCGATGAAGTGGACTCACCTCTTGAGTGAGCAGGAAGTTAAGCAGATAGGAGCACAGACCGGAGGGAGGACTCTGTTCTTCGGCGGAATCCTCTTCGCAGCTTTTGGAGTAGTGACATTTCTTGGTTTGGACCGCCATCTCCCCGTCGATGAAGGATACGTGCTGATCGGATTGTTCATGATCGTGATCGCGATCCCGGCTTTCATATACACGCTGAAAGAAGTAATCTCTCTGAGGAAGAAGTAAAGAAGCGGACCGGCTATCAGCGCGGATATGGCCTTAAATTATTTCCCGGTAGAGTCCGCATACGGAGTAAGGCATACCATTCTTTCCTTACCGTATTGATCTCCGAATTGTCCTTCGGAACCTTCCATGATCTAGCGCAGACGACCGGGCGTTCTTACGGCCCCGGTCTCCTGAGTCGCGCTCTCAAATGTCTGTCGTAACCCGGGTTCTCTGAAGTGGCCATCTGCAACTCGTAGTCGATGACATTCTCGAGGAATCGAAACTTGCGGCCGGATTTTACCGTTCGGGGATCGTTTGAAATAATCACGCTCGATAGCAACAGCTCGATTCCATTTCCATCCGACATTTTTGCCTGGCCCCTGAGCAATTCCATCCGACCGCTCTTCTGAGAGTTCACAAGCTCGAATACACCGTCTCCCTTATCGATCAGGAACCCGGATTCCCAGAACACCGGCTGGCCGTTATCTTCCCCGGAAGACTTTATCCATGTTCGCTGCTCGTAGTGGATCACATGGTCCTTGTCGTTCCTAGTGAAGACAAGGCCCTCATCATAATCGACGGGTCTTATCGTCGGATACTCGGCGATTCCCGTTCCTTCCCACTTACCTATTATGAAGCCGAAATCTGATATAGTAACAGACATTTATATGCTCCCAGAGTTAGTGGATCCTTCATGAAAGTTTTCTGTAAACAGTACCAATGTAGTCTACAAAATCCGGCTCGATTCCCTCTGCCCTGATAAGAGATTGGATCTGAGCTCTATGATGGATGGAATGATAATTCAGTTGCAGCGCGATATCTTTGAGCGGAGCTGTCCACTCACCGCCATCGAAGCCGACGAATTGTTTTTCTTCGTACATTTGCTCCTCGCTCCTTTCTCCGATATACGCGGTCCAGATCCGAAGGCTGTCGTTCCACTTTTCTTCAAGATCACCTGACGCGTAAAGAGGCTCCCACCAGTCCATCGCTGGCGCGTTTGGATCTCGCACTATCCTCGCCATCCACTTGTACTGTGAATTGATGAGATGGCTGAACAATCTTATCGCTTCCGCGGGATCTCGCATCTCGCGCATCTTAACCAGGACCATCTTATTGGCGTGATCGTTATACATGAATGTATCCAGCAAATACTGTTTCATCTCCATGCCATATCACCACTTATTTTCGTACGATTCAATTCTTGTACAGCGCTCCGAAATTACTAACCGCGAAGTTGGGGAAGCGACGCGCGTCTACGTTAGGGCTCGAAAGGGTGATCATCCAGAATGCAGACTGCCCAGGTGAGAGCGGCACGCCGATCTTTTCGTCGTTACTACCGAGCGTCACAGACGTCGTTGAGTCCGTGTAGAAATAACAATCAACATACCATGGGGAGTTGATATTTCCAGTTCCCGTGTTCTTTACGACGCCCTTGGCGACGAGCATTGCGGGACTGGCGAGCAAATAAGTGGTGTCGACAACGAACGATACGTTGTCGATCCCGTTGCCAGCCGGCGGCCCTACCGGACCATCGTGCGTAGTGACCTCGCATGATACAAGGATCGTCGAACAAATGGCCGGCAAAAAAGTCTTAACCCTCATTTGCCGTTTTCCCACCGGATAAGCTTCTTCCGCCACCTTACAGCGTCATTCACTTGGTGTGTTCCCGCCCCTTCTCGTCACCAGCAGGATTCTTTTCCGAAACTTCAGTTCTTGTATATGGCCCTCAGATTACCGATTCGAAAATCAGTGAATTGCCTGACATCGACCGATGAAGTATAGAAATAGATCGTCCCATATGTCGATTGTCCCGGCGAAAGAGGAAAAGAAAGTTGCGTATCGTTGCCTCCAAGTTTTACAGTCATGGTGCTGTCGGCATAGAATTGACATTCGATGTACCACGGAGCAGATATGTTGACAGTTGTCTTTACCATGCCGCGAGCAACGAGCTGCCAGGATCCTCCGGCGTCCACATCGGTTGTATCGACTGCGAACGACACGCCGTTTATTTGCGTGTCTGTTGCCGAGCCGACGACAGTGCTCCCCGGATCCTGGTCACAAGATACAAACGCGATGGCGGCAAACATCGCCATCAAAATTGTGCCCTTCATGCCCTGACTCTCTTTCATTTAAATTAACATACGCATCGCTGCCAATCTACCTGAAATCGGGGGAGGCGTTGTCAAAAGAATTCAAATTTTTCGTCCTATTATGTCGTTAGACTTTCAGAATCGCGTGCCAAACGAAGCCTGAAAGTAGGCCCCGGTCTTCATAGCGAAGTAAGGCTCAGATGTGATGTAAAGAGTCTTCCGATTACCTGCCCGACCGCCCATGCTCAACGGGTCAACGCGCCCCGCGAACTATCTCACGGTTAGCTCTTCTTTCATGACTTCGGCAAACTCCTTAAGAACCCTCGCGCCGTCGCCGTTATAACTCGATCCGTGCATGATCGCGAGCGTTTTCGGTTTCAGTCCCGCCAGCATATCAATCTGACTCTCGGTGTTCGATGTGTATGGGAGATAGTTCTTCATCGGACCCGACTGCGTCAACTTCAGATTTTCTCGTGCGCCACCGATCACGTCGGAGGATGTCAGCGCGGCAAGATTGCCGTTCTGGTGAAGCACATCGGAGCAGAAGAGCGTCTTGTTCGTCTCCTCGAAGAGGAGCCCCGCGTCCCATCCGTGAGGAAGGTGAGGAGTGGACAGAAATCGGAAACTGTATCTCCCCGTCGATATGGTCTCGCCATGCTGCAATCCACTTGCCTTCCGCGAGGCGAAGTCAGTCATGTTCACTCTCGCACCCACAACACTGCAAAACGCTTCCGCCAACGGAGCCGTTTGGAACCATTCGTTGAGCGATCCGCATTCGTCCGGCTCGAAATGGCTGAAGCCGATCCACTTCAGAGTCCCGATATCGATGAGACTAGCTGTCGCCTCCCTCACTTCTTCGAAAAGATATCTCTGCCCGGTGTGCCATAGAAGCGGCTCGTCATCTCTTACGAGAAACTGGTTCATCTGTATGTTGTTTTCCCGAATGAATGTCGAGATCCTGAATACGTCGGGCGCTATCTCAGTTATGCCGGTCATCTCATCAGGCCTTTCATAATTTTAGGAGCAATTGACATTATGCTTGGCCGCGAATTCGCCGTACTTGTGAGTGAAATCGCCGGTGCGGCCGATGACTCCCGCAAGGGAATAGCACCCGGAAGCTCCTTGCTGATCGAAGTGCCCCATCCCATTCCGTTAACCACGCCGTACGCCATGAATATAGTCACGCCTGTATTCTCGTATATGCGTTTAATATCCGATGGACCTTTCGCGTACCAGTATTGCGTCGTCTGTGTTTGTGACTGGCCTCCGCCCGACAGCGTGCTAGTCGATTGAAGGTACAGGCAATCGTTAAACGTGCCGAAAGAAACCGTGACCGACCCAGTATCCAGGAGGATGGCCTGGTCAGTTAGCACATAACCGACGCCCTGGATGGAGAAGGTCGTCTTCATGATGTAAGTCTTGCCCTCCATCATTGTGTCGGGGAGCGAAGCGAGCGTCGAGTCGAACATTACGAGGCTCCCGCCGTAAGGAAGGAATCCATCATAGCCGCTCGGACCGTAAAAATATTCGTAACCCGTGTTATCCAGCAGCACGGAGTATTGGGTTCCGTTTATCGTGGTGTCCATATAGAACTCTTCCCACGAGCTGTCCGACCATACCTTATAGTATGTGGAATCGAGAGCCACGCCGTATCCAATGAAACTAAACGAAGGGGAAGAGTTCGAATGCGGGGAAGAAGGAGATCCCGGAGCAGTGGGTGGAGGTTGACTGCACGAATTTAGCGCGGTGGCGGTTGAAACAACAAACAACACAAGCATCGTTCTCATAGCATCTTTAGAACGAAAAGAATTTCGCGCTTGTTCCTCGCGGTCGCGCTTCGCCTGAAGACGATTCTCAACTGATCGCGAAGAATTATTTAACCCTTGGCGGTTCCGAGACTCTGAAGCTGCTCCGGAAAATTCGCGGATTGCGCCCTATTTGACGCGCTTGAGCGTGTTCTTGTCCCTGTGTTCGAAGAGTCTATCCTGCCCTTTGATCTGAATTGCCGTCACTTCGTCGTAGGTGAAACTCCCATCGGCATTGAATGTCATTTCAAAATCGAATCTGACCGTCCTGAATTCCCTGTCGAGAAAAGGATTGGAACAGATTCCGAAATCGGACTCGCCCAGCCTAGCGGTAAGTTTGAAATGTTGCGCGTCAGGCTCCGCTTGACCTCCAGCGATCAAAGCCACACCTCTTGGAATCGTAACACACTTCATGACCAGTTTCGCCTTCGGATCCCAGAGCCAGTAGCCGGTCTCATCGTGGAAGGGATCGGACTCGCCGATTCGCCAGGCCTGCATCTTGTACCGAAGGCCGTAGAGGGCTTGCTCATGATTCTCGGTGAGCCCCATCGGTTCGACAATCATCAGTTCTCTGAACTTGTTGTTTTCTGTTCCGCGATCATCCGACGGCGCGGTGTCGTCGCCGGTCACGCCTTCCCAAGTTCCGACAAGCGATCTCAAGGGTCCGAAATTCAAGTTTTCGTCGTTCATAAAATCCTTTCGTTGTCTTTTTGCCGGGTCCTCCGGCGCGACCTTCCCAGGCTCCAACTTCTCCAGGGAAGATCGGCCGGAATCGCATTAGGAATTACCAGCCGCGAACTCCTTCAGTTTCTTTCCAAGCTCCCCGGGGGAGAACTCTTTTTCTATTTTGGACATTTCCATGTTAGCAAGGAAATCGCAGCGTTCATTTCCCGCGTGTCCATTGTGTCCCTTTAGCCAGTGCCAATTTATCGTGTGCTTCGTAGATAGCGAGTCGAGGCTTCGCCAAAGGTCTTCATTTTTCACCGGCGTCCTCGATTTGGTCTTCCAGCCGTTTCTCTTCCAATTCGCCAGCCAGGCCGTCATGCCGTTTTTCAAATACTCCGAGTCGGTGTAGAATTCGATTTCACACGGTTCCTTCAGCGTGTCGAGCGCTTCGATGGCGGCTTGCAGTTCCATCCTGTTGTTTGTGGTCGCAGGGGCGCCACCGCTTATCTCACGATGGTGAGAGCCATAGTCAAGTGTGGCCGCCCATCCTCCGGGTCCGGGATTTCCGCGGCAACCGCCGTCGGTATGTATGGTTACTTTCTTCATCACGTTTAATGTCTATTTGATTCCGCCAGATGAAAATTTAACAAACGCGATCGTTTATTCCCCTTCAATTCTGCTGCGCGATTCAGAAAAAGAGCCGGTCTTTTCTCCGTAAGAATTGAGATGGGTGCGAATAGCTTTAGAGACGTCCGCTGATGAAGCTCTCAAAGATTTCGGTTCACGCGGACGACTTTCGCTCGGCAACAATCAGAGTCATGTCGTCGGCCTGAGGCATTTTCCCGACATGGGAGCTGACCGACCTGACAATACAGTCTATAAGAGACTGAGGCGTTCCCCGGGAAAGCCCACGCACCGCGCCAATCAGCCTCTCATCGCCGAACTGTTCCCTCGCTTCGTTCATCGCTTCAGTTACGCCGTCGGAGTAAAAAACAATGAGGTCGCCATATCTCAGTTCTATTTCCTCGTTTGTGTATTCCGTGGTCTCCCGTACGCCGAGAACGAGCCCATGCCCCGTAAGCATGGCTGGGGAGCCGGCAGATGGAAATATGATCGGCCAGTTCTGGCCGGCGTTCGCGTACGTCAGCGAATGATTCCGGATGTCGAGTATGCCGTAGAATAGGGACACGAATGTGTGCGCGTCGGTGCTGTGGTAAAGAAGCCTGTTTGCTCTTTCGAGGCACCTTGCCGGATCGGGATCAAACGCGGCCTGGCTTCGGATAGTGGCCTGAAGATTCGCCATCACAAGTGCGGAAGGAAGGCCGTGACCGCTCACGTCGCCGAGTCCGATGGCGAGCCTGTGCTCATCCAGGCGTATGAAGTCGTAGTAATCACCGCCCACGTTCAAGGCGGGTATGCTCCTTCCGGCCACGGAATAGCCGGATATGATCGGGTCGGACTCGGGAAGGAAATTCATTTGAATTTCTCTAGCTGTTCGCGCCTCCGCCTCCACGCGCATTCGAGCCTCCTCCGCCTTCTTACGCTCGGTTATATCGCGATAAATCGCGTAATCGCCGACCTGTTTGTTATTATAAATTATCGGCGCGCAGAGTATCGAGACGTCGAAGAGTTTCCCGTCTTTTCTGTTCCGCTTCGATTCAGTTTCGACCCACTCGCCGTTTCCGATCCTCGCGGAAATTTCGGCTGCTTCCTTCCGCAGCTCGTTACTCGTCACAAGATCGTTTATCTGTTTCCCGATCGCTTCCTGCCGTTCAAACCCGAACATCCTGGTAAATTCATCGTTGACGTTTACGATGCGGTCGTGGTTATCGTGGAGCACTATCGCTTCAGGAGCGCTGTTGAAGAGTCTCTCCAGATAGGTCTTCTGAAGAAGTATTTCGTCCTCCGCCTTCTTGCGTTCTGTGATATCCCTGTATATGGCGTAGACGCCGATCTGTTTTCCCTCGCGAAATATCGGGGCGCCAAGTATCGACACGTCGAAGAGCGTCCCATCTTTCCGCCTGCGCCTCGAGTCGGCGGATACCCTGTCGCCATGATTGACCATGTGAGAAAACATGGCCGCTTCGTTCTTGAGATCTTCGGGCGCGACGAGATCGTTTATCTTTCTCCCGACAGCTTCTTCGCGTGAATAGCCGAACATCCTCGTGAATTCGTCGTTCACATTCACGACGACATCGTTATCGTCGTGCCAGATTATCCCCTCTGGAGCGCTGTTGAACAAATTCTCCAGGTAGGATTTCTGCAACAGGATTTCTTCCTCGGCCTTCTTTCTATCAGTTATGTCGCGGTATATCGCGTAGTCGCCGATCGGCTTTCCGCCGTGCATGATAGGCGAGCCGATGACCCAAACATCGACCAGAGAACCGTCCTTTCGTTTTCGCCTCGTGTCGGCTTCGATCCTTTCTCCGCCGATCACCTTCTCCGAAAATTCAATTCCTTCGTCCAGCAGTTCTTCGGGCACAAGGAGCGCGTTGATCGGCATGCCGACAGCTTCCTCTCTCGTGTAGCCGAACATTCTCGTGAATTCATCGTTGACGTTTACTATGCGATCCGACTTATCGTGCCAGACGATCGCTTCCGGCGCGCTATTGAACAACCTTTCCAGGTAAGTCTTCTGGAGAATGCTTTCCTCTTCCGATTTCTTCCTTTCGGTTATGTCCCTGTATATGGCGAACACGCCCATTTGTTTTCCCTCGTGGATGATCGGCGCGCCAAGTATCGAAACGTCGAACACAGACCCGTCTTTCCTCCTGCGCCTGGAGTCCCCCTCTATCCTTTGGCCGTGAAGGACCATGTCTGAGAACATCTCCGCGTGTTCGCGGAATTCCTTCGGCGCGACGAGATCGTTTATTCGTTTTCCAATCGACTCTTCGCGGGAGTAGCCGAACATTCTTGTGAACTCGTCGTTGACGTTGATTACGACATCGTCGTTGTCGTGCCAGATGATCGCTTCCGGAGCGCTGTTGAAGAGTCTTTCCAGATAGATCGCCTGATCGCGGAGCTGTGCTTTTTCCTTCTCGAGTTCCGAGACACGCTCCTCAAGTTCTTCAAAGGTCGGCTTGTTCATGCATTATCCCTCCTACCGGAGGCGTCGCAAGTCTCAGCGGGCGGGAAGAGCGCGGGCGCGATGGAAGGGGAAAGTGACCGATATGCCCGCGAAGTTGCGGGAAAAAATTGCATTGCTTAACCTCCGACAAGGGAAAGCTATCCCGAACGGCAGAGAAAAGCAACCGACATGAATAATCTCCAAAGACCAAGTTCCAATCTCCAAACAAAAACAAAACTCCAATCAGGGAAAACGACAAGAAGCTAAGGTTTGAGATTTTCTTGATTGTTGGAGCTTGGCGTTTGAAAATTGGAGCTTACCGCCTGGTCAAGATTGCACAACGCCGAGCCTTGCTTTTATGAGCGTCACGGCATCTTCGATTCCGCTTTTCGCCTCGACTCGTATGAATACCCATCTACCTTCTTTGAAATCAGTCGCCCGATTGACGGCCTCCTTCGTCGCGGTGGATACTCCTTTCGCCAGCGCGGCCTCGACCTGAGGACGTTTCAAAAAAACTTGCGCAGTGAAGCGGTCTTTGTCCGGATAGAGAGCCACCACAGATTTTCCAGATTTCGAGTAGCGGATCGCCCAGCCGTAATTGACTCCGTAGAATTTCAATTCGCCTTTGAGCTTGAGTGTTATGGCGAGAAAGTCATTTATGTTTTCGCGGGTTTTTCGAGCCTTGCCGAGAGCAGACTCGATCTCTTTCAAGGTCGGCTTCTTATTCTCGTCTGTGAATAAGCCCTTGCTCGTCTCAGCTTCCCCTGAACCCCGACACAAATGTCGGGGCTTTTGCTATTGAGGCTGTCCCAAAACAATGGAATGGTTAGGCTGAACTTGTTTCAGGATCTGATTTCATTAGTTTTAAGATCCCGAAACAAGCCTGCACTGGAGCGTTCCGGTCCAGGGTTCGGGGTGACGAAACGCGACTTTTGGGACAGCCTCGTTCAGTTCTCTCCAATCGGATCTCCCGGCGGCAAAACAATCGGCGGCAGCACCTTGAATTTAACAGGATTTTCCTGGAACCGCCTGAGCGAAAGCTCATACATGTGCTGACCTTTCAGATTCTGATCTTTTGTCGATTTCATCCGCGACTGCATCCAGTCTTTCAGCCCGTCGAGACCAGAATGCAACGCCCCTTGTCTGCCCTACCTAAAATGGTAATGCTTCCAAGTAACGATGCAGTATTCGCTCAGTTGTGTCGAGTCAGACGTAAAGCCAAATGCGTAAACCGAGGAATCCGGATACTTTAGTTGCACTACCATTTGGCTCCTTAATATCGCCCCCATGCACGCAGCGAACGAATCTGGTATCCATGCGTCCTGCAGGTGAATACCGGCATTCTCAAGACTATCCAGTATGGGAAGTCCCCCGTTGCTCAGATCTGCACCGTAAAGGAAGTAAGTGGCCTCAGAGAATGGCCTGGGGAGGGTACTATCTGCGGTTATTTCTGGATTAATGTTGGGTTGTGTGCTTTGTTTGCAGCCGATGCCCGCAAAGAGAGCGACATAAACCGCCCCCAGTAAAGGAATGATGACCTTCATTATTTCATCTCCTGATTATGAGTTGGACAAAACAAGAATCGAGAACATTCTTTCATCAGCGTTCGCTTAAACGGAGACTGATTCAAAAAATTGAAATCGATTATTGGCCTGTCCACATAACCCGTCCACTTTTTTGCTACCGCGTTCATGCCGAACGTGGGCCGACAGCAGACTCGCCATTAAGTTGGAAAATGGTAATCAGTGCAATGAGTAAAAGTCAATACCATCGCATTGCCCAAGGGAGGTGAAGAACTTTTGAAAATTCTATCGCTCAAGTACAACTGCCTGCCGTGTTCTTGTTCACCCACATATCGCCCTCTCATGGGCTCGTTGTGAAGGGAAGTCTGAATTCCGGCGGACATTCAGTAATATTACAACCTCAGGTATCAGTATCAGCAATGAATGAACTGTATAGAAATGCAGCTGCTGAATTGACGCAATAGCCTTGCGTCGCGACCCTTTAGACAAAGCTCTTACCTTTCTCCTATCGGATCTCCCGGCGGGAGAACCATCGGCGCAGGCACATTAAACTTCTCCGGATGTGCCTGGAATTGCCGGATCTGTGACAGCGAGTAAATGTACTCGGCCGCAAGGTCTTGATCCTTTACGGTGGATACACGACCCTGTATCCAGTTCTTGAGGTTTTCGATCTGGAAATAGGCGACCGCCCTCACCTGTCCAGGTGCTCCCTGGTCATCGGCAAGTCTCATGAGGTTGTCCAGGACGACGTTGTCTACCGCGCGCTGAATCTCGCCGATGTAACCATTTTCTGGTTCGGCCTTCCATGTGGATCCAACCAGATCCTCGATCACCTCATTCAATCCGGGGTATTCGGCATTTTCGGCGTGATATTCCATCAGCCTCGCAGCGCGTTCCGGATTAAGTATCTGGCTCACCGTCAGCTGTGCCGCCGCCCTTGCCGGCGCGAGCGCGTCGAATGTGACGCCTGTCTTTCCCCTGAAGTCCTCTCTCGTCCGCATGTAGCCGTCCGGCTGCGGCGGGATTATTTTCAACAAGCTCCGTGGGAGTGCGAGAACATCCGGCTTGATGGTTTTTAACAAAGCTGTCAGGGCACTTCTCTGTTCGTTGGGAGAAACCATCGTTGTCGGTACCTGTCCATCTCCTCTCACTGCATAAGTGTATGTAAGTCCGCCGAGAACTTTGGAAGCGGCAATTACCTGGTATCTTTGGAACATGTATATCGGCACGAGAACATCTTCGAGATGAGCCAAAGGCCTTCCGATCTTGATGTTGTCCTCGCCGAAATTCTTCAGCGCTATCGCGCGGACCTGCATGACATGGTTGAGCTCATCCACGGCGTTCGAGCCGTTATCCCAGAGATGCGCTATCGGGCTCGCGCTGCCTGCGGGACGTGCGGCTTCGTCGGAGAGGAACGGTATTCCGCTCTTTATGCGCTGCTCAATAATATTATCCAGAGCTTTCTTTTCGTTCGTCCCTTTCGGGAATTCCTCGTAGCCGTACTTGATGGCATCTATGTCCCACGGCCCGACGCCCACGGCATAAGCATCCGACAAGTCGAGCTTCCCGTCCTTGATCTCGACTTTCGGATAAGGATAATCCATGACCGATGCACGATGGTCGGAGCTTGCGGCGAAATTGTGGCAGAGCCCGAGCGTGTGGCCTGTCTCGTGCGCGGCGAGCTGGCGTATCCTCGCAAGCACGAACTGATGAATCAACTCCTTCAAATGCTTTCCCTTCGCATAAGGAGCGAGGAGTCCTTCTGCAATAAGATAATCCTGTCTCACTCTGAGCGCGCCGAGTGTCACCTGTCCCTTTATGATCTCGCCGGTTCTCGGATCGACGATAGAAGCGCCGTAAGACCAGCCTCTCGTATAGCGATCGACCCACTGTATGACGTTATATCTTATATCCATCGGGTCGACGCTATCGGGGAGGACCTTGACGATGAACGCATTCTTGAATCCCGCCGCCTCGAACGCCTTGCTCCACCAGCTTGCACCTTCGATGAGCGCATCGCGGACGTCCTTCGGCGCGCCGTTGTCGACGTAGTAGACGATCGGCTTGACCGGCTCGCTGACGGCGGCGTTGGGATCCTTCTTCTGAAGCCAGTGACGAATAATCAGCCTCTTGTGTAATGTCGAGCCGAGCGGCGCGGAAAAATCCATGTACTCGACGTCGAAGTATCCTGCCCGAGGATCGAAGGCGCGCGGCTGATAGCCGTCGTCAGGAAGTTTCACGAAGGAATAATGCTCGTGGACGGTCATGAAGTTCGGGCTCGGCACAACTTCCATGACATACTTGCCGGGATTTGTGCCCTTATAGGTTAGGACGGCTTCGAACTCCGAGTTGTCCGGAAAATCTTTCGTCCGCGGGAGGAACATTGCAGACCGGCTGAGATCGATCCGGTAGTCGCCCTGGTTCTCCTCACGAAGCGTGCGGTCGACGTGATGCCAGTCGTGGAGGAAGAAATCCGTCGCGTCGACGAGCACAGTGTCACCGTTCTCCGCCGCGACTTTAAATCCCCACAGCACAGACTGCGCGAACGCGTCGCGGACAGCGGCCTTCGCCGCCTCGTCGCCTTTTGTCGCCCTGAAGTTGAGATTGGGTTCGAGCATGAGGATCTTCGGCCCGCTCCGGATGAACTTGACGATTCTTTCGTTCCCGATCTGTCCGCGGTCGAGACCGATGTCGTTCGAGCCGACGCCGTGGGCGAGCTCGTTGACGAAGAGGAACTCGCTGTCGAGCCTGTCGATCTGCAGCCAGATTTTTCCTTCCTTCGCGTCCCAGTAGAACGTGAAGAAGCCGGAATACTTCTTCATACCGGCGGTTTTTTCCTGTATGGTGGGGAATGATGCCGGCGCGGACATTCCGGCGAACGCGATTCCGCCCAGCATAAGAAATGATAAAAGCAGGGTAAGAGACTTTTTCATGAAGCCAATTCCTTTCCCGGGGATCCTGCGGGGGTGTGCGTTGGACCGCCCGGATGTTATTTGTGCTTGTGAATCAACTCGTTGAAGCGGTGCACCAAAGTACATTGAACGTAAGAGGATGGTACAAAATAAGCAAACACAATCGGACCGTTTCCGGTTCAGCGGGTTTGGAGTGAGGTGAAACGATATTTCACCGCGAAGTCGTCGAGGGCGCAAGGGAATCTCCCGCAGATATCGCTGATCGTCGCAGATAATATATCAGCGTTCATCCGCGTGATCTGCGGGAAACTATTTTTGGTTCAAACTAAACCCGATATCATCGGCCCAAACCGAGACGTTACACAATTTCTTGACTTTCAATTTCCGTTGGTTTATGTTCACTACGTCAGGTAGTCAGGGCAGATAGTAAAACAGTCACACGGTAGTAATTGGCGTATGCATTCCAGTAACCGGTCCGACATTGCGGAGGACTCGTATCCGGATTTGCCGACCCGCGGCTCCACAACTGGATATGAAAGAGACACGGCACACCCACGGCGGCGCGCCCCGGGTAGAAGTGCATCCATGACTTTCGAGAGAAATCCGGCTTGCAGGTTCCGGAGCCCGGCTCATTTCGGCTCCATTCATCCTTACAGCAGCGAGATTCCCGGACAAGTATCCGGTACTTCCGCCCTCAAATGTTCCATTCCCGCCGATTCTTATGACTCTACCGGGCAAAAATGCGAGTCATCTGCCGCCGAATGCGTTCTTCCCGGAGAAAAGTACCGGTCTACCACCGCTTCTAATGTGATTCCCGACGGTTTTAGTGTAATTCCCGCGCGAGAATATCGTTTTCCCGCCATTTTCAGTGTGATTCCCGACGGAAAATACGTGATTCCTCTCATCAACGATCCGATTTCCGGCGCTTTTCGCAGTTTTCCCAGTCAACATACATTATCCATCATTCTATCAACAAGAAAAGAAAGGGAGGATTGTTCTGATGGAAATAATGGATGAAACGCTGCAAGAGGCGACGGCACTTCAGGGGCCCGCAACGAAGTATCAGGCTGCCGACGGAAAGGACGGGATTCCGGCCGAACAGGTTGAATCCCTGGCCGCGGGGATGGCCGATGCTTCGCAAAAGCACACGGACCAGCAGAAAGCGGTGGAGGCCGTCGGCAAGCTTACCGCTCAGCAGAACGACAAGATGGCCGAGGGCACTGGCCTTATCCAGAAGACCAGGCAGGCGGTCAAGGGCAAATACGGCGAACGCAATGAGGTGATTAACAAAGCGTTTCACATCGGGAGTGAAATGCCGAAGACGGTGAAGAAGATGCGCTCCGAGCTGAAGTATCAGCAGACGGTCGTCATGGAACACAAGACCGACCTGGCACCGCACGGGATAAAGGACGCGGAGATCGCGTCGTTCGCGACCATCGAAGCGGACCTCGCGAACATCGACCAGAGCCAGGAGAACGCGAAGAAGCTGCAGAAGGCGGCGACACAGGCGCGCAACGATTCGATGAAGTCGCTTCAGAAGACGATGCGCAAGATACAGCACACGGCGCATTCGATCTTTGCGGGCCAGCCGCTGGTACTGATCGAGTTCGAGTCGATCGCGAATGCGGGAGGAAAGAAGAGCGCTCCGCCGCCAGCGGAACAGGCGGCGCAGTAAAGCGGTAATCGTTGGTGCGAAAGTACATTAAGCCCTGCGGGGGCTCATGGAACAAGAGCCCTCGCGGGGTTTGGGTTTTTATGCGATGCGGAAAGGCGATCCCTTTTTTCCCCTTGCGAAAACGGCGTCCCGTCCCCGTTCCGACGAAATCCTTCAACTTCTGTAGAGGCGATTTCGGGAACCTCCTCCGTAGTCTGCCAACCGCCGTTTATTGAAATCGCCTCATTCTAAAGGGGACGGGACATCGCAAGGC
>JAJYRM010000037.1 GCA_021794075.1 Bacteroidota bacterium | reverse complement strand
GAACCACGATAACGCCAAGTCGCGACGCGATTGCGGCCGCCCTGCTCGCGTAGGATGTCTTACCGTTGAAGTCTCCTCTGGAAAAGAAATACGAGATGGAAGAATCTACCTGTCCCGTTGAATCCACATATGTGCTGTAGGCAACCGAAGATGATACTACATCAACGCCGTGCGCCTCCATCCACTCGAGACCTTCGACCCAATTATCTTCCTCCCATTGAAAGTCCGTAACCGGCACGTACTCGGTCTTGGCGAGCATAAAAGATGAGCCGTAAGAAACGCCGATTATATTTCCCGGAGAGTAGCCGCCAAGCACGGAGAGAGTCGAAGTTCCGTGGTTATCCTGATACGAAGAGTCACCCGGCTGGTTGGCGGTTATCGAATCGTTCTGGACGAAATCGTGCTCGCCGATGATCCTGATATTCTTCAGAGCGTCGTGAGTTTCGTACCTGAAGCCTGAGTCAAGCATACCGAGAAGGACACCCTGGCCGTTTATCCCAAGTGCCTGAAGCTTTGGAACGCCGCTCAACTCAAGTTGTGCCCATGAAGGGCCGTACAGCGAGGAGTCCGGCGCGACAGCCACGCTCGACACTTTAAAAACTCGCGAGTCCGGGGCGCCGGGGCGCGCGATCATTCGAACAGGAACGCTGGAGGTGGCAACCTTCTGAGTTTTCCGTACGAAAGGGAATCTCATCGCTCCGACAATCTGAAGAGAGTCGGTTACCACGGATGCGGCATTGAACCACCTGCTCGTCCCTATCACCTTAAGTCCGATGCTTTCGAGGCTGTCCATATAACCCGAGTAAACAGGGAAATCGAGAAGCGACACGACGTCCGATGGTGGAAGGACTTTCAGCCTCCGGGTGATGGCACGCTGTGTCAAAACGTCATGGCTTAGGAGGTACTGTTCAGCGGGCCCGCCCAGTGAAAAGTCTGAAAAGCCTACCGCCTCGGGTTTGTTTTTGAAGAAGACCCAATAACGGCTCTGCCCATAGACGCTCGGTACGGTGAGTACCACATACGCCAGAAGGAGAAGAAAAGCCGAATGGACCTTCACGATTCAGATCTCAAGAAGCCGGCGCAAAATCTCCGGTGTGTTTGTGTTTTCCGCCTCGGCGTTGAAATTAGTAATGATCCTGTGACGAAGAACCGGCAGAGCTGTACGTTTGACGTCGTCAATATCAGGACTGAACCTGTTATCCAGTGCGGCGTTTGTCTTCGCGGCGAGTATAAGATACTGCGACGCCCTCGGCCCTGCCCCATAGCTCACATACTGCTTTACGAAATCGGGGGCTTTCGCGTTCTGTGGGCGTGTAAGGTTCGCCAGCTCGACCGCGTACTTTACGACGGAATCCGAGACCGGAACTCGCCTCACCAGCTCCTGGAAGTACGTGATATCGTCACCACCGATCACTTTGCAAACGGTCGGATTGTAATGTCCCGTAGTCGATTGAACGATTCTGACTTCCTCTTCGAATGATGGGTAGTCGAGCCAAAGATTGAACATAAACCTGTCGAGTTGAGCTTCAGGCAGCGGATAAGTTCCTTCCTGTTCGATCGGATTCTGAGTGGCGAGGACGAAAAAAGGCTGTTCGAGCGAAAAGGTCTGCCCCGCGGCGGTCACTCTATATTCCTGCATCGCTTCGAGGAGCGCGCTCTGGGTCTTCGGCGGTGTCCTGTTTATCTCGTCGGCCAGTATGATGTTCCCGAAGAGCGGTCCCTTGACGAACCTGAATGACCTTTGACCGGTGTTGATGTTTTCATCTATGATCTCGGTACCGGTTATGTCGCTCGGCATGAGGTCAGGCGTGAATTGTATTCGACTGAACTTCAGGTTGAGCGCGTCGGAAAGTGTCTTCACCAGGAGTGTCTTTGCCAGTCCTGGAACGCCTATCAGGAGGCAATGACCGCGCGAAAGGATTGTCACAAAGATCTGTTTCACAATTTCATCCTGGCCGACTATGACCTTCGCGACTTCCTTTCGCAGGTCGCCGAAACTTTTGTTTAGACGCGAAATCCCTTCAACGTCCGAAGTCTGGCTCTGATTCGAAGATTCCTTGCTCAAGCGCCACTCCGATTCATGATTGTTTATGTTTTTGTACAGGCCGCGCCGCGCCATCCTCTTCCAAGATCTCGACGCGTCCAAATCTTTTCAATTTGCTCGCGATCTTCCTGGCATCGCCGCTTAGGACGACATACAGGTTATCGGGATCTATGTATTTCCTCGCAACCTCGCGGATATCCTTCGGGGTCACCTTGCCGATATTGTTTCGATAATCCCTGTAGTAATTTCTTGGAAGATCATAGAGTTCCAACGCAATTACTCGTCCGGCAACCTGCTGAGGCGTCTCGAGTTGAATCGGAAAAAGTCCCGTCAGATAATTCTTCACCATGGTAAGTTCGTCCTTCGACGGAAGAGTCTCCCTGATGCGTTTTAACTCTCTTACTATTTCCTCGATCGTCTCGGCGGTCACGTCATTTCTCACGTCCGCCGATGCCTGAAACGCTCCAGGTATTATACGCCCATCGAAATCGGTTCGTCCTCCGTAAGTGTATCCATGCGCTTCACGAAGGTTCATATTGATCCTGGAGCTGAAATACCCGCCGAGAATTGTATTCATTACAAACGCCTTCAGGTAATCGGGATTGCTCCTTGCTATTCCCCGATGTCCAACCCTCAGTGAGGACTGCACCGCGCCCTGCTTGTTCGCGATGAACACGTGGCCGTCGCGCGGCAATTCCGGCAAAGGCGGGAGCGGACTCTTCTTACACACACCTTTCCATTTCGCAAATGAACCTGAGACATATTTCTCTGCCTCCTTTGGGGAGATATCTCCCGCGAAAACGAGGAACGAGTTGTCAGGAGTGAAATATGCATTATGAAATTTTGAGAAATCGCCCCGTCTCATTCGGTTAACCGACTTTTCATTTCCGCTGATGGTGTTTCCATAGGGATGGGTGCCGAAGACGACCGATGAAAACGTCGTGTCGGCCATATATCCTGGGTCTGCCTTCAACTGCCGGATAGCCGCGATTCGCTGTGTCTTAACGCGCTCCGCTTCTTTCTGCGGGAAGGTAGGATTCAGTACGACATCGCGAAGTATGTCGAAACCTTTCTGCAGATGGGCCTTCAGCACCGAGACGAACACTTGTCCCGCGTCCCACGATACGTTCTGAGAAAGCGATCCGCCGACAAAGTCTATCTCCTCGGCAATCTTGGTCGCGCTTCTCGTCTTCGTCCCCTTCGAAAGGAGTTCGCAGGTGACGCTCGCGAGCCCGGGCAAATCTCCGTCATAGGCGGCACCGTTCTTCAGCACGAATCCCATCGTCACTATGGGCAGCTGATGATTTTCAATAACGAAAATCTTGAAACCATTCCGATATTTCTTCTCGAAATATTTTGGAAACGAAATCTTGCCGGCCGGGCCGGGTTTGGGCGCTTTGGTTCTGTCCAGAGCAGGCTTTCTGTTAACCTTCATTATTCACTCACCGAAATTTGAACGAGTCTGGTCGAGAAGTCAGACTGCATTTGGAATTTACTCATTATCTTCTGAGGGAAAATAGGATAGGACAACTCTCTTCCCTTCGTCTAGCAGCTCGCGGGAAGCCCGCCTTACCGCCTCCCTGGTAACGTTAAGTTCACGATCCACCTCCGAGTTTATCAGGCTCGTTTCTCCAAAAATCACGCGGTAATGGGCAAGGGCGTCGGCGACACCGCTGTTTGTAGAAAGCCTGCTGACGTACGACGATAGTGTCGAGTTCCTTGCCTTCTCAAACTCGTAGGGCCTGACGAGGGAGTTCTTCATCTTTTCGATTTCCTCATCGAAAATTCCAAGCACCTCATCCGTCGTGTGTCCGGGCGCGATGAATGCAGAAAAGAGGAACACTCCCGCTTTTTCCAACCCCTCGATAGAAACATCGAACTCGGACACCGCCTGTTTTTCATAGAGGAGTCTCTTATAAAGTCGCGAGCTGTTACCGTCAGAAAGAATCTTGGCGGCCTGACTTAGCTCGTAGTACTCCGGCGTCCCTTCAGGCGGAATTTTGTAGGCGGCAAACACCGCCGGTGAAGGAACGTTTCCTTTCAAAGCATCTTCGACCGCATTTGAAAGACTCTTGTCTTCAAACTGGACTACAGGCGCCGGATTCTTCGCGGAGGGTATGTCGGCAAAGTATTTCCTGACAAGTCTTTCGGCGTCACCATCGTCGATATCGCCGCTCACGACGAGCACCGCGTTATCCGGCGTGTAGTAGGTTTCGTAAAAGCGTCTGACGTCAGCCATTCCTGCGGCATTCAAATCTTCCATCGAACCGATGACGGGCCAGTGATATTGCCCGACAGGAAAAATCAATCCCTGCAATTTCTCGGAAGTATCGCCGTATGGACGATTATCGACCCGCCACCGCTTCTCTTCTTTCACTACTTCGCGCTGTGTGGCGAGGGCCTCCTCGGTCACGGTAAACTTCAACATCCTGTCGCTTTCGAGCCACAGTGCCAGCTCCAGCTGATTCGATGGGAGTACTTCGTAGTAGTTGGTAACGTCTTCCGTAGTGTAAGCGTTATTGTACCCCCCGGCAAGCGAGATGTAATGATCGAACTCGCCTTTGGAGACATGTTCCGATCCCTCGAACATCAGATGCTCGAACAGGTGAGCGAAGCCAGTCTTTCCTTTCCTTTCATTCTTGGAACCGACGTGATAGCAAACGTCCACCGCGACAACAGGAACGGAACGATCCCGCCGCAAAATTACGGATAGTCCATTCTCCAGACGAAACTCTTTAAAATTTACGTTGACTGTCAGCCTCGAAACAGGAGCTGCCGCTCTCAATGGCTTCGTGTCATTTAGCACTTTTTGCAATTCGTACTTCGAAAACATTTTCAGAAAATTCCGATCGATCGATGTTTTAAATTTAACGCTTACGCGCCCTATTCTCGCGGGGATAATAGTACACTACGGCGCTATTGTCAGTGTCAAGGTATTCGCGCGTGACATCCCTGACCTGCCTGCCCGATACGTGCAGAAGTCTATCAAGGTATCGGTTTATCATTCCGGCGTTGCCGTATAACGTGTGGAACTGAGCAAGGTTGTCGGCACGCCCGAGTGCCTTCGTCAACTGCCTGACCCAGTCCGAGGAGAACTGATTCCTTGTTTTTTCCAGCTCACTCTCGCGTGGCCCTCTTTCTGCAAGGAGTCGAATTTCGTTCCTGATCTCACGCTCCATATCTTCCAGCTTGTTCCCAGCAGAGACAACGGCATTCACGACAAACAAACCCGGATCCTCTAAGTCGAGCTGAAAGGCGCCCACCGATTGAGCGATCCTTTTCTCATACACAAGCTTCCTGTACAGCCTCGAGCTTTTCCCCTTTGAGAGAATCTCTGCCGCAAGGTTTAGCGCGTTCGAATCGTCCGAAATCATGGGTGGCACCCTGAAAGCCATGTAGATTGCCGGGAGCGCCACATTGTCATAAACGACTTCGCGTGCCTGACTGCTCAGAGGTTCCTCCGCCACCCGATCGCTACGGCCCACAACGCCAGGGGGGATATCCCCGAAGTATTTCTCAACGAGCTTCATCGCCTCGGAAGGGATGAAATCCCCTGAGATAGCGAGAACCGCGTTATTGGGCAGGTAGTATTTGCGAAAGAACGATCTTGCTTCGTTCACAGTGGCCGCGTCGAGATGCTCAAGATAACCGACGACAGGCCACTTGTACGGATGTTCACGATAAGCCAACGCGAAGATTTTCTCCCATGCGCTCCCGTATGGCTTGTTGTCGACACGGAAGCGCCTTTCCTCCTTCACAACATCCCTTTGATTGTCGAGATTGCGGCGGCTGATATCCAGGCTTGACATTCTGTCGGACTCCAGCCAAAGGGCTAGCTCCAGGCGATTTGAAGGGAGCGCTTCATAATAATTGGTACGATCATGGCTTGTGGAACCGTTGAAGACTCCTCCCGCTTCTTCTACATACTTCATATGTTCGGCCTTCTTCACATTGGCCGAGCCCTGGAACATCATATGTTCGAACAAATGAGCGAAGCCGGTGCGAGACGGCTCTTCATTCTTACTTCCGACGTGATACCAAACGTCAACTGCGATCACGGGAGCGCTCCTGTCCGGGCTCATTATAACGTGCAAACCGTTTGGCAGAGTTAATTCAGAGAACTCTATGAATATCAACTCGTCTCCGCGAGAATTCAAGAACGGTCTGGATGAGGAAGAAGGGCAATCGGCCCTCCACTAATGTTAACTCGCGCCCCCGTTTCTCAGCTCAAGACCTTCCAATATACTTGTTTCTTGAGTTGATCGATCCACTTCTGGTAGGCTTCGTTCTGCTTCATCGTTAGAGCCATTTTTTCAAGACGGGCGTAATCCTCATTGAGGTTGACCTTGTGCGCGGGTATTCGGTTCCTCAAGTACACGATCTGGTAACCATACGACGCGCCCGCTGTGACTTTGACGGGATTGCTGATCTCACCGACCTTCATCGAATCAACAGTGGCTCGGAATGCAGGCTCGAGCTGATCGATGGAGACAGTCCCCAGGTCGCCGCCGAGGTCCTGAGTCTGTTTGTCTTCTGAGAATTCCCTCGCCAGAACCGCGAAGCTTGCGCCGTGCATCGCCGCCTGGCGAAGCGAATCTAGGAATGCGATAGTTGAATCATTGTCCGATGGCAGCACTGGAATCTTTATAAGTATATGTCTCGCGTGAACCATGTCGCCCCTGCGCTGAAGCAATTGGATGATGTGGTAGCCGAACTGAGTCTTGACAATACCGGATATCTGACCCGGTTTCAGCCCGTAGACAGCGTGTTCAAATTCCGGCACGAACTGTCCGCGGCTCGCCCATCCCAGGTCGCCTCCGTCAGGAGCGCTTCCGGGGTCCTGCGAGTATTTTTTTGCAAGCTCCGAGAAACTCGCGCCGTGCCTCAGGGAATCAAGGAGTGCTTCCGCCCTGGCGTACGCCTCTTCCTGCGCTTTCTTGCTCGGCTTCGGCTTAATGAATATATGACTCAGGGTCACTTCCTCCGGGACCTCCTGAAGGCTGTCTTTATACTCTTCGTAAAACTGTCGCACTTCAAGAGGAGATACTTTCATATCGCCGAATTTATTTTCCTTTTCCTTCTCAATCATAAGCTGCCGGCGCATGTCCGCTCTGAATTCGTTTTGAATCTTGCTTATCGACATGCCGTACAACTTTTCGACTTTCTCCTTGCTCCCGACCTGTGCGATAAGATTCTGGATCCTCTGATCGAGTTGCCTGCTGACTTGCTCGTCACTCACCGTTACGCTATCGAGTTCCGCCTGAGCGAGTATCAGTTTATCATCTATCATCGCATCGAGTATTCTCTTGCGAAGTTGCGGATCGTCTGGGTTCAGCTTGTTCTGATAAGCCGCCAACTGAACCTGGTAGTCGAGCTCAGATTTCAAAATTATTTGATTGCCAACCACGGCAACTACGCCGTCAAGCACCGGCTTAGACTGGCCGAACGCCAGGCCGGCGAACAACGACAACATGACCAATATTTCACTTACCTTCTTCACTCTAATCACTCCTGGCTATTAGTATCACTAATAGCAACACTAGGATTAATCTGAAAATTTCCCAACGATCTGAGAGAATCAACGAGCGCGCTGTACATTTTCTGTCGTTTCTCGATGGTCAGCCTCTCCCTGATTTGAGGTGCCGCGTAGCTCAGAGGAAGCATTTCCCCGGGACTGATTTTGTCGATGACCTGGACTATGTAGCTCACGCTGTCCACCTGGATCGGGAAAGAGACTTTCCCGGGGTCGAGAGATTGAATGACATTCCAGACGGCCCCGTTAGCATCTGATCCTTTGAGGTAGACTGAGTCCTTCACCGAGATGATCTGATAGGCAGGGATCTGCGAGAACGCGGATGACCAAGGCGTCCCCGAAACGAGAGTGTTCCTAAAGGCAACCGCCACGCTTCGTTGGTCAAATCCCGCATAGTTAACGTAAGCGACATCGCCGGAGGCCATGAACTCTCCGCGGTGGGAGTCGTAGAACGCCGCCACTTCCTGCGGTGAAAGATTCAGAGGGACGTTGTATATCTCTTTGTTGAGCAGCATCGTAATGGCAAGTTGCATCGAGAATTCCTTTACCCGCTGCTCAAATTGCGGAGATTCGTTGAGGCCGAGTTTCTTCGCTTCCTCGTAGAGCAACTGCTCGTCGACCCAATTCGAAACATAATTTCGAACCGCATACGCGGAGCTGGTGTCGACATGCGGCGCGACGTCGCCCATTCGGAGATCGTTCCCACGAACGGATGCGAGGAACTTTCCGCGCTCGGCCTCCCTGGAACACCCTGCAAGCAGTACGGCGGAGACGACTGGGATTAGAATCGCAATTGAGTTACTTCTCCGAAATAAGCTCATCGAAAGTCTTCTCATTTACCTTCACGCCGAACTCGTTCCTCAAATGCTGCATCCACTCTTTTCTGAGCCTGTTCGACTCATATTCCTGGTAATCAGCCGACACCTCGCCGCGCGCTTCCTTGAAAGTCTTCGGTTCCGGCGACACGAATTTGTTGACCTTGAATATCGTGAATGTCCCTTCGAAGTTTTCAGGTTTGCTGAATTGGCCAGGCTGCATCCCAAACGCTTCGATTACGAGAGCGTTCGCGGAGTCAGCGAACAAACCCCAGTGTCCATCACTGTCCCTTTGTTCTTTTCCCAAATCGAACTTTGCGGCCAGCGTATCGAAATTCGCTCCACCTTTAAGCTGCGTGTGAAGGCTGTCGGCAAGTTTCTGGGTAGCTACATCGATCCTGCTGAGATCAACTCTTCGCGGCCATGTGTACCTGTCGGTGTGCGCCAGGAAGTACGGCTTCAGGACGCTGTCCGTAGTCGCAATTTTATCCCAGACCTTCTCTTGCTCAATCTGGTAGATCATGATGCCGTCTTCATACTTTGTTATGAGCGAATCGAATTGCGGATAGGTACGCGCAGCCGGTACGGCGTAGTGCGCTAGCACCAGGTCCTTCCCCGCTGCGTTCGCAATATTGACTATGTTTTGTCTCGTAAGCATTAAGGATGCGGATTGTCCACCTTCCCTTGCAATCGCTAGGACTGTGTCTACCGTTCCACCCTCATGATCAAACGTGAAGAGATCCATCTTCATTTCCTCAGGCGTGAGGAGCGAATCAAAGTCGGCGCTCTCAAATGTTTTCAGAGAATCGACTTTGGCGTACAACGAGTCGATTGCCTTTTCGTCGAGCGTGAAGTCGTACTTCTTCTTGAGGCCTTCAACGAAGCTGTCGTAGTCGAACTTGTAGCCACCGTTAAGGTACGCGGACCGCAACGATTCCTTTACCTCGTTGAATGGCGGGACGGGTTGTATTCCGGTCAGTTTAATAATATGATAACCAAACTGGGTTCTCACCGGGCCTGTAATCTGACCGATCTTCGTCATGTCAAATGCGGCCTCGTCGAAAGGTCGTACCATCATACCGCGTTTGAAATACCCGAGATCACCGCCGCGCTTCGCCGATAAGGAGTCCGCGGAATACTCATGAGCAAGTTTCGCGAAATCGACTCCGCTTTTTGCGGAATCCATGATGGCAAGCGCTTTGTCATACGCCTTTAGCGTATCCGCGGGAGTGGTGCCGTCTATTTTTATAAGGATGTGGCTCACGCGAATGGCTTCCACGCGAGGCCTTCTATCCTCTAGTTTTATGACAAGATAACCGTACGGCGTCCGCACAGGATAACTTCCCACTTCGCCCGGCTTGAGCGAATACAGCATGTTCTCAAACTGTTCGCCGCCCTTGTATTGAAGGAAAGTCCCGGCGGTAACATAGTAGGTATCCCCTCCTCGATAAGCGTGAATCAGCGAATCTATCGGAGCTCCGGCTTTCAGAGCCTTGATTACTCCCATCGCCTCGTCATACGCCTTGAGAGTGTCTCCCAAAGGATATGCCGAATCCGGCTTTATTTGGATGAATACTTCCTTCGCGCTTACTTCAGACTTGCGTCGTTCGTAAATCTTCTTAACCATCGGATCAGTGATTTGATGCTCGAGCACGTAACTTACCGCAAGCTGCGTCTCGTATTTCTGCATCTCAGACTTCATCGCCGGCTGGTCGAGAAGATGCTCCTTCCTGGCATCCATGAGTTTGAGTCTATAATCGATGAGCAAGTTGAGAAAATTCTTCTTGCTGGAAATCGAGTTGATGGAGTCGCTGTTCGGAACGGAATTCTGCAAATACTGCTGCTCGAATTGACCGTACGTGATCGGCCTCCCACCGACCACTGCAATGACTTTGTTATCCACGCTCAGGTTTGCCGCACAGCCTGCGGCAATTAAGCTCAGGAAAAACAGAAAAGCCAGGTGTTTAAGAGACATTCAGGAAACCTCCATTTAAATTGACGTGCGGATAAAATCATAACCAACACCCGCCTGAAAATCAAGGTAAATAGCCGCTTCGAGAAGAGTTGTGGGAAACGAATTCAGAGCTCGCGCATTATTCATCCATTACTCTCTTGCCAATCTACATTTTAAGGTAACGGGTAATTAATCGAGCGCGTCAACATTTCTTGAAAAAGTTTTTCAAAATTTACTTGAAGCGAGGCGACGATAATTGCAATTTGTCGAGCTGTTTTTTATTTTGACTTTGCATTTTGTCCGGGGATTTGTGTTGAGAAGGTCCTGCATTGACCACTAGAGAATACATATCATGGTTGCTCTTTTAATCGGCCTGATTATCGGAATTGCTATTTCAATTCCGATCGGCCCAATTAATGTTAACATAATATCGAGAGGCCTGAAGCAAGGATTCTCAAACGCGTTCGCCGTCGGCCTCGGGGCTTCCGTAATGGATTTCATATACTGCGGCGCCGCTCTGCTGGGGTTGTCGGCAATCGTTCACAAGATCGAAGTCAACTTCGTTTTCCAAGCAATTGGGTTTCTGCTCCTGATATACCTTGGGATCAGAGACATTTCGACGAAGGCGGACAGCTTTCGTTACGATAGCGATTTACAGCAAAGCGGAAAAGTTCGCGGCGCTTTTTTCGTCGGCGTTTTTATGTACGTGTCCAATCCGGCGCTCGTCGCGTTTTGGATTACTCTGAGCGGCGTCGTGCAGTCCACGGGATCAATCATCGACGGAATTACTGACGGAGTGTTATTCACACTCGGAGTTGGTTTTGGCAACGTTTTGTGGTATTATTTACTTTTGAAGGCGATATTCTGGAAACGAGATTCATTCAAGGCGGAGACATTGACATTGCTTTCAAAAGTTTCAGGTTACATCATGCTGGGTTTCAGCGCTTACGTCGGCTACGAGTTACTTACCAATTTTGTGATGCACGGTATATGAGAAGATCACACCGTCATCTATCTTTCATTAAGACCGTGTTGCATTCCGCCGTTTGCCGTGTGCAGTTTACCGGTTTACTTGCTTCTCATTAAAAACCAGAGGTAAGACAAGTGTCTCAGGTAAATGTAAAAGTTTCGCCGCAATGGCTCAGGAATGCCGAACGGTTCAGAAGAGCGGACACTCTTCGCGGTCTAGTAACCATGCACAACGATACGAAGGAAGCGTCATCTAAGGTTTACTGCGCCTCTTTCGAGTCACCGATTGGCGTGATCTATCTCGCATCAACTGAAAAGGGCCTTTGCAAAATTGCTCTCCCAAAAGACGGCAAGTCCAGCTTCCTCGGCTGGATAAAAGAAAATTTCGCGCCGGATACAATTGTGGATGATAGAAAGAAGAATTCAAACGCGATCAGGCAACTGAACGAGTATTTGATCGGCAAAAGAACCAGGTTCGATCTCGATATAGATCTTATCGGCACGAACTTCCAGCTCAGAGTATGGACTGAATTGACTAAGACTTCATACGGCAAGATTACTACTTACAAACAAATCGCAAAGAGGCTTCATACAAAAGGCTTCAGGGCTGTAGGCTCAACCGTGAGCAAGAATCCCGTTCCGATAGTTATTCCGTGTCACAGAGTAGTCGGTTCAAACAGCAAACTGGTTGGATACGCCGGCGGCATGAAGTTGAAAGAATACCTCCTTAGGCTTGAAGGGATCATCCTGATTTAATACAGGGTGAAATAGAAACCACACCCCGAGCTTCCCTTCCCCACTTCACCAAGCGGTGAACAGTCCAAGTTCAACGCGGCAACATTGAAGTTTCAGCGATAATTCAGAAATCCGTTTCAGGCATAACCATACTCTAACGAGGCGCCTTAAATTGCAGGCCCATTTCACGGGGCTTATTCGTACCGAAGCGCCTCAATAGGATTGAGGTTTGCCGCTTTCCGCGCCGGATACCATCCGAAGAAAATGCCTATAATCGCGGCAAACGCGAAGGCCATTCCGATAGACTGCGGTGATATCACAACCGGCCAGCGTTGTATGTCCGACACGAATTTTGAAGTAAACACGCCCAGCACGACGCCGATAATCCCGCCCGCGAGGCTGAGTGAAAGCGCTTCGATAAGAAACTGCGTGAGCACATCTCCTCCCCTCGCGCCTACTGCCATCCTAATGCCGATCTCCCGTGTCCGTTCAGTCACTGACACCAGCATTATGTTCATGATACCGATGCCGCCTACGATCAAAGAAATGGCCGCAACGCTTGCTAACAAAAGTGTCATCGTCTTCGTCGTCGCATCAGCAGTGCTCGCTATCTCTGTCTGGGTCCTTACCGTAAAGTCGTTAGGCTGCCACGATCTTAGGTTGTGTTTGATGCGAAGGAACTGAGTGATCTCCTGGACTGCGGTGTCCACTGCTTTGGCGGAAATTGCAGACGCGAAAAGCAAGTTGGCATATATTGTCCCGGCAAGCTTCTGCTGCACCGTAGAAAAAGGCGCAATAACTATGTCATCGTTGTCCTGTCCCATGGCACTTTGACCCTTTGATGCGAGGACTCCGATCACTTTGAAGGGGAGATTTCTTATTTGCACTGTGGCGCCGAGAGGAATCGCTCCGGCTCCGAACAGATTGTTGGCCACCGTTTGGCCGAGCAGGCACACTTTTGCGGCCGTGCGCTCGTCTGTGCTCGTGAAATAGCTTCCGCTCTGAACCGGCCAATTTCTAATCTGTTCGAAATCTGGATAGACTCCCATCACTGAGGTTCTCCAGTTTTGCGGACCGGCTATTATCTGAGTCACTACCCTTACGACCGGAGTGACGTACTCGACGGCCGGGCATTGCGCGCCTATGTCTACCGCGTCGCTTTCCGTCAGGCGAGATGTTTCACCAGCCTGGAAGCGGACTTGTCCCTGTGATGAAGCGAAGGGAAATACTATAACTACATTAGTTCCCAATCCAGCAATCTGCTGCTTTACCGCGTCGCTAGCGCCCTGCCCTATCGCAAGCATCGCTATTACGGCCGCGACGCCGATGATTATACCGAGCATCGTGAGGAATGAGCGGAGTTTGTTTCTCGCCAACGAACGATAAGATACCCGCAACACATTCAGTACATTCATCACTCCACCTCATCCATTGCCACAGGGATCTTGGGAAGTTCCTCGGAAGCTAGTTTTCTGTTTTCAACTTGTATCATCTTGCTGACTTTACCGTCCCTGAACACTATGTTGCGCGTGGCGAACTGTGCGATATCCGTCTCATGTGTCACGAGGACTACAGTAATTCCTTTTTCGTTTAGCTTCTGGAATATCTCAATAACCTCCACGCTCGTTCTCGTGTCGAGGTTGCCCGTAGGTTCATCGGCAAGAATCACGACGGGGTCGTTGACCAAAGATCTTGCTATGGCAACACGTTGCTGCTGACCGCCGGAAAGTTGATTGGAGTAATGGCCCGCACGATCGGCGAGTCCGACTGCCGCCAACGCCTCCATGGCTTTCTCGCGTCTCTGAGTGGACGAATGGTTGTTCGAATAGAGTAGCGGAAGCTCTACATTCTCCAGCGCAGTGGTTCTCGGAAGGAGGTTGAAAGCCTGGAATACGAAACCAAGTTTCTTGTTCCGCAGCCTAGCCAGTTCATCCTTATCGAGCCTGGCGACATCTACGCCGTCGAGCAAATACTCTCCGCTGGTCGGAATGTCCAGACATCCGAGAATATTCATGAAGGTCGACTTGCCCGATCCGCTTGCACCCATGATGGCGGCGAACTCGCCCTGCTCTATGTCGAGATTAATTCCTCTGAGCGCGTGGACCTCGATGTCGCCCATCTTATAAATTTTCACGAGGTGCTTGACTGCGATGATCGACTGTGCCACTTGGTTAAAACCTCCGCCTCATAGCGAACGGATTTGACTGGCCCTGTCCTGCCGGACCGTTCGAAAGCATTCCGACAACAACAGGTTCGCCGGGTCTTAGATCGCCGCTCACCTGTGTGCTTGTCCCATCCGAAAGTCCGATCTGGACGCGTACCGGCCTTATGGTCTTTCCATCGAGCACCCATACCATGAAATAGCTTCCTGGTGTAAGGTCCCTGTCCTGGTAACTCTGGCCTCCGCCCGCTTGGCCGAACGGATGACCTCCCTGGCCTCCAAATTGACCGGGTGCGCCTCCGCCATTTTCTTTGTGGAAACGTTCGAATCTCTTGCGAAACTTTTCCCTAACTGAATCCGGTATCGCTTTCCTCAGTTGAGCTAGGTACTGTTGCGGAGGCATGAACCTGAGTGCCGTTGTTGGGACCTTAAGCACATCGTCAGCCTGCGCGATATCTATCGTCAGATTAGCGGTCATCCCAGGGAGTAACTTCATATCCGGGTTTGGAACATCGATTATCACCGTGTACTCGACAACGTTTTGGACCGTAGACGGCTGCAGACGAATCTGAGTTACCTTGCCTTTGAAAACGCTGTTCGGGTATGCGTCAACGGTGAAGCTGACGTGCTCGCCGACCTTAACGTTCCCTATGTCGCCTTCGTCGACCGAAGCCTGTACCTGCATATCAGACAGGTTATTGGCAATCGTGAAGAGTGTCGGGGTATTGAAGCTCGAAGCGACAGTCTGACCTATATCCACGTTTCGCGAGATCACGACTCCACTTATGGGAGACCGTATCGTTGCATAGCTCAAATTGATTCTGGCCTGGTCCAGTGAAGTCTGCGCCTGAAGAACGCTTGCTTGTGCCGTTTGGTATCCGGAGAGCGCCGTATCATAATCCGATTGTGAATCCAGATTGCGGTCGTACAGCTGTTTAACCCTCTCGAAAGTCCTCTTTGCCTGCTGCTCAGCGACGACCGCCTTCTGCAGGTTAGCCTGCGCCTGTTCAACACTCGCCCAAAGAAAAGTCGTGTCTAATAAGGCGACCACCTGGCCCCTTCTGACGCGAGTATTCCAGTCGGCGTATAGCTTCGCTATGGTTCCTGAAACTTGAGTTCCGACCTGCACCGTTGTGTCTGGCGCTAGCGTTCCCGTCGCCGTCACGACAACATCAACGTTCCCCCGACCCACCGGGAGAGTTAGCCACTGGACGCTTTCGGAGTTTCCCTTGCTCGCGAAGAACGTAACAACACCTGCTATTACAACCAAAACGAGAATGGCGGCGACAATCCTCTTCTTCTTCATACCTTGAGTTTCCTGATTTTACTTAATGGTGCCCATTGCCCTTTGCAACGAAGCGTACGAAACGTTGTAGTCGTACAGCGACTGGATGTATGAAATTCTAGCGCTTCCAAGCGTGACCTGCGCATCGGTGACATCAAGCGCGCTGCCGGTTCCTGAGTTGTATTGTCCCACGGCGAGACGCAGTGCCTCTTTAGCCTGCTCGACAAGCTTCCTGGCAGCCTGAATTTTCTCGGCCGCTTCCTGGAGAGCGTACTCCTGCTGCTGGACATCCAAGTACAACGTTTGCATAACTATGTCATTGGACGCTTCCGCACTCTTAAGGTTTGCTCTTGCTTGATCAATTCCCGCGTCGAGCGCAAATCCTTCGAAAATCGGGACAGTGAGTGTTACGCCCACGTTCCAGCTTGGGAAGAGAGGCTGAGGATCCGCGCCGTTCCATTTGTACCCCGCTGTGGCGGCAACGTCCGGCAAATCTTGTGTCCAAGCCTCAGTCAATAGCGATTTGTTAGCTTGCAACTGCGCACGGCTCGCAAGAAGCTCCGGACGGTTCTTCAGAGCGGTTTCGATTGCGGCGGTCATCGGAATGTTCACGTATTTGACATCGAGATTATCCTCGAGTCTCAAATGAGAAGGCAAATTCACGCCGAGCACATTCTCCAGCTGCACTCTAGCGATCTTCACGTTATTGACCGCCTGGATCAAACTCACTTTGGCGTTTGCCACCTCGACCTCGGCGTTTACTACGTCATATTGTGGTACAGTCCCGGCTTTATAAAACCCCTCTGCCTGACGGAGGTGATCTTCCGCCTCGGAGACCGTCTCACTGTCAACTTCCGCCACCCTTACGGCAGCTAAGTAGTTGAAGTATGAGATATGAGTATTCAACACGACATCTTCGGTTGTGCTTCTGAGGTTCTGGTGCGAGGCTTTCACAAGATCGGAAGAGGCAGATACTCGTGAGATCGTCTTTCCGAAATCGAATATAGTTTGTGACGCGCTGAAACCGGCAGAGAAATTGTCAAAGTATCCCGATCTAGCGATAGGGCCGAACACGAAAGTTCCTCCGTTCCGAGCCGCGCTGGCCGTTCCCATTATTTGCGGCATATATGCCGATGTGGCCAACTTCAGATTTGCTTTCGACGCTTCAACTCCGCCTTCAGCCAATCGAATCTGTGGACTGTATTTCAAAGCTAGCCCGACACACTGCTCGAGTGTCAGCGAGTCAGAGCTGGCAGGAGCGGCCTCCGATCCCATAACACTCTGGCCAAGCGCGACCATCGGTATAAGCAAGAAGAAAAGGATATACTTATTCATAGTCTCCAACATTGATTGTGATTATAGACGGCTTTCCTGAAAAGAAGTTCGGTTTAGAGCTTGTAGCCGATCTTCCTCAGAAAATCGTGGCGTGCCTGTTTGTCGGAATCAGTCTCGATTCCTTTCGTCTTAACCCCGTCGATTACCCCCAGAATCCCCCTCCCTTGTTCAGTCTCGGCTAAGATCACCTCTACCGGGTTGCCGGTGGCGCAGTATATTCCGGCGACTTCGGCGACATTCTTTATTGTATTGAGAATGTTTACCGGAAAGCCGTCTCTCATGAATATTATGAACGAGTGTCCCGCTGAAATATCCATCGCACACTTCTTCGCAAGTTCCGTGAGCTCATCGTCGTTGCCGCTAAACCTCACAAGAGCGGGGCCGGATGACTCGCAGAACCCTATCCCGAATTTCATCTGCGGTACAGTTTCGACGATTGCCTCGTGCAAATCTTCGACGGTCTTTATGAAGTGGGCTTGACCGAGAATGAAATTGACGTCCTCGGGTTTTTCAATCTTCACGACTTTCAGTTCCATTGCAACCTCCTTTTACTTAAAGTGTGACGGCTGCCCGGCCGTCAGCAACTCAATGTGAACGCCACGCCCGCGCGACCGGATTCTCATAGACGAACTTCCCTCCAACAATCGTGGCCATAATAGTATCGTAAGGTATTTCATCCACAGGTATCTTGTGAAAGTTCGACCTCAGAATGGTGATGTCCGCATATTTGCCCACCGTTATGCTTCCTTTCTCGGATTCCTGGAAAGCAGCATAGGCAGGCCAAACGGTGAACGACTTCAGCGCGTCTGAAAGTGACATCCTTTGTGCCGGGAAAAAGCCGCCGTCGAAGTCTGAGCTGTCGATCTCAGCGCCCGGAGTTAGCTGAAAATATTTCTTTGCATCGGCAAAGGAGCGCGGTATTCCGTTTATGTCCCGCCTAGTTACAGCAGAGTAAATCCCAACCCTAGGATCAGGACTCTCATTCGGGAAATCGGAGCCGGAAACAATGATGTTTCCGTCTCTCAGCAGTGATTGCCATGCAAAGGCATCTTTTGTTCTCTCTGGGCCCAACCTCGACTCCACCCAATACATGTCAGACGTACACACTGACGGCTGCATCGATGGAATGATACCGAGTTCCTTGAACCTAGGTATATCTCTTGTGAGCAGGACATCAGCGCATTCTAAACGCAGTCGAGGATCGCTCACGCCGGCAATCTTCAGAGCTTTTTCGTAAGCATCCAGGACGACGTCGCTCGCCCTGTCGCCATGGGCTTCAGCACAGACTTGAAATCCAGACGACAGCGACGCGATGGTAAGATTCGCCAGGCTCTCTTCGCTCATCAATGTGGATCCGAATTGATCCGGCGCATCCGAGTATTCCCTGACCATCGCAGCCTGCCGAGATGCCAGAGGCCCGTCCATGTCGACCCGCACGGAACGCAAGGTGAAAAACTTCTTATAGTTCACTATCGGGCCAGACTTGAGGATGGCCGGAAGAGTGGTGTCGTTTCCGTCGTACATCGCGTAGATTCTTATCTTAAGTTTTCCCTGATCCGCAAGGAGCTTATACGCGTCCAGTGTGTGCCTGCCAATCCCAGCATCCTGTACTTCCGTGATGCCGTATCGTGCGCAAGTATCAGAGGCTAGCTCAATCGCATCTTCGATATCATCTTCTGAGGGGCGCGGGAGCTTGGAAGTTACAAGCGAAATAGCGGAGCCAGCCAGTATCCCAGTAGGGTTCCCCTTGCTGTCCCTTACGATGACTCCGCCTTGCGGGGCTTCAGTATGGCGGTCGATGCCGACAAGCCGAAGCACTTTCTCGTTCACCCAGATTGCCTCGCCGTTTGAGCTAACGAGAAAGACATAATTGTCCGGAGCAGCTTTGTCAAGAAGACCACCGACATCCCGCAGACTCTCATGCCAGGAGGTCGGGTTCCAACCGCTCCCGCGGATCCAGCCTCCTAGCCTTGTTCTGGCAGTGGCTTCTTCTACCAGCGTTGCCACTTCCTGCGGAGAACGCGTGCCTGACAGGTTGACGGTCTGAAGACTCATCCCAAGATCCAACATATGCGCATGTCCATCTATTAAACCTGGAATTACATATGCACTATGCAGGTTCACAGTTCTCTTTCCGGAGAAGTGAGATGTAACGCCATCGTTCGTACCGACGCCGACGATTCTTCCGTTATTGATGGCGACAGCCTCAGCCGTCGGTAAGCCGGGATCCATCGTTTCGATATCTCCGTTTGTCAAAACAAGTTCGACTTTAAGTTGCCGGGGTGAACAAGAGGCCAGTATTACCGCGAGGATTACGACCGCGGCGGGCTTGATATACTTCATTCGTTCCTCATTTGATTCGCTAAATTTACTAAACCGTCGAGGAATACACCACCCTCAAGATCTAAAAGCCGCTTGATTAAAAGAATAAGTGCTGAAAGGCATAGCGGCTCATTAATTTTCTCGTGCACGGCAGATTAGCTAATATTGTCAGCGACATGACGATAGTCGCATGAATTTCATTCGCTTGAATGTACCATTTTATTGCGCGGCGACATTGTGAAATTTAGATCGCACGAGTATATTCACTGAACAAATTGCTGCGAGTCGAATCTAAACCTTACACTCAAGGAGGTTTTCGATGGACCATTCAATGACGACAACAACTTTCGAACTCGATGGATATAAGATTTCAAGGCAGATGGGAGTTGTCCGCGGCATCACCGTTCGATCCAGATCCGTATTCGGCACGATAGGCGGGTCATTGCAAACACTATTCGGCGGGAACATCACACTCTTCACGGAGCTCTGCGAAAAGAGCCGCGAAGAAGCGTTCGAGATGATGGTGGAGCATGCCGAGAAGCTCGGGGCGAACGCAATCATAGGAGTAAGATATGACGCCACAGAATTGATGAACGGCGTCACTGAAGTTCTTTGCTATGGCACAGCTGTCGTGGTAACACACGTCTAAATTCAACATATATCTTTGTTGAGGAATGCTTCACAATACCCAACAACCAAAACAGGGTAAATTTATGCCGAACACAAAACATGTAATCAGCTTCTTCGAAAATGTAAACCGCAATTTCGATCGGGCTGCCCAATTCACAAGCTACCCACAAGGCTTGCTTGAACAAATCAAAGGGTGCAACAGCGTTTACTCATTTCAATTTCCCGTGAGGACTTCGAAAGGCTTGCAAGTCCTTCGCGGATGGAGAGTGGAACACAGTTATCACAAACTTCCCGTGAAGGGGGGGATAAGATTTTCTGAAATGGTGGACGAGGACGAAGTGAAAGCCCTCGCCGCCTTGATGACCTACAAATGCGCGGTAGTTGATGTGCCTTTCGGCGGCGCGAAGGGAGCAATCAAGTTCAACCCGAAGGAATACAGCGAGACGGATGTCGAGGTCATAACACGGCGCTATACCACGGAACTCATTAGAAAGAATTACATCGGGCCGGGCGTAGACGTGCCGGCTCCGGACTATGGCTCAGGTTCAAGAGAAATGGCTTGGATCGCGGACACTTATTCGACATTCTATCCTGGGAAGATCGATGCACTCGCATGCGTCACCGGAAAGCCGGTGGCGGAAGGCGGTGTTCGTGGAAGGACCGAAGCGACCGGGAGAGGTATTTTCTACGGACTTCAGGAAGCGTGTGATAACGCGGACGACATGAAAAAGTTGGGTCTGACGCGCGGCCTATCCGGGAAACGAGTCGTAGTTCAAGGACTTGGAAATGTCGGTTACCATGCCGCGAAGTTCTGTCAGGAAGGCGGTGCGGTGGTCGTCGCGCTCGCGGAGTATGAAGGAGCCATTTACAATCCAAAAGGCCTCGATGTCGACGCGGTCGTGAAACATCGGAAGGAAACAGGGTCGATCCTGAAGTTCCCGGGTGCAAAGGACATCGACCATTCTCTGGAGGCGCTGGAGCTGGACTGCGACATTCTAATCCCGGCCGCGCTGGAGGAACAGATTACCGAAGAGAACGCTCCACGCGTAAAGGCGAAGATAATAGGCGAGGGAGCGAACGGTCCGACAACCGTTGGCGCCGAAGAAATACTGCTAAAGAAAGGCGTGATGGTAGTCCCGGACATGTTCCTGAACGCCGGTGGAGTAACCGTTTCCTATTTCGAGTGGCTGAAGAATCTCTCCCACGTAAGGTTCGGAAGGATGGATAAGCGCTTTGAACATTCCGCGTTCGACAAAATTCTCCACGCCGTGGAACAGACGACTGGGAAGTCTTTCACAGAGGCGGAGCGGATTTCGATAACCAAGGGCGCAGACGAGATCGACCTCGTAAACTCCGGGCTTGAAGAGACTATGACAGGAGCTTACAACCAGATTAGGGACATACTGAAGAGTAACAGCAAAATACCGGATCTGCGTACCGCCGCATTTCTTAACGCGATAAACAAGATCGCGACGGCTTACCTGGAGCTCGGGATTTTCCCCTGAGTTTCTTTCCACCGCATTATCTAGACACTTAGAAGTTCAAGACAAATACGATCCCGGCACCTCACTTGAAACCGTGACGGTGCCGGATCAATAAAATTCTCGCTGGTCTGTCCACTTCTAGAAGGGTCTTGCTATTCTGATTCCGAATGTCGGCGACGCGCTGATGTCAGTCCTCCACGCAAGGAAAATCCTGAAGCTGCCTGAGCCGTTGCCGAGTCCGACTCCATAATCGGATTTAAGACCGCCCAGCGTCATAAGCTGCCAGCCATTTGTCATCCCCACCGTGCCAGCATCCTGCATTTCCCCGACATCGCTGAAGAGTATCAGAGTCACAGTGTTGAGAGGGAAAAGATGAGAACGCTTGAACAATTCGGGACTCAACAGGAGCTCTGCGTTGAAGAGGACCAGCCTGTTGCCCGTAAACTCCTTGTAAGGAAATGCGTTGAGGGTATTGAAGCCGCCTATCTGGTAATTTCTCTGCAGCGGAAGAAATCCGCGGGATGTGCCACCCCGCAGTCTCATGTTTAGCTGCATACCCCTGAAGAGCGGCTGATACCTTACAAAGTTCGCCGTCAACATTGAGAAATTGAAAGCGCCGCTTACAGTCGTCTCACCGCGAAGATCGGCTATCCACCCGACTCGCTTGGAGTCACCCGTGTACTGGCGGTGCTGTAAATCGACGACGACGCTCCGCATCCAACCATCGGTGACGGAAGGATTGGGACGGAAAGATTTGTGTCCCCCGAAGATAGACCAGTTGGTCATATTGGATAATGAGGAGTACTTGTCGACATCAAAACTCACCTTTATGCGTGAATTCATTTCATAGTATTGCGCTACGTGGACCGACATCCCATCTCTCGAGAAGTAGTCCATGAAATCTTCTTTCGCGAGAATCGAGTACAGTGAATTTTCTTTTGGACCTATTATCCAATAATCCTTGGAATCGGTCAACGAATGCGCCTCAATGCCCGCTTCGAATCTGTCCCGGTTTCCGAACCATTTATCCAATCCTACCTCATATCGCCACCTATGCAGAGCAAAAGCATAGCCGACGAATCCGTAAGGCGAGAAACTCTCAGCGCCGCTCCAGTAAAATTCCCTGCGTTGACCTATTCCCAGGAATAGTCCATCTACGCGGTTGTAATCAGCCGCGAGCCTGTTGAACAGAAAGCTGGGCTTCGACCATATGTCAGGATTGCTAAGTATGTGAAGCTTCTCGGTGAGATCGCGCCTCATTTCAAGATCCGCGCCGCCGCGCTCTATGACGTTCCCTTCGACCTCCGCGTTCCGGCTGACGTGGACCTTGCCGTTCACCACGATCACGTCTCCGGTTACCTTCGCGCCGTTCCGGACATACGCATCACCGTTCACAACCACAATGCTTCCTTTCAGTGTGCCGTGAATGAATGCATCACCGTTAAGAACTTTGACATCATGGTTCACTACTTCGTTATCTGAGATTGTGTAGTCGCCATTTTCGATCACGGCATTTTTCAGGTCGTAAACATCAGCTGCGTCATTCGCGAGTCGAGCAGCATTCTCAGTAAGATGCTTCAGCTGTTCCCCTATAGAAGTCATTTCCTGCGACAGCTTCTCGAGCTCGAGCCTGTCGGCTTCAGTGAAGTGCTTGGTAGAGTCTGTGCGCTCTTTGAGCAACATGTAAGATTTTTCTATCCCGCGCATCTGGGTCCTAAGAGAGTCGATGATACCACCCTGATCAGAAGCGGCCGAGTCGACCTCCTGGGCGGAAACAGGAGTCGTAGCGGTTAACAGAGTCAAAGACATGAGAAGGGGTAGCAGCCATTTCATTTCAAAAGCTCCTTTTTCTCAAGGAATCTACGAAATCGGGGAAAATTGTTACAAATCGCTAAACGTGCGAGGACGACTCCTCAGCGGGCGACTCAAGCGGGTAGAAATTCAGGAGCGGCAAGTATTCAAGCGCGCCGTGATAGTACGCGAGCTCGAAGTATTGCTTCATTCCGGCAATCTCTTCTTCTCCCAGGTCAAACTGTATATTTTCGGTTAGATACGACTTAACCAGTGAAAAATTCGCGTCGTATTCGGCGGTGGCCGCTCGGCAGACGTCATCGATATTGTCCATCCCGAGATTCTTGGATGAAATTATTGCCTGGGTATCATCAAGGCTTATGGCTTTTTCCCTCCCCGCCCAGACAGCGAAAACAAACGGGAGGCCGGTCATGTCGCGCCACTCTTCCGCCAGGTCCAGATACATCGCGCCGGCTGACTTCGTCTTAAAAAGAGCGGCATCACCGATAACGAGAGCCGCGTCCGCGGAAGCGAGCATTTTGTTCACATCTGGCTGAGCGGCGATGAATTCAGGCTTAATCTCATATCTCTCCGCCAGAATAATCTTCGTGAGCACGACAGACGTCATCGAACTAATGTCCAGCGCGACGGTGCGTATGCTTTTCAAATCTTTGTTGAAGTATAGGCGAATACTGTTCACTTCGCCGTGGGCTATGATCCCGCATTCCGGCACAATCCTCAGTGTGGGGCTATTCCTGGCGTAGGCAATGGTTGGAATCAACGCGACGTCGAGTTTACCGGCGTTGAGTTCGACTGCGAGTGACGACGGTATCGCTTTGATAATCTCGAAATTGTGAGGGAAAAGATTCTTCTCGATGCCGTAAATGAGCGGCTTGGTATTCAGAAAACTAACCGCGCCCAGCCTTTTTTTCCCGCTGCGATCTTTTGGAGCTGCCATTTTCTTACCTACATTTTCCCGTGCTTGTTAGCTCAGGAAAAGCTTTCTAGTGTATTATACAAGGCGTCCCGCTCGATGGGAATTCTTCCGGCATCTTTGATGAGCTTGACAAGCTGCCGCTTCGTGAGGGAGGTCTCCGTCGACGCGCCCGCCATTCTGAAGACATGCTCGTCGCGGACCGTCCCGTCCAGATCATCAGCGCCGAACCCTAGGCTTATCTGTGCCACCTTAGGCCCCATTGAGATCCAGTACGCCTTAATATGCGGGAAGTTGTCCAACATCAATCTGCTAACGGCGATGCTCTTTAGGTTATCGAATCCGGTTGCCCATTGTGTCGAGTCTTCAATGTGAGGGTGATAAGCCAGCGGAATGAACGCAAAGAAGCCTTTGGTTTCGTCCTGAACTTCGCGTAGTCGAATGAGATGGTCGACCCGCTCCTCGATGGTTTCCATGTGACCATAGAGCATAGTAGCGTTTGAAGGGATGCCGAGCCTGTGCGCGGTTTTGATCACGCTGATCCACTGATCTGCGCCAATCTTGTCGGCAAACATTTTCGCGCGGACTCGATCGCTGAATATCTCGGCGCCGCCGCCCGGCATCGCGTCCAGACCCGCTTCCTTTAAATCCAGCAACACCCTCTCGACCGAAAGGCCGTATAGCCTGGCAAAGAATTCTATTTCAACGGCGGTGAACGCCTTGATGTGAATTCTCGAATCTATCTTCTTTATCCCGCGCAAGAGATTCAGGTAATAGTCATACGGGAGACCGTTGTGCAATCCCCCCACCATGTGCATCTCGGTGATGTTCTCTTTGTCGCTCTCGACGACTTTGAAGATATCGTCGAGGCTCATCAGGAACGCGCCTTCCTGTCCCTCCTTACGGTAGAACGAGCAGAACTTGCAGTCGAGCTCGCAAATGTTGGAATAGTTCAGATAGTAATTCTTAACGAAGTACGTCCTCGATCCATTCAATTTTTCACGAACTTGATTAGCCATGTACCCGAGCGCCAGAAGGTTATTTGTCTTGTACAGCCTGACCCCATCCTCGCGGGACAGCCTTTCGCCCGACTCAACCTTCTGCCGGATATCCTCTAAGTCTGTGAACGCGTCGATTTCCTGCAGATCCAGCATCTCTCTCCTATCACTCCTGGATAAGACACCGGAACTTGTCCCTCCTCAAATTTGACGAGTCCAGCTCCGGCGTCCAACCTGATGAAAAAAAAACGTCAGGTAGTCTTCTGACGAACCGCTTTGCTTGCAAGCTCCCTGAGATAGAAAAGCTTCGCGCGTCTTACCTTTCCACCGCGGACTAACTCGATCTTAGCGATGCGAGGTGAATGAATCGGGAAGATCCTTTCGACCCCGACGCCGTTTGAAATCTTTCTCACCGTGAAAGTCTCTTTCAACCCCGCGCCGCGACGGCTGATGACTATCCCTTCAAAGTCCTGGATTCTCTCCTTGTCACCTTCAATGACGCGGAAGTGGACGTTAACGGTATCCCCCGGCCGGAATTTCGGCAGGTCTGTTTTGATATGCGCTGCTTCAACTAACGAGATTTTGTTCATTTTTATTTCTCCATTTTCTCAAAACTTTTGGGCCTGCGCCTTTCCGGCACCGGACTCCGAAAAATATTTCTCCAATAAATCGGGCCTGCGACGTGAAGTTCTTTCGATACTCTTCTGTTCGCGCCATTTTCTCACCTCTTCGTGGTCTCCCGCGAGGAGGACATCCGGAACTTTCATTCCCCTGAACTCCGCAGGCCGCGTATACTGCGGCGAGTCCAGTAGTCCGGTCTGAAAGGAATCATTTAGCGCGCTCTCGCTGTCTCCCAAAGCTCCGGGGAGCAACCTTACAATCGCATCGATCACGGTGAGTGCCGCGATCTCGCCTCCTGTAAGGACGTAATCTCCTATCGAGATTTCTCGCGTGACAATACTTTCCCTGATGCGCTCGTCCACTCCTTTGTAGTGGCCGCAAATGAACAGCAGATTGTTCTTCAGCGAAAGCTGGTTCGCTGCCTTTTGAGTGAACGTATCGCCGTCTGCGGCAAGGAGAATAACATCCTCGTATGATCGCTCCGAAAGGAGTTTCTCGACGGCCTCAAACACCGGTTCCGGTTTAAGCACCATTCCCGCTCCGCCGCCGTAAGGCGAATCGTCTACAGTTTTGTGCTTATCGTGGGCGAAATCTCTAAGATCATGCACAACGACTTCTACAACATTCCTTTCCTGCGCCTTCTTCAGCATACTCTCGCCTAGAGGGCTCTCCAGCATTTTGGGAAAGGCTGTTATGATGTCGATTCTCAACGGACGATCTCCCGTTTGCCAACCGTGTCCTCTATAAGGCCATCAATAAGTTCGATCGTAATTTCCTGGGACGTCTCGTCAACTTTCTTAACAAAGGCGTTAACAAATGGAATATTGATTTCTTTTCCGTCCACAGAGCTGATGAGAAGAATACTTTGCTTAAGATTCGACAGCACGTTTTCAACTGTGCCCAGCTTCTCTCCGGCGGCGCTCACCACCTTCATCCCGATCAGTGAATCGACGAAATAAGTCCCCTCGGGCGGAGACACCCTATCCGATTCAGGAACGAGTATCTCAGAACCGAGATAGGCGGCGGCATCGTCGTACGAATCCACTCCCTTCAATTTCATCACAGCATAATTCTTCACGAATTCACTCTTTTCGAGTCTCATTTTTACGGCATCGGTCGTGTTTGGCTTCCGAACAAAGACGTCGAGAAGCCCTTCAAATCTTTCCGGAAAATCACTCATGGACTCGATCTTAAGATCTCCTTTATTCCCGCGCACTTTTCTGGCTATGCCAATGAGAATCAATTCGTCCATGTTCATCTTTTGTTGTGACAAGGCATCCCTTTGCCGTGAGGCAGCCGGAAATCCGGCTTCCCGCGGACCTGAGCAGTAAACCTGAGGATTAAGTTCTGCGCGGGGGAACTACTTGTCGACGATCTCCAGAATCGCTCGCTTGCCCTCTCTTGCGGCAACGGCGCTCAACAATGTTCGGATCGCGTTGGCAGTCCTTCCTTTTCGACCGATCACCTTGCCTACATCCTCCTGATCGACCTTAAGTTCGAAGACTACCTTATTGGCCTCTTTCTCCTCTTCGGTCAATTGAACGCTATCAGGTTTGTCCACCAGTTTTCTAACCACATAATCAACGAAGTCATGCATTGCGGACCTCCTTTTCCTGCTCGTCGGCGATTCCCAGAAAGAATGAAATCGCTGACGAGTCTCACATGAGCCTGATAACTGTCCGTCCGTCCATCGCGGGCGGACCGCTTTAGTTACTCTCCCGCGAGAGCCGGGAGAAAATTAGCTGAAGCTTCGTCGGTACAACGTCAGGTCGGTTCTTATTACAAAGATGCTCTCCGAACCGGCATGAGACGACGGGCCTCGACTAAACTCAAAGCTCAGAGGACGAAACCTAGGCGGGCTGACCGCTGGCCGGTGCCGGCGCTGCTGCAGCTTCCGCTCCCGCTGCGGGAGGAGCCGCTTTCTTTGCCTTCCTGGACGCCCTGCGTCGCTGCTTACGCGCAGCCTCACGTGCGAGCTTGCCTTCCTGATTGGCCTGCCACTCAGCTAGCTTCTGAGCAACGGCAGACTCATCTAGGCCCTTTTTCATCAGGTACCACTTGTACCACAAACCTGTTTTACGAAGCAGACTACGAACAGTGTCGGTCGGGAGCGCTCCGCGCTTCAACCACTTGAAAGCTTTTTGCTCGTCGAACCTAATCTCTGCAGGGTTCTTCAATGGGTTGTATGTCCCAACTGTTTCCAGAAATCGACCGTCGCGCGGAAATCTTGAATCCGCCGCCACCACCTTGTAAGCTGGTTGGTTCTTTCTTCCTGTCTTTCGTAGTCTTAACCTTACCGCCAAATTATCCTCCGGATTTTTTAAAGTAGCGTCAAAAGTTTGACAAATTCATCTGCGCCGCGATCAATGTGACGCGCTTTTTTCATGATCATGTTGGCGCTCATCTAAAACGCATGTTTGCCAATGCAGCCGCCCGACCGAGCCTTCCTTTAGAAAGCGTCTTGAACATCTTCTGCATTTCGGCGAACTGCTTCAAAAGCCTGTTTATTTCTTGAACTGATGTGCCGCTCCCCGCCGCGATTCTCTTCCTCCGCCTTCCATCTATGATGTGCGGTTTCTCTCTCTCGGAGATCGTCATTGAGTTGATTATGGCTTCGATCCTTACCAGAGCCTTGTCGTCGAATGTGGCATTCCTCATCGCGCTTGACACTCCAGGTATCATCGAGAGTACATCCTGAAGCGGTCCCATCTTCTTGATTTGTTTGAGCTGATCTCTGAAATCTTCAAGCGTGAACTCGTTCTTTCGTAGCCTTTCCTCAAGCTTCGCGGCCTTCTTCTCGTCGACCTGCTCCTGCACTTTTTCGACGAGTGTTACGACATCTCCCATCCCGAGTATTCGCGAGGCCATCCTGTCCGGGTGGAATACTTCGAGCTGATCGAGTTTCTCGCCAAGACTCACGAACTTGATCGGCTTCTGGACAACGGATCTTATGGACAGCGCAGCTCCACCGCGCGCGTCGCCGTCGAGCTTGGTCAGAACGACACCGTTGAAGTCGAGACGTCTGTTGAACTCCTGAGCCGTGTTCACGGCGTCCTGGCCGGTCATCGAGTCGACCACAAATAGTATCTGGTGAGGCTTAACCGCGGAACGGACGCTTTCGGCCTCCGCCATCATCTCCTCATCGACGTGCAAGCGGCCCGCCGTATCGATGATAGCGATGTCCCGAGCATTCTTCCTAGCGTAGTCGACCGACTTCGACGCTATATCAACGGCGGAAGCTCCACGCTCGAGATAGACCGGGACTCCTATTTGCTGGCCGAGAGTTTCTAGCTGGTCTATAGCCGCTGGCCTGTGAACATCGCACGCGACAAGAAGAGGGTATCTCCCTTTCGACTTGAGATGGTTGGCGAGCTTCGCGGCGAAAGTCGTCTTACCTGAACCCTGAAGTCCCGCGATCATAATTACCGTCGGGATATCCTGGCTGAGATCGAGCTCGCTTGTAGTACCGCCCAGAAGCTGGACTAACTCGTCATAGACGATCTTTACGAAAACTTGTCCCGGGTTGAGGCTCTTTACGACATCTTTACCAATAGCCTTCTTCTGGACTTCTTCCGTAAATGAACGCGCGACCTTGTAGTTGACATCGCCCTCAAGAAGGGCACGACGCACTTCTCTCACGGCATCTGTGACGTTCTCCTCTGAGATGCGCGCCTGTCCACTCAGCCGGTGGAAAATGCCTTCGAATTTCTCTGAAATTTGTTCAAACATGCGACAAAAGGTTCATTTTTTGCCTGAAAATTTACGCAAAACAGGAGATTGTTCCAAATTTGAAGGCTGCGGAAAGCGTGATTGACGAACCGGATGAACAATCACGATTAAGCGAATGCCACAAGCGGAATCACCCAGACACGGAAATATACAAATAGAAGGGTCTTTTGAGATACGAGATAAGAGAAAAAAATCCTGCATAATTCGTCTTCAAGACCATCTATAAAGCGAAGTGAGCCATTATCCAATGTTTGACAATGCAGATGACAGGACACAATCGACATAACAGAGGGGCAAGATTGACAGAGATTGGCGGAGACCTTGAGGTCTCCGCCAATCCGCCAACGAATTCTTCTCAGCGGCCATGCATCTACCGCAGTAAACGCTGATAGTTAATGATCGTTGTGCAATGTTACAGCTTCGGACCGGCGCTTATTATTTCGGGAGGACATCCGGGCTCGAACTTCTTGAAGTTCTCGACGAACCTCATCGCGAGTTGTCTGTACTTCTTCATGTACTCATCCTTGCTCGGCCACGATCCGGAAGGATCGAGTATGTTTGCAGGAACGCCTTCACAGTTGGTTGGGACCTGGAAACCGAAGACGGGATCCGTGACAAATTTCGATTTCACAAGGGCGCCGTTTAGAGCGGCGTTCAGCAGCGTGCGAGTATACCCAATGCTGATCCTTTTGCCGACCCCGAACGCGCCGCCAATCCAGCCCGTGTTGAGGAGCCAGCAGTTGACGCCATGGTTGACGATCTTCCGTCTTAGAATGTCCGCGTAAAACATCGGATGGTGTACCATGAATGGTGCGCCGAAACATGTGCTGAACGTAAGCTCAGGCTCCTTGCCGAGACCGACTTCAGTGCCTGCAATCTTTGATGTATAGCCCGATATGAACTGGTATATTGCCTGATCCGGACTCAGCCTGGAAATCGGAGGCATGACTCCGGACGCGTCGCAGGTGAGAAGGATAATGTTTTTCGGATGTCCTCCCTTCTTCTCCGGTACCGCGTTCGCGATATAATCGAGCGGATAAGACGCGCGTGTGTTTTCAGTAACCGTCTCATCATTGAGATCTATCGTTCGCGTCACGTTATCGAACACGACGTTTTCCAGCACCGTGCCGAACATACTTGTCGTAGCGTAGATTTCCGGCTCCGCCGACTCGGAAAGACGTATCACCTTTGCGTAGCATCCGCCTTCATAGTTGAAGACCCCCTCGTCGCTCCAGCCGTGCTCGTCGTCGCCGATCAGCCTTCGTTTGGGATCTGCTGACAGGGTTGTCTTCCCCGTTCCAGACAAACCGAAGAAGATCGCGCTGTTTCCGTCGTCGCCAATGTTGGCGGAACTGTGCATCGACATCACTCCCTGAAGCGGCATCAGATAATTCATTATCGTGAAGACAGATTTCTTTATCTCACCGGCGTACGCGGTGTTTCCGATGATGCAGATTCGGCGGGCGAAGTTCAGTATTATGAAAGTTTCGCTCGCTGTAGCGTCGATCTGTGGAATCGCTTTGAAAGATGGTACGGCAATGACAGTGAAGTCCGGAACGTGCCTGCGGTAATCTTCGTTGGTCTCCGGGAGTATAAACATGTTGCGTGCGAACATCGCGTGCCATGCTTTCTCCGTGATGACGCGAATCGGCATTTGGTACTGCGAATCCGCGCCAACGTAACAGTCCTGGACGAACATGTCCCGCCCCTGCATGAAACCCAGAAGGCGGTTGTACAGCCCGTCGAACTTGTCCGGTGGAAAAGGCTTGTTGTACTGTCCCCACCAGATATGTTCTTCGGTCGATGGTTCACGGACGATATATTTGTCACTCGCCGAGCGGGCGGTGTGTTTTCCCGTGAAGGCGACGACGGGCCCGAGGCGCGTTATCCGCCCCTCTCCCCTGAAGGCTATCTCCTCGTAAAGAGCTTCAGTGGGTAGATTCCAATACGACATCCTTAGGTTGAAGATGCCGTGGTTATCCAGCCCATAATCGCTCTTTAGAGCTTTGGCTTCACCTTCAGCGGGTGTTTTTATATTTAGCAGGTTGTTCATAACCAATCCCTCATTAGTTTTCGTTCTCCGATGTATATCTCTTTGGGCGAATTGGGATCGAGTGCCCACTTTATTCGGGCAATCCCCTCGGTCACGTCCTTCAACGAACCGGCATAGCTTAACCTCAAATGGCCTTCCATTCCGAATTCTTTTCCCGGCACCGTAACGACAAGCGCTTTGTTAAGGAGCATCTTGGAGAGCGCGACCGAATCTCTCGAGTAAGCGCTAAAATCCGGCAGACAGTAGTAAGTGCCGTCCGGCTTCACAGTCTTCACTCCGTCGAAAGATCTCAACTCCTCCATCATGACGTTCCTGTTATTCTCAAGAGTCATGCGAAGGCTCTCGACCACGCTTTGCAGCCCAGTCAGCGCGCCCTCGGCGGCCGCCTGAAGAAGCACAGCTGTGCACGATGTGATCTGACTCTGGACATTCGTCATGATCTGGGTCAGTTTTCTGTTGGCTATCGCCCAACCGATCCTGAAGCCGGTCATGCCGTAGAGCTTCGACACCCCGTTCACGACGATGACGTGCGTCGACTCAATGTCCTTTTTTGTGTGCTTGTAAGCCGAAGGAGCTTTCTTGCCGTCAAAGACGAGCTTGTGATAAATATCGTCCATGATGATGTAGATATCCTTCTTCTCGCAGAACTCGACCAGCTCTGCAATAAACTCCTCCGGGTACATCACGCCCGAAGGATTGTTCGGGCTGTTGACGATGATGGCCTTCGTGTAGCTGCTGACGGCCTTCATCACATCTTCCATCCTCGGATAAAACCCGCCATCTTCCGGAGTGGCGATAACGGGGACGCCGTACACCATCCGCACCATCTCCGGATAGCTGACCCAGTAAGGCGCGAGGATTACGACTTCGTCCTGGGGGTTTATGATCGAGTAGAGAATGTTATAGACTGATTGTTTTGCACCGGCCGAGACAATCACATTTTCGGGAGCGACAATCCTGTCATAATTTTCTTCAGTGTACTTTATGATCGCCTTCTTGAGGGAAGGAATCCCGTCGGTAGGCGTGTACTTGACTTCTGCAGTATTAAGTTTTGCCGCCGCACTGAGGATTGCGGATAGTGGAGCCTTGTTTTTAGGTTCACCCGCTCCGAGGTGAATTACCGCTTCGCCCTTTTCTTTCAGCACCCTGGCTTCTTCATTAAGCTTCAGTGTCGGCGATTCGGCTATCGAATTCGCTAACTGGCTCATACTCATAGTATTAACCAAACTTCCTTTCGAATTTTCTTTTCTGAATATTGCGAATACGTTTCCATAGATGTTCATCTATCTGGAACTTCTCACGCAAGTTGAGCGCCGATGCCCACGACTCTGATGCCCCCGGAATCTACGGGCACATTCACAGCCGTATTAGATTTCATTCTGAATCTATATACAAAGCGGAACTCTAAGGACGAGTCCCTGGTACTTACTTTATCTCGTTGAAATTAGCCGCGCCGACTTTAACGACCGTGGCATCATTTCTTTTATTTTCAATTCTTGGAATCTGTACGGTCCACGCTCCATATACTCGTCCGTCGAACGCGGCGATGCCGTTGTAGTCTCCGATAAATGCGCCGTCCGGTATGAATGACGAGTTGCCCATTAAGTAATTACTGAAAGTCCTGCCAAAGTTATTGGATCGCGCGACAACGACCCAAGCCCGCACGTTCAGTGGATCCATCCTGCGGTCATAAAAGAGAACGTAAACATCGCCTGTCGCCCTGTCGACCGCGAGCCATTGCATAAACTGGTCCGCTCCGTCGTGCAAAGGATCGTTGTTCACTCGCACGGGCCGCGACCAGACTTCACCGGAATCGGATGAGCGCGATTCGAATACGTCAATGTCTCCATTTCGGAAGTCACTCCAGGTGACGTACAGGCGTCCGCGATCGTCGGAGGCAATTTGAGGGAAGCCATTTCCGCGATACACGTTAGCGGGTTTGAACATAGCCGCGGCGGTTTTTATGATCGCGCGATCCGGGGTAAATGTCTTTCCTCCGTCGCTTGAAGTCTTGTAAATGATATGGTCACCGTTTGTCCATACGAAATGGAGCACACCGTCCGGAGTAACCGTCCCGTCGAATCCTTCCAGACCGCCGTTATCGTCGCGCGGCAAACCATGGACATCACTTATGTCCATCGGTTTGGACCATGTTACGCCGTCATCGGTCGAGCGTGAAAAAAGCATCACGGACTTTGTCAGTCTCCACTCCGTCCAGCCTATGTACAAGTTCCCCGCGAAAGGACCGCTAGTGTTGTCGGCGACGATATAAGGTTTATCCTCGAACGGGATGCCCTGTTTCGTCCCCTGGGAGTCCACAACTATCGCAGCCGCCTCCCATCTCTTCCCGCCGTCTAGAGAGCGCTTCACGAAAATCCCGTTCCTTGTCGCGTCGTGCCCCCAATAGTCTTCAGTGCCCAGCTTGTCGAATGCGATGCATGACATGATTGCGTGCCCCTTGTTATCGTACACCACCGAGACGTCACCCGATACGCGGTACGATGGAATCGCGAGCCCCGTTGATCGACTCCAATGAATCCCGCCGTCGGTTGAGTAGGCGGCGGAAACATTTCGCTGGTACACAACGGTAATTTGCCTGGGGTTTCTGTAGTTGATTGCGATGGAAGGTTCTGTAAAATAACCTTCCCGGCTAACTGCCGTGACTTGGGAACCGGGAGCAAGCGTTAAGACTGGGAGAACGGAATCATTTTGCGGCGGAGCAGCGAATGAATTGGACAAACATAAAAGCACCATGACACTGGGAAGTACAAAATCTTTTGCAATATGGTTCACGTTTGGCCCATTCAAATCACCTATTGATAATATGAACTTTGTCAAATTCGTGCAAGTTTTTCACGGAATCTGGCATTCTGGAAGTCGTCATCCCTGCAAGGATTACCTTGTTTTTTCATCAGTTCGAATGTAACATAGAATCCACTGAGTCAACAAAACCATTGGACGCAAAATGAATTTCAAGCACCTCCACCGCTACATAGCGCTCGCGATCTTTGTTGTCACACTTTTCATGTACGGTATGACCGCGCAATCATCGGTCGCCTTTTGGGATTGCGGTGAATATGCCGCAACGTCACCCGCGATGGAGGTGCCTCATCCGCCTGGCGCCCCATTGTGGACACTCCTCGGAAGGATCGCGATGATGACGCCATACGTTCATGATCCGGCGATGCGATTCAACCTGGTCTCCTCCCTTACAAGCGCGCTTGCCATGATGCTCCTCTATCTGGTCGGCGTAAAAGTCATATCCCGATGGAAAGGTTTCCCTAACGACGGAGAAGGAGCGATAGTTGTTTTCGGATCCGCTGCCATAGGCGCCCTGATATTATCGGTGTGCGACTCCATCTGGTTCAACGCGGTAGAGTCGAGTTTATTTGCCACCGCACTATTTTTTATAGCGTTGATACTATGGCTCGGGATGGTGTGGTTCGACAAGGCCGACGAACCGGGGAGCCAAAAATACTTGTTACTCGCGGCGTACGCGATCGGGCTTTCGATAGGCATTCACGTGCTGAGCATAATAGTATTTTTCACTGTGGCCCTCTTGATCTACTTCAGGTATTACGAATTCGAGTGGAAGACGTTCATAAGATTTGGGATCATAGCACTGCTCGGGTTCTTTATCATATATCCGGGAATTGTAAAATGGATCGCGGCGATATTGCACGGCGATGTGAGCTTCGGGCCGTTCGATATTAAGCACAGTTTCATCATACAGCTGATTCCGCCGGGTCTCGTGATTGCGGCCATCTATGGGGCTTACAAGGCGCAGAAGGCGAAGAGATGGATACTGAACACATCCATCCTTGCGGGACTCTTCATAGTCCTCGGCTATTCCACTTACGCCCTCGTATACATCCGCGCAAATTCTCACCCACCAATAAATGAAGACAACCCGAGTAACTTGAAGGCGCTAGTCGGTTATCTGAACCGTGACCAATATGGCTCACAGCCAATTTTCTGGCCGCGGCGTTGGAGCAGCCAGGCTGAATATCAGGCTGGATATCAAAAATATTCGTCCGACTTAGACTATTTTCTCGGTTACCAGCTTGACCAGATGTACCTTCGTTATCTCGGTTGGAATTTCATTGGCCGTGCCGGAGATATACAGAATGCGCCCGTCGCATTTATAAATGCTCCGAAAGGATGGTATGACGGTCGTGCGGGCTTCCCGACAAGATACTTCGCGATACCATTCCTCCTTGCGTTGTTC
>JAJYRM010000165.1 GCA_021794075.1 Bacteroidota bacterium | reverse complement strand
CTCGCGGGGAAGTAGATTCTAGATGAACAATCTCGGCGACGCATCTGGTGCCAAAGGTTGCGAAGGTGGGAAACGCGGCCCCTCCGATCATGGACTCTCCGCAGTCTTGCTTTGGTCGTGCCCCGACAAGAAAGGACTCGTCGCGAGAATATCTCAATTCCTCTACGAACGCGGCGGAAACATAATAGACCTCGACGAGCACGTCGACCGGAGCGACAATACTTTTTTCCTCCGTGTCGAGTGGGACATGAGAGGCTTCAGTGTTTCTCCCGACAAGCTCAATGATGCTATCCTACCGCTGGCATGCGAATACGGTGCAAGGTGGACGATCAGGCTCAACGACAAGAAGCGCAGGCTGTCTATATTCGTTTCAAAGCTAGGACACTGTCTGCAGGAAATACTCTGGCGACTCGAGCTCGGAGAGTTCGAAGCCGAAATTCCGGTCATCGTCTCCAATCACGCGGATCTTCGTCCAATCGCGGAGCGTTACGAAATCCCATTCCACGTGTTTCCAATGACGAAAGAGAACAAGGAAGAGGTCGAAGCGCAGCAGCTCACGCTTCTTGAGAGGGAACAAGTGGATACGATCGTCCTCGCAAGGTACATGCAGATACTCTCTCCGGCGTTTGTCAAGAAATATCCTGAGAGGATCGTGAACATTCATCACTCTTTTCTCCCTGCGTTTGCGGGAGCGAACCCGTACGGGAAAGCGTTCGACCGCGGGGTGAAGATCATCGGCGCTACGTCGCATTACGTGACGGATCTATTGGATGAGGGGCCCATAATCGAGCAGGATATCGCTCGCGTTTCGCACAGGGACTCGCTCGAGGACTTGATCCGCAAAGGAAGGGACTTGGAAAGACTCGTCCTCGCCCGCGGAGTGCAATTGCATCTTGAGGACAGGGTGCTGGTACACGGAAGAAAAACCGTGGTTTTCGGCTGACTTCACAATAGCTTTGCTCTACAGCGACTCGCCTCCGTGGTGAATAGCGGATGCGCTGTCTCGCCATTGATATTGAGTCATCGAAGGGGTACTCTTGCTGAAGAGTCATTGAGCAGATCAACCTGACTTCACTTACTCTTTAAATTACCCGCAGAATCGCTTGAAATGAGTTCGGTGAAGTAGACTCCGAAAATTCGCAGGGCTTTTATCGAATTGCCTCCGCCGATTATGCATGCTTTTGACGGCGATGGCGAAATTGTTGCATTCACACCGGAGGCTGTCTTTCATTACATCGAAGCTATTTGTTATCTTTACGTCGTAACAAGAAATTTATCCCAGAAAATGGTCTTAGCTTCCCGGGAGGATATTTGATCGAATTCATTCCACAACCCTACAAGCTCTTTAATAAGATTCAGAACTATGAGTGGGGAACCCGTGACGGAAACGCTTTTATTCCGAAATTACTCGGACAGCAGGCACTCCCTGACACCCCCTACGCGGAACTCTGGATAGGCTCGCATCCCAAGGCGCCTTCGGAAATAGAACTCGGCAGCCGACGCATACCTCTCAATGAGGTGATCGCGCAATACGGACTTGAAAGCCTCGGCCAATATGTCTACGACAAATTCTCCGGGACGCTTCCTTTTCTTTTGAAAGTGCTATCTGCGGCGCATGCCCTCTCGATCCAGGCCCATCCGAACAAGAGCGAGGCCGTGAAGCTGCACGCGGCCCATCCAGAGCATTATCCCGACGACAACCATAAGCCTGAGATTGCAATTTCGCTCGATCACCTCAGCGCGCTTGTAGGATTCAAACCGACAAGGGAAATAGCCGAGACACTTCGTTCAGTTCCAGAGATAGCCGGGTTTGCGGATGAAAAGCTCTACGCGCGTGTTGTGGATCGAACGAATACGGAACCAGCGGAAGATGCGATCAAGGGGCTCTATTCTGAAATAATGGCGAAGGGAGAGGACAAGGAGCAGCTATCCACATGCGTGCGCAAGATTCGCGAACGTCTCCAGCGGAAAGTTACTCGGAGTCCTGAGGAAGAACAGTTCCTCGCGCAGTACGAAATCTACGGAGACGACGTCGGACTTCTCTCTTTCTTTTTCTTCAACATGGTACAGCTAAAGCCTGGCCAGGCAATATTCACGGATGCGGGCGTCCCACACGCATACATCGAGGGAAACATCATCGAATGCATGGCGAATTCCGATAACGTCGTTAGGGCGGGTCTCACGAATAAATTCAAGGATATCGCCACGCTCCTTGAGATAATGAAATTCGAATTCTTAGGAGCAGGCGTCATCAACCCGGATCCGAAGTCCGGCGAAGTCGTCTACAAAACGAAGGCTGAGGAATTTCGGATCACGCGACTATTAAAAAAGGAAGGATTCAGGAAGGTCTGCAGAACCAACGAGCGGCCTTCCATTTGCCTCGTGGCTGGCGGTGAGATTGAGGTCGTGTGGAATTACGCCGGTGTGGATCACCTGAAGAGTTTCTCCAAAGGAGACTCTTTTTTTCTCCCGGCATTCCTGAAGGAGTACCGTGTTTCATCCGAGCATGACTCGGACTGCTTCATCGTCGAAATTCCCTGAACTTGTGCGAGACCGGCCGGATGATTCGCGAATGATCCGGTGGTTTTGAGAAACTCCCATGCGTTAGTTAGATCTTTCAAGAGGAGTTCCCAGGATGGCGAATTTCTGTTTTCCAAACTGGGGGCATGCAAGTAAGTCGATGGCGATCGAGCGCGCTGCTTCTGTAATGTTTGCCCCGTGCGCCAAAAGTGTATCGCTAGTTCTTTTTATCTCGGGAGTATGCGCACTTTCCGCGATGGCGCAGAACAATTACAGGCTAACCAAGAGGGCCGTGATTGTAACGGTTGCGGATCCTGTGACGAATGGCGCCAGACTCGTTTGTGTCGAGCCGATCACGCGCAGCATAATTCGTGTCACGGCCGTCAACGCTCCTGATTTTCCAAAGTTCGAAAGTCTGATGATCGTTAAGGGGAAGCTGCCGGTGGCGAAGTGGAGCGCCACCGATTCGAGCGGAGAAGTCATCGTACGAACCGCGAAGCTTCAAGTCAGGGTCTCGAAGATAACGGGTTCTGTTCAGTTCTGCGATGCGGATGGGACTCCTATACTAACGGAGCTGAAGAACGGTGGGAAGATGATTGAGTCGGTGACTCTTGAAGGAAAACATCTTTTCAGGATACGCGATGAGTTCCAATCGCCGCAGGAGGAAGCGTTCTACGGGCTTGGCCAGCAGCAGGAGGGGCTCTTCAACTTCAAAGGGCAGGATGTCGATCTGTACCAGTACAATACTAAAATTTCGATTCCGTTCGTCGTATCGAGCAGGCATTACGGCATATTATGGGACAACAACTCTCGCTCCAAGTTCGGCGACCCGCGAGACTACGCGAACCTCTCGGCAGCTTTCAAGCTCTTTTCCACGAACGGGAAAAAAAGTGGGCTGACTGCGCGATATACCAGGGAGTCCGATGCTTCCAAGACCGAAATCGAGCGAGATGAATATGAAATCGATTACGAATTCATTCCGGATCTCAAGAAGCTTCCTGAAGGATATTCGCTCGCCGGAGGCGAAGTCAATTGGAATGGCACCCTCGAGCCTGATTCTACCGGGCTATACTATTTTCGTCTCTACGCCGCGGGCCACTGCAAGATGTGGATCGATAACAAGCTTCTGGTAGATCGCTGGCGACAATCGTGGAACGCTTTTGTCCATCTCTTCAGTCTGCCGCTTGAAAAAGGAAGGAAGTATCCGATCCGCGTCGAGTGGAATCCCGATGGGAGTGAGGCCTTCATTTCTTTGAAGGTCAAGACGCCAATTCCTTTAGACGAACAAAATGAGTTGTCGCTCTATTCGGAATACGCCCGCCAGCTCGACTATTATTTCATATACGGCAGTGATATCGACAGCATCATAAGCGGTTACAGGGAGCTCACGGGAAAGGCGCTCATCCCTCCGAAGTGGGCCTTCGGTTTCTGGCAGAGCAGGGAAAGGTATAAGACGCAGGACGAACTTCTCGATGTGGCGAAAGAATATCGGGAGCTTAAGATTCCATTTGACAATATCGTGCAGGATTGGTTCTACTGGCCCGAGAGTGAATGGGGAAGCATGGAATTCGACAGCACACGCTATCCCAATCCAAAGGCGATGGTCGATGAAGTCCACAGGCTCCACGAACATATAGTGATATCCGTCTGGGCAAAATTTTATGAAGGAGTAAAGAATTTCGACAGGATGATGGATAGGGGATATCTTTACAAGGGAAACCTGAACTTGAAGAACAGAGACTGGGTAGGCAAAGGGTACCTATCGACATTTTACGTCGCGTTCAATCCCGGCGCGCGTCAACTGTTCTGGAAAATGGTTGATGAAAAGCTCTATCCGCTCGGATTCGACGCATGGTGGCTCGATTCTGACGAGCCTGATATTCAATCGAATCTTCCGATGAAGACGAGGAAACATCTGATGGACCCAACTTACCTCGGCCCGGGGGGCGAGTACTTCGATGCCTATCCGCTTGAGCAATGCCGCGGGTTCTACGAGGGGCTCATGTCGGCAAATTCGAACAAGCGGGTCTTCATACTAAGCCGTTCGGCATACGCAGGCTCGCAGCGATACGGCGCGGCCGTATGGAGCGGGGACATCGCCTCGACCTGGCAAGACTTGAAGGGACAGCTACCGGCCGGACTGAACTACTCGATGTCGGGGCTTCCATACTGGACCTCCGATATCGGCGGCTTCGCGGTTCCGAAGAAGTTTATCGACGTCGGAGGAAAAGATCTCAAGGAGTGGCGCGAACTTCTAACAAGATGGTACGAGTTCGGCGTGTTCTGTCCCATCTACCGTTCCCACGGGCAATATCCTTACAGGGAGATATTCAATGTCGCCCCCGTTGACAGCCCGGAGTACGATGCCATGGTTCGTGTGACAAAACTTCGTTACAGGTTGATGCCGTATATCTACTCGCTGGCAGGCATGGTTTACTTCCGGAACTATACGATAATGCGTGCCCTCGTCATGGATTTCCAATCTGACAGCAGCGTCGCAAACCTCAGCGATGAATACATGTTCGGCCCAGCCCTTCTGGTCGCGCCCGTCACGACATACGAGGAGAGGAGTAAGAATGTGTATTTACCGAAGGGTACCGGATGGTACGACTTCTATAGTGGCAAATATTTTGACGGGGGGCATGACTTGATGGTGAACGCGCCGCTGGATCAGATACCGTTGTTTGTGCGCGAAGGAGCGATAATTCCGGCAGGACCAGATGTCCAATATGTCGAAGATAAGACTAATGGTGAAATTACTTTGTACGTGTATGCAGGTAAGGATGGACAGTTTTCACTATACGAGGATGAGGGCAGCAATAACGATTATCAGAAGGGAATATACTCGAACATAGCATTCAGATGGGATGATGCAAAGAAGATGTTGACCATCGGGAAACGCGCGGGCAAATTTCCAGGAGTATTATTGGCGAGGACTATCAAGGTGATTCTTGTTTCGCGCGAAGAGCCTGTCGGCTTCGGAGGAAATTCCCGGGCGGAGAGAAGTGTGACATATAACGGAAGAAAGTTGAGCGTGAAGTTTTGAAATCGCCTGTTCGGGTACATCTTATTGATGTGGCAAAAATGTCTTAGGCGCGACAAATTCGTTCTCAGCGGGTTGAAGCAGGCAGATGGAGCATGGATGACGTGATTGGAAACAAATATATAGGGAATGCTTTGTCGGTCAATAAAGCTGATCGGCCTGAATGGGGGTATGGCGGCGTTTTCAGAGCTAAAGCCGCGGATTGAATTGGGAGGATCGCGGCAACATCTTCTTGATTCAAGGGCCAATTGGAACTATAATAATATTGAAATCATTAAAATTGTTGTCTAGAAGAAAAGCGCGCGGATAGGATTTGCGACTGAATGTTATTTCCCGCAGTAGCCGCCGCAGTACCAGCCCGACACGCCGCCGGTCGGCGGCGATCTCGGAAGACACGCCGAAAGTTGTTATCCCTGTTCGGAAAAGAAGACATATCAAGAGGAATGTTTTTCCAGTCATACAGATGATGAGTAATTTCACAAAATTTCCGTTCATAACAGTTGAAGGCGACCACTCTGTCGCGCGCGGATGGGAACAGGTTTCGCACACGATTTTGGCGGATGTTTCCCGGCTCGGCAAAAAGAGAAAAACCGTGGTGGTTGAATACTACCAGGGAGTTCTCGAAGATGAGACAACCGCTAGCCTAATGTCACGAATCAGTCCCGACCTCGTCATCCTGTCGAAGGATTGCATGTGGCCCGAAGAGAAGATCAGGCAAATGGTTTATGCTGACGTTACGGACGATAGGATCTTCGGGCACATGACGAAGTTGGAGATAGAAGATTACTTCGATCCCCAGAGGGTAAAAAATGCCCGCGCCAATATTCAGTCGGTCGAAAACGGCCTGGTGTTCGTCATCGGCGTCGGTGCTTCGCATGTTGCCGATAGTTTTGATCTCCTTGTTTACTCCGACATGGCTAGGTGGGAAATTCAACTCCGCATGCGGGAGCACCTCGTCGATAACCTCGGGGTCAGTAACCGAAGCATCGATGACTGGTCGCTTTTGTACAAGCAGGGATATTTTGTCGACTGGAGAGTCTGCGACCGGCTAAAGAAGAAGCTGATGAACAAGTGGGACTATGTTCTTGACACTAATGACCGCAAGAATCCTAAGATGGTTGAGGGGAAGGCGGTGCTTGCAGGCCTGACGCGAGCAGTCAACCGGCCTTTCAGCGTCGTTCCTTTTTTCGACCCCGGTCCATGGGGTGGCCAATGGATGAAGAGCCGGCTGGGGCTCGATCCATCGGTCGATAATTATGCCTGGTGCTTCAACTGCGTCCCTGAAGAAAACAGCCTTCTGCTGAAAATTGGCGATGCTATCATCGAAATACCTTCGATAAATCTTGTGTTCCATGATCCGGTAAGTCTGCTGGGCAGCGACATCTATAGGCGCTTCGGCGAGGAGTTTCCTATCCGTTTCGATTATC
>JAJYRM010000036.1 GCA_021794075.1 Bacteroidota bacterium | reverse complement strand
CCGATCTGTCTCTTGAAGGTCGATCTGCTTTTCGCTTCCTGCTGAGCGTGAGTGAATGACGGGATAGCGAGTATTCCTAAGATAAAACTGACAAGTAAGGCCGCCGTGAGATGGTCAAGAGTTCTCATTTGGCATTTTTCTCCTCTCTCGTTGAATTATCCTGCTCCTGAGCAAACTCTCAATGGGCATCATCAATGAAGGTTTCTGTGATAAATGTCTGGAAAGTGCGCATGATTATGTGTAATCGGCTCGTGCGTGTGTATTGGAGAATGAGGTTCGTTTGGATCTGTATTATCGGCGTGTTCATATAAATGGTGTTCATCATGCACATGGCGATGGCGTTGAGTTATAGCTTCATGAGTACGCTCATGCGAGTGTCGTTCCGTTAGATGGAGCCACACCCCTACTCCCATGAACAGCGCGGCAATAAGTAATGACACTCGAGGGGTTTAGCTCAAAAGAATTATGGATAATGTCGCGCCGATAAACGGAGCAAATGAAAAATAAGCGCTAGCGCGCGCTGTTCCAACACGTCGAAGGGCTGACACGAACAGAACAAGACTCATCTCATAACAGATGAAACCTACGAGCATTTACGCAGTCAAAGTGAACAACGAAGGAGCTCTTGCGCCCAGGCTCACTGCAATAATAGCATCTGCTCCTCCAACCAAAATTCCCTTGATGACCGCGATTTGGACAGGGCCGCTCGCGGAGACCTTCCGTGTTAGGTTGTTGTCGATTCCCCAACAAAGACAGGCCGCAACGACCGCGACGGAACCGCCCGATAGCTCGCCCCCTTTGCGCCATGGAAGGAAAGCACAAATCCTCTCGCAAGAATCAATCCCATTCCGAGCGCGATGCGCAGGTCATAGCTTTCGCGAAAGATGAACCAGGCGAGAACCACGGTGAATACAGATTCCATGTTGAGAAGAATCGACGCGCTCCAAGCAGTCGTTTTGCTCGCGCCTGCCATCAGAAGTATCGGGCCAAGGATGCCTCCGAATAGGAGTGCTCCTCCCAGCCATGGAATGTCTCTCCTAGCTTCAAAAGCTTCTCTGTTGGGATGTCCTCGCCGGATGACATAAAGAATCGTCAGTCCGAATCCTGATCCGAGATAGAAGAGCGAGGTGAGCAGTACGGGTGACACGTTATCGAGGAAGATCTTGGCGATCGGCGTACTCACCCCAAAAAGCAGCGCGGCTAAAAGAGCCGATCCCACGCCTTTTGGAAGGAACACTTTATCAGATGGATCATGCGGCAAATTCATTCCCTTCTAAGATCGGTGATTCTTGTTCGTCCATCAAGCTTACCCACATTATCCATAGAGGAAGTCTCATGAGGTTCGAGCATCAGCAAAGCTGTTTAGGAGGTCGCAGTCCTTTCTGGTTCTTTAAACACATCGGTACTTACTCCACTTGTTATTCGAACCCCCTCCCCCTGCAGCAACTTACTGACCAAGGAATGATAATCTAATCACAGAAAACCGGCGTCGACGCAGTTGGTTCGACCACTGTTCGCACGAACTCGCTACTCTTCCACCTCAATGCGTATATCGACGCATTCCAAATTGCAATGTTGTGCGTGGGCCAGATCTTTCAACCTTAGGCTTCCCAGGCAAAAGAATGGATTTGAATATCCAAGCATCTCTATCGATAACAATTGTTCCACAAAACCTTTGTGACAACATGGAGCAGGCGAGTGTGACGCTATCGACCCGGACCGGTTAACAATGTTAAGTGGCGCTTCAAAAGTCTCCAGCAGCTCGCGCCGGTGGAACGTCACCTATTGCATCTCTTTCATGTAAAGCAATCTCAAATGCGATGGCAAATGAATCACTAGCCGCTTCGGTCTTCCCCACGTGCATCGGGAACAGTAAAGGTATGATTAAATCCGCATTTTGGGCTGCTGGAGATTCGGTGTGCGCTGGAATTGCTTTAAACTTCACTGGGCCTCCCCCGTTTATATAACAAATCCTCCACACATCTGCTCCTTGTCGAGTGCGAGACAACAAGTCGTAATGCGAGCAGGCTTATGCATTTCCGCCATGGGCAGGCCAAGTGGTCAAGGCACGGATGGAAAGCATCCGGCATTTTCGAAAACGCAATATGACACCCCATCGCGGTGTGGCGACCCTACACCGGGGACGACATTCGTCTGTTCGTCTTCTGCTGGCTACAGCTTGGAAAGTTTATTGGACGTCTCGTCCGTCGGTAATTTTTCTCACGGCGGATAGCGATCCGATCACATGGCCTTCCGCGTCAAATAGGGGCCAAGCAACGAATTGCAGAGTGAGCGGCCTCCCTCTCTTTGGTTTGATTTGAAAGTCCCCCTTCACTTTGCGGCCACTGAACAAGTCTTCGACAAGTTCCGCGAGCTTTCCCATCTCGGCATGGGAAGGCAGCATGACCGCGCCCCCCGAAGCATTTATCTCCTCGACCGTATATCCTGTCAGCTTCTGGAATCCATCGGTCGCCCAGTAGATTTCGGATTGTCCTTCCACTATCCGAGACGCCATGACATAATCGGGAATCTGACCCAATTCGTTAGTGATCTCTCGAATCTCGTCATGTGTGGGAGGCACCAGCATCATCTTTTCGGCAATTGGGACACCGCGTTGTTCGGCGCGAAGTCTCGCCAGCTCGCGTTCGACAACCCGATAGCCGATACTGTTTAAACGGACCACACCAGGTTCTTTTTGCTCAACAATTAGATTGGCGCTTAACCTGCGTAGAATATCCAGTGCAAGACGTTGATCGTTAGCATTTTCAAAAGCAAATCGCTTCCACTGTGTGCGCGAGATTGGATTCTCATATAGGTCCGCAAGGAAAAGCATGATGTGGGCACGTATTTCTTGTTCAGTCATCGCCGAATACTTTCAGGCATGACATGACCACAAATTGAGATTTTGAACCAGCATCGTACCTTTCAGCCCGCACACAACAATATCTTTGCTTGACTGAGACCGATATGAAACGAAACTTATTCCTCGAGACCCTACTTTGATTTCGAGTCCGAGACGAGTTCGTCTCCTGGTTATTGCCACTGACTTCCTGCGCCATGTTCGATCGTTCCATGTCTTCATGATGTTAGACCAGGAGCCAATAAAAAACAAGCTGAATACAAAGGATAGCCGATCAATCTTCACAAACTGAACTCTCCGTCCCCACTTAACCACGGATACATATCGATTCACGTTCTTCGCGTGACTTTCATTAAGGAGATGATGGGGCCACAAAAAACTGCACGTACATTAAAGCATCTACTCGAATGGCCGAAGATTTGGAAGGTATGGCTCCCCGATCGGCACGATGACTCGAACTTCCTGGTGGTTAGAATCGCCGTAGTCATTTGGAAACAGGCCAGAGGGAAGGTAAAGATGGTCCGATTGACAAAGGAAATCAATCGAATGATGTCCTAAGCGTTCTCAACGACCACGCCGGCTTGAGTATCTGCTCTCCGAGTCACTCTGTGGTTGTTGCCAAAGCTATCTGGATCGGAAGTAGCTACCTTAATTCAAGCACCCACTTCCGTCAAGCTTTGCAACGTTTGATTCCAATCTCAGCGGCCCTTATTCTCTATCTGCACTGCTCTAATTAACTCCACTCCGTCTGCCGTCGAATGGGGCCCCTGCAATAGCTCTCTTGATCGCTAACCCATTCGCTTTTTAGTCGGATTGGCGACGACGCGAGCCTAGCCTCTATAATTGCCGAAGGGACAATCTGAAACGAAGGCGCCGCCACCAACGATTATCGAACAGCCTGTGAACATTGAGCCATGAAATCCCAATCGGCTGTTTATGTTTCGATTGATTCCCGAATATCAGTTCATCCATAGATTCCCTCCAGATTAAGCTCCAAAGTTTTTTGAGTCGTTCCCGTATCACGTCGTTGTCTCCATTCTCCCGTTCAGGGGCTATGCCCGGTATTGCACGCACCAGTTCAAACATTATTCCCCATCATAGGCCAGCAACCAGTTGGGCCGCTCCGGGCACCTGTCATTTCGTCCGGTGATTCCGGCCGGCATTGAGTCCCCCCTCGTTCAGTCTCCGACTATCGAGATGCTGCCGACGATCGTTTCCAGGGTCCCATCGGTGTATTTATAATCCCTAATCTCCAGTCGGGTGTGCAATGCCAGTTTTTTCATGATTGCCTGCAGATGCGTCCGCACGGCGCGCGTCGAAGTCTTAAGCTTCTCCCCGATTTCCCTGTCGCTCAGGCCGTTGCCGACGAGCCCGAAAATCTCTTTTTCCGTTTTGGTCATCCTGACGGGCTCCGTAATCGTGATTTTCTTTCCCTTGATTGCCTGTTCCACAATCAGCGAAAAGAGCGAATCCGCAAGCGTAGGCGGCAGGACCTGTCCGCCTTTTGATACCGTTTGTATGGTGGCGATGAAGTCGTCCAGCGTCGCGTCCTTTAGTATGAAACCCGACGCTCCCGCCCTCACATATTGAACGACGTCGCCGTGAACGGGGGCCAGATCCATTACCACCACTTTCGCTTCCGGGAATTCCTTCTTCACGAGACTGACTACGTGCAGGCTGTTCTGACTGCGTAAATTGAGATCCAGAAGAATCACGTTCGGGTTCAGTTTATGCAGCTTCAGAATCGTATTTTCACTGTCCCCGGAGGCGGCCACTATAGTGACATCATCACGCTTCTTGAGAATCGCGGCGAGCCCGTCCCGCAGCATACGATTCTTCTCGATTAGCAAAAGCCTGGTCTTCTTCATTTGAAACTCCTGATGTTAAACTTCCGAACACACCTGAAAGTCCCTCTTCTTCAAACGGACTGAGCCGTCTGTGGAAACGCTTTCGATACATTCATCGTGTAACCAAGCTAGGGTGAGACGCATACCCGTTCAATCGCCCAAAAGGATGGAAATGGGACTAGACCCGTGGAGGAAACGGGTTACTCCTCGATGAGAGAAATGCTTTCCTCGGCTTCCGTCAGCTCCGAATTTGTCAGCGCGTACTTTGCGATCTGGACACGGGATCGAAGAAGTAGTTTCTCGAGGATGTTGTGCACGTGACTCTTTACAGTGTAGGTGGAGAGATGCAGTTTATCGGCGATCTCCTTATTCGAAAGCCCCTCCGCTATCAGTGAGATTACCTGGCGCTCGCGCCTTGTCATCCGTACAGCTTCCGTAACTCTAGATGTGATTTTTCCGCTGACGGCCTGCTCCACGATTTGTGAGAAGAGCGATTCGGTCATCAGCTGCGGCAGCACCTTCTTTCCGCGCGCTACGGCACGGATGGTCCTGAGAAAATCTTCAGTCGTTGCGCCCTTGAGCACGAAACCGGAGACTCCGGCACGCACGAAGAGCAGGATGTCCGTCTCGGTCGGGGCCAGGTCCATGATTATGACCTTCACGTGAGGATAATCCAACTTGACCGCCCGTACTATCTCCAGGCTGCTTTGACCTCTCAGTCCGAGATCAAGAAGGAGCACGTTCGGCTTGAGATCATGCACTTTCTGCAGCGGTTTCTTCCGGCTGCCCTGTCCGGTGACCACCCGGATATCCGGGGTTCTCCTGAGTATCGCCGAAATGCCCTCACGGAGCAGCGGGTTGTCCTCGATGATCAGGAGTTTAATCTTCTCAGCCAACTGTTCTCCGCTTTAGGTTCCCTGTCTCGCACGCGGTCCTCGTGATATTCGGACGCATTCTGAAACAGGGGGTTCGACAAAAGTTACCCAACCCGAAGGTCTCGTGCAATCTTGCGACAGCCGCAGTGGTGTTCCGGGTTCAAGAGTATTTTACTTCAAAGATTTAACTGCTAAGACGCCACGCCGGCGCACTGGAAATGTCGTGGCAGCCATTGTGGAAAGAATAGTCTTTTACAAAACCCGCAAATCAATTCACGCAGCGGTCTTAGATTTCTCTTCCCCTATTGATCTTTGCGCAGAATCAACACTCGCGGCAGATGCCGCGCAGGTCCGCTCATTCTCGGCTTTCAGGTACGCGTTGGGATCGTGGTACAGCGCACCTGGGGGAAGCCAGTCCCACAACGGCCCCAAATCTTCTTCTATGATGTCCTTGTAAAACTTAGGGAGATCGGTCGTTTGCTGGTCAAAATAGCGCCTGAATTGAACGTCCGTTCTCAGGAGCCGCCGGACTTCCGTGAAGTATTTTATCCTCCCGAACCCTTCCGACGATACCGCGCGGAGGACGTTCATCAACCGCGGCTTAACGGCGCCGGTCGATTTGAATCTTTTAAGGATCGCACTCCAGGTGAACGCGTATTTCGTCAGGTCGATGACATTCTGATAGAACTCCGGCCATGAATAGTTCTTCGGCTTCACGTTCATAGCATGATTGTTGTCCAGGAAATGGAACGGGAAAGGGAGTACGTGATTGGCCCGCTGATATTCAAGGTTGACGGGCGCCGCCTGCCCGAACGCAGAAAGAAGCGAGTACCCGGGAAAAGTCCCCGGAGTCATGTCAAGGAATCGTTTCGTCAACTCGAACGGCTCGGACCCCTCGTCGCTGTCGAGCCCAAGGACGAAATTAGTCTGCACGTACGGGATATAGCGGAGTATCATATTGACATGGTCGGACACCTGCCTGACCTTGTTCAAGCCCGACACACCGTTCGTTTTTGACTTGCCGCCGAGCTCGTACCACGACTCCACTCCCGGAAGGATGGCTTTGAAGCCGTTGCGCTTGAGCCGCTTGAGATGCGGCTCGGACAGAAGGGAGAGACTGCTTTCTGCGATGAAGTCTATGCTGTTGGGCGGCACAGAATCCTCTATCGTGTCCATGTAATCGTCGAACCTTATCCCGAAGTTCGGGTCGTGCCAGCCGACAACCGGTCGCTTGAATTTCTTCAGAAGGAAGGAAAGATCTTCCTTCAAGACATTGAAATCGAGCGGTTGATATGGAATCACTGAGTCGATGCAGAAACTGCACGTGTACGGACAGCCGAGACTCCCAATCATCGGGACGAGCTTTATCAGCGGAGCCTTCTTAAGCGTCGACTCGATGAACTTCCATCTTTCCCGCACTCCCGGTATGAACTCGGGCTGCTGTTTAGCCGTGAGGTAGAGGCCGACGGGCCTGTGACGCGAACAATCGGCAAGGACATCCTCGATGACTTGCTTATCGGTCAGTCCGACGACGTAGTCGAAATATTTCTGGGCGTCCTGCGGATAGCATCGGGCGTGCGGTCCGCCAAGCACGGTGATCGCGCCGCGTGAGCGGAAGAGATTGCTCAGCGCGTATGCGGTCTGCCCGGCCTCGCTGAACGCGCCGATGAAAACAATATCGACGTCGCGCGGAAGTTCATCCACCAGGTTTTCGAAACCGGTGTAGCATACCGATGTTACCTGGTGTCCGAGCTCCTCGCACCATACCCCGAGTACCTGCGGCATGATACTCGCAAAATTGGCGTTCATGACGCGTGCCCAGAGCGCCCGTGTCGGCCCCTTGGTCACGAGGTCGATTATCCCAACTCGAAGTTTGCGTTTGATGACGGCTCCTGCTTTGGATTTCCGGAATTACGGCGTGCGGATCTTAGCGGGATGAAGCAACGATCTAGCGATGGGACGCGGTCCTCATGCCCACTTGCGGTTCACTGCTCGCCTTTTCTCTCCGCTCAAGTTAGGAGGCCCGGCATTCCTATAAAATCGGTCAAAAGGATTAGTTCATAAGAGTGGTGTTCCGATCATAACCGAGGCCCGGATACAGAGGTTTACTCCACAGGGCTCGAGCCGATTTCCCCTCCGGCATAAGCGCTTTGCCCTGCTGAATCTCCGGTACAGGTTCAAATCTCTATCATGAAACCACTTTTCTTTTCTCTCTTGACGTTGACTCTCTTGTGAAACTGTCCAAGAGATTTCTCAGCCGATGCTAGAGCTTTCCTGACAGGAGCCGATACGTTTAGAAATTCAACCCGACTACAATTGCCGCCGGGGAATTCGTAACGGAAATGAACGAGCACGTCTGCGACAGATTCTGGCAACCGAAAGATACCGTCGAAGTCAAGGATGAGCGAGGAGGGCTCGTTATTTTCGACGGATTTCTCTCTCCACATGCCCACTATGGCCCTGACAAGCCTCTCCGCGGAGTAACGTGAGCGCAGTGTCTTTTGAACCGATGATGCAATTGAAACGGTGAACCCGCCGTCCGTTTTATCTCTCATGCCTCTCCTGGTTAAGCGGTAAAACATGAGCCCGCTGGTGGATTACACCAGCAGGCTATTGAGCAGAATCGCTGCCCCACATTCGACTTGCGGTGTCCCGCAACAAGATGGCACATATGATGTCGGAGCGATGGAAGTCCGCTTGTATCTAATTGAAGTCAGGCCTTCACCTACACCGCGTGCGGCCGGAGGCCGGGCCGGTTGTCATTGTTGACCATTGCCGGGGAGCACCTGCATAAAGGGCTCCTGACTTAGCGGGCCAGTAGTTCCTGCCATTTCTTCCTCCAGGTCTGCTGTCCCTTCTCCTGATCGGGCTTCGGGACGCTTTCCTTCGCCCGGATGACCTTCGCTCTGGCAGGTTCATTTGGCAACCGGGGAACCATTGTTTCGCCCGTGTCTCTCAACGAAATCTCGCCGCGGTATTTGTAGAGAATCTGGCGGAAGGATTTCTTATCGTCTTCCGTCGCTATAAGCGAGATAGCCTCCCCTTTCTTTCCCGCGCGGGCGGTTCGTCCGATACGGTGCGTGTAAGATTCCACGTCCCTCGGTATCTCGTAGTTATAGACATGAGACACGTCGTCCACATCGATCCCTCGCGCCGCCACGTCGGTCGCGACGAGAACGCTGAATTTCTTCTGGCGGAAATCGTCCGTCACCCTCTCGCGCTGGGGCTGCGACATGTCGCCGTTGAGACAGCGAGCGTTGATGCCGGCCGCGGTGAGCGTCTTCGCGAGTTTTGCGGTCACATACTTCTTGTTGCAGAAGACAATCGCGAGCTGGCGATCTTCATTGAGTAAGCCTGTAAGCGTTCCCATTTTCCGGTCCGGTCTGACATTGCAGTATGTTTGCTTCAGGAAGACCGGTTTCACCGTGGACGCGAGACGGACGTTCCTTGGATTGCGCAGATAACTGCCCGCGAGTCTTTCGATTTCCTTCGAAACTGTTGCACTGAACAACATTGTCTGGTGCTCAGCCGGAAGCTGACGGGCGATCCTCTCGACGTCATGTATGAATCCCATGTCCAGCATTCTATCCGCCTCGTCGCAGACAAAGTACTTAACGGAAGACAAGTTCACCGCGCGCCTGTTCAGGAGGTCGATAAGCCTGCCCGGAGTCGCGACGATTATATTCGCTCTGCGGAGACGGGACGCCTGCGCGCCGATCGGCACTCCGCCGTATACCGGGACGATGCCCAGATGCTTCCCCGCCGAATACTTGACAAATTCCCCGGCGACCTGGGTGGAGAGCTCGCGCGTCGGCACGAGGACTAGCGCCCGAAGGCCGTCATTCCTCTGCAGCTTTTCGATGATCGGTATCGCGTAACTTAGCGTTTTGCCCGATCCGGTCTCAGATTGTGCGAGCACATCCTGACCATCTGTGACTGCCGGTATGATTTGTTCCTGTACCGGCGTCGGCACTGTTATTCCCTGTGCTTCGAGCAGAGCTGTTATTTCACTGCTCAGCACAAAAGAAGCTGATTTCATATAAATCTTTCTTGTAACTGAAAAAATGTGCGGGGAAGATGAGCTCCGTCAAAATGAGCTGGAGGGAACGTTCTGTTTTCCCGGAGATCCTATAAAGAAGACCAAATCCCGGCTTTTGAACACCGTCGCCCGTTCTTCTTAGGAGGGGGGAGAAGATGTCTCTTTTAATGACATAATATAACCGGTGGCTGGTTAACATACACTATAAAAAAAGAGACTCTTCGTCGGCTGGCACGCCTTCTTTTCCGGCGTTTTCCATCCGCGGTTCAATCGGTCAAAAAGTCTGCGTGCATCATATTCGGGTCGCGGACGTAATCATCCCTCCGTCGTCTTCCCACCTTGACTTATCTTCCCACCCGGCAACGACAGCCTCTTCCTGAGCAAGACTTATCATCAATCCGGGTTCTTCTTTTTGAAAAGCCGCCGCAACCATCTTGATCCAATGAGCTCCGTCAGCCCCATCATCAGCCCATTTCTCTATTTCCTGAAACGGAGGTGAACTCCCTCTCCGGTTTCTTAAATGACGATCTATTTCCTGCATTTTTAAACATCTCTCTTATCTAAAAAATCTCAAAGCCGCTGGTGGCTGAGTTTCATTTCATTTGCAAATGCCATTGCCTGTTGCTCATCACTGAACCAATCTGATGAGATCTTTTTCTTAAACCACAGGAATTTCTTCCAGCGTTTCACGATCCATGTAGCGGGATCGGACTCGCGATGGATTAATTCAACAAAGCAGTCTCGATCACTCGATACAACCAGATTCTTCAAAGTCAATTTCCTCCCTTCTTATGGTGTCCGGGAGAACCGGACCTACAGGGTGTGAACTCGTGTCAGTCGAAGTGCAGAGATTTAGCGAGGTCCTCGACCAACTTCCGCTCATCCCTCCAGACATCCTCGCGCTCTTTTTGTTCCGATGCCTGTTCGCGTTTGTACTTCTCGTATGCGGTATTAGCGGCGGCAACCGCCAGTTTCAGTACCAGCTGGTGGCCGGCAACTTCGCCCAGCGGGCACTGCAACATAAGAAACGCTCTTTCAACGGTTGCTTCCTGCAGTGTCAGCGGCTGCCCCACGTTCAGAGCTTTCCACTCCTGCTCAAACAGAGTGCTCCACCCCTGGGGCGGAGTTCCGGAAAGTTCGAAATAGACTTGGTAATCTGTATCCGACCCGATCATCCTGCGGGTTTTGTCGGTATTGATGCCGCGGATCCGTATTTCAGTTTCGGATTCGACGTGAAGGTTTTCTTTGAATTCAAGCATACGCCACCTCTCATGAGAAGAATAGTACAGATCCGGCTCGATCAGCGCCCGAAGGCGGATCGTCTCAGACCTCATGTACTTCGAATGAGTTTACCAATTATCCGTATGAAAGAGTATGGACCGAAAGGATGAAAGAGTAGTTAGCTCTTGCTGGGTCTCAAACATCTGATTTCGCCAGTGCCTTCTTCTTTCTCAGTCGTTTTTGAGACCGTGGTACTCGCGCATCGAACGACGTGTGATTGTGATATTCGAGCCCATTTCCATAACACCAGACGAGCGCCGCACGCGTGGAACGTCAGTGAGTCACAACCGGTGTTACAGAATTGTGCCGGTCGAGCCACTCAAGCATCGTTCGTATGCTACCAGTAGCCAATGCGATGGAAGAATCTGCCGCGCCATAATACACTCTGATCGTATCGCCGTCAGGGCCGATCGTGTATCCGCACGGGAAGACAACATCGTCGACGTCGCCGTGGCGCTCGTACTCTTCTTCCGGGCCGAATATCCACTCGTCCCCGCGTTTCAAACATCGATCGGGCCTTTGCAGATCGAACAATGCCAGACCCAGCCGGTAGATTGACCCGGCGGCTGTCTGCCGCACTCCGTGATAGATGACGAGCCATCCCTGCGGGGTCTCGATAGGAGGTGCGGATAGTCCGATTTTGTTTGCGTCCCACCATCCTCCGAGCCTCGCTTCCAGCATCATCTTGTGACCGCCCCAATGCTTCAGGTTTGCCGAGTACGAGATCCACATGTGTGCACCCGGCACACTCACCGGGCGATGGATCAGCGCCCAGTGTCCGTCGAAACGTCGTGGAAGCAATGTCGCATCCTTGTCGTCTGGCTGCATCACTAGTCCAAGCCTTTCGAAGGCCACAAAATCTTCAGTAAGCGCGAGAGCAACGCCTGGTCCGTCGTGACTGTAAGCCGTGTATACGATCGCGTATTTCCCCAACTCGGGAACGAACGTGATGCGTGGGTCTTCGATTCCCCACAGCTCTTCCGGAAAATGCTCCGGATCCGGCAACAAGGTGGGCCGGGAATCGATCTTCCAGCCGTCCACGCCGTTTGCAGAGCGCGCGGCGGATAAATGGGATAATCCCCGCCGGTCCTCCACCCGGCACAGGAGCAGCGTCGACCCGTCAGGAAGCAGAGTTGCCCCGGGATTGAAAACAGTGTTGACCGGATAGGGCCAGTCGGCCGATGTAAGAATAGGATTCGATTTATCGCGGAGAAAAAGTTCGGGAAAGTGATTGCTCATTCGGTTTTTGCCTCCATTGATTGAAAAGTATTTTCGTCCAGCCGCAGCTCCAGCAGAGATTGAAGGAAGGCGAGCGTCGACTCGGCTCCCTGGTTTTCGTTCGGGCGATCAGGGTGCAGCCCGTCACGGCATCCGCCCGTTGTCGGATCGTATATCGGAAGGTTCAGGTCGTTGCGGCCAAGGAACCACTCGAACGCGCGCCGCGCTTCCCTGCGCCAGCTTTTCTCGCCGGTAATCCTGTACGCTGCCAGGCATGCAGACACTGTGGCCTGGACCTCCACAGGTTGTTGATCGAACCGCGCCCGCTTGCCGCCGCGTTCATAAAAACCGTTCGAGCCTATCGGAACGAGGTGACCTCCTTCAGCATTGGTGCGCTGGAGGTTCATCAACCAGGTCAGCGACTCCAAACCTGCATCTGTCATTTCCTTGTCGGGATCATACTTGCCGCTCAACAGCAGCGCGTGAGGCAGTGCCGCGTTGCAGTATGTCAGCACATCTTCAAACCATCGCCATTCATCGGCCCTGTGATTTCGGTAGAGCGTCAGAAGCCTGCCGGACAATTCCTCGCGCACCTGTCCGGCCAGGCGATCGCCCGCAAACCTCTGCACATATTCATGGATACCTATGAGAGCGAAGGCCCAGGCCCGGGGACTGGTCGTCGCAAGAATGGGTTGGATGGTCTGTTCGAACAGTTTTCCCGCCATGCTCTGAAGTGTCGGCGTGTTTGAGCGGCCTAGTAATGTGCCCAGGGCCCAGAGCGCGCGACCGTGACTATCATCCGAGCCTTTTTCTTCCCGCCACTGGCGCTGGTAATCCATGAAGTTTCGAAACCGTCCCGATTCAGCATTGAACGCGTACCAGACAAAGGCAAGATAGCGTGACGTCAACTCCGGGGCTTCCCCGTTGCCCAGTTCTTCCAGCAAGGCACTCACCATCAACGCACGCGCGTTGTCGTCGGTGGTGTACCCTTCCCTATAGTTTGGAACAGTGAAAAGCGCGTGCTGCAACATGCCCGTTTCGTCCGTCATGCGGTGCAGGTGATCCAGCTTCAAGGGAGGCAATTCACCGGGACGTTTGTCGAGCGCTTTCACGGTGAACCCCGGCGGACTGTAATGCCGCCGCTCGGAACGAGCGCGTTCGAAACTCTCCATGTAACGCCGCGCGACCTGCGGCCAGATCATCGTCCGCGCAAACAGATACGCTTTCTTCCGCATGGCCTGTCGCTCCGATTCGTTGCCCAGCAGGTTAATAACCTGGCCTGCCATCGCCGAGGTGTCGTTGAATGGGACGAGAGCGCCCCGCCCTTCCGCGAGCATTTCTTCCGCATACCAGTACGGCGTAGAGATCACCGCTTTGCCTGCGCCTAGCGTGTAAGCGAGTGTGCCGGAAGTGATCTGCGCCGCGTTGAGATACGGCGTGATGTAAATATCCGCGGCGCTTATGAACTCGACAAGTTCCTCCAGGCTGACGAAACGATTATAGAAAATTACGTTACTCTCGACTCCCTTTTCCTGCGCCAGCCATTGCAGCGAAAGGCGGTAGGCTTCGCCGTCATGCTGTATCACGTGAGGATGCGTTGCCCCCACAATCATGTACACTATGTTCGGATAACGCGCCACAATCTCAGGTAGGGCGCCGATTACGATCTCGATCCCCTTGCTCGGCGAAAGGAGTCCGAAACTCAGCAGGACAATCTTACCCTCGACACCGAACATATCCTTGTTGAAGCTCGGGTCGGCAAAAGGCACATCGGGAATGCCGTGCGGTATCATATCGATCTTCCCGGGAGCCACGTGATACACTTCCCGGAGAAACTCGGCACCCCGGTCGCTCATGACGACCAGCCGGTCGGATAAGGCGGCAACCTCCTCCAGCACGCGCCGCTGATCGGGGTCCGGGTTACGGAGAATCGTGTGGAGAGTAGTCACGACCGGCATTCGAAGTTCCTGGAGGAGCGCGAGGATGTGGCTTCCCGCCCGTCCGCCGAATATGCCGTACTCGAACTGAAGGCAGGCGAGGTCTACATTGTTGATGTTCAGGAAGTCGGCGGCACGGCGGTATGAATCGATGTCCTTTTCTGTCAGCTCGAACCGGACACGTTCCGGATACTCATAGCCTGTAGCGTTGTCGTTTACCGGAAGGGCAATGAAAGCCTTGTCGCCGTACTCGGAGACCATTGCCTCGCACAGGTCTGTGGTAAAAGTAGCAATGCCGCACTGGCGCGGCAGGTAATTGCCGATAAAGGCAATTCGATCAATCGTGAAATTAGATGACACGTGCTCCGTAATATCCTCGTTATTTCCCTCGCCGCCCGGCGAGAATGTCATTCAAATCGTAATAAGACCGAAAACAGATCCATCAATAATTCTCTCATAAAGCAGGAGTTGCCAATGGGAGACATTCAATTTCGGCTTTCCGGCAAAAGTAACCCTGAACCATATTTGCGAGCTGCGGGGAGTTGTTCGCCTCATCTCTTCTCCTTCGTCCCGAAGAATCATGACAACGGCCTCACTGTCGTCGATCTAAAGCCCCACTTCCATCTTCATCTGTCCCTCTGTCATCTGCATAGCTTGTGAAACAGATAATCACCTGGAGCGAGCGCTCGACTCCTGGTTTCGTACTACGGAAACCGATCTAGTCACGTATGCTTTGATTCAAGTATTCTCTTCTCTCTTTCTTCTTCACTTTTGTCGACCATCAGTTGGACGCCCTCGGTGTACTGTGATGCCGGAAACATACCACCCACAATATTTTTCACAATGGAAGCTCCAATGCCTTCGGATTCGAGATGCCCTTTTGCGATATTGGCATTTATCTCGTTTTCAAATCCCGCGACGACCACTTGCTGATGTTTCATTTCTCAACCTCCTTGTTTCAGCATATCATTTGCTTACTCTTTTCAAATGCGCTCTGCGCTGTTTCTACAGCACCCGGATTCAACAATAACCCGGTGCGAAAGCTCGCTAATTGCCGGCGCTTACATACCGTTTCATTCCCTTGAATCACTGGACCGATCTACAAATAAGGGGATGGACCCGGATTCATTGTCGCGCTTTTCGCAGTCGACTTATTGCAACCATTCTCTGAGGGTGTCAACCATTCTTATATGTTGATCCAGCAGCGGCGTCACAAATTCCAGAAAGTCGCTTCCGGGCCGACTTCTCCTCGCGCCAGCCAGTGTGCGGATCACGGATTGGTGATCTTCAAGCAATGCTCCGATGATTTCCTTCTGTCCTGTCAGTTTCTCGTTGTGAACGTAGAGCCGTGTGGCCTTCATGTAATGCGCAAAGGTCGCTGGAGTTCGTCTTCCCAGTGACCGAGCCCTGCCTTCCATATCTACGACAGCGCTATTGAGACACTTGCAATGTTCCCTGAATAACTTACGCAGCCCGGTGACGTTTCTCCCGTATACATTCCGCCGTGCATCTCTCGTTCTCACGGCAAGCACATACTCATCTGCCAGCATCAATTCGAGGAATTCGAGGATTTGCACCGACTTTTCACCGGGACTTTCTATTTCTGGTTCCATTTCACCTTCGGTGCATTTGTGAGAATAATCTAAATCTCGAACCGGCGGACGGCGCTTCGGTTTTAATCCGTCCTACGGACGAGAAGCATGCCCTACTCAAGGGACAATAGAAGAATTCGTTTAGAGACCGCTACGTCCCCGTGCGGCGGCATTCATTAACCGCACAAACAACCATGCAGCATGTAAAACGAGTCGGAACTCTCAAAAAGTGAGACCAACCATGAGTGATTACTAAGCAATAGATCAACCCTGGCGATCAGAGAATCTCCGGTAAGGCCCGCGACTTTTACCAGGGATCGTTATTGCTTCAGGATACCGAGGCTCTTGTTCTCGTCTTTCTTTTGGTCCTTCTTGGTTCTCTTGGCCGCTCTCTTTTCTTTCATGGTTTTCTCCGGTTCTTTCTTTGAACCTCTTCTGCTGTCACGACCTTTACTCATAAGCTTCCCTCTTTAGTTTATGCTTCTGCGCTGAAACAGAATAATTCGCTCCAGAAGTGATCGGGCTATACTGCTGCATTATTATACAAACAGAGGCGATAATGCGCTGTAGGTCAAAAGGATGAAAAAGGGACTACATCGATTCAGTGAACGTCAAAAGCGAAAGCTCCCCACCATAGAAGGATGCGCTTCTCGCTCCCACATCGGAGTGGACCCAATATCCGCATATAATAAAAAAGCCCGATGTTTTCATCGGGCGTGTCTTTCCGCTCCCCGGGCAGGACTCGAACCTGCAACCCATCGGTTAACAGCCGATTGCTCTGCCAATTGAGCTACCGAGGAATTTGAACTCGAAATTGCTTTAAAATATATCCGGTGATCGGTAAAAAATCAAAGACTTTTTTGCGGGTTGTGCGTCTCGCAGACCGACAGAACAAGAAGTTTAATGCCGCCTACAGGCCCAACCATGTCGCTTGCTAAAACACACTATATACTACTCCAACTTGCAGCCCTTCTTTCATCTGCGTCGTCATGGATTGATCTTGCTGATAAACCAGTTGATAATTGAAATTCACATTGATGAAAGAGTTAACCTTTGCCGCGACCACATTGTCCCACCTTACATCCCATACCGTGAGATTTTCAAACCTCGTAAAAAGCCGGAGACCCGATGTCAGTAAAATGTTGTCCGCGACATGAACCTTAGCCTGACTCACCGACTCGAACCCCGTCTCCAGCTTGAATGCCTCGGCCTTATTTGGCGTCTTCGGATTGTCGGTATATTGCCTGTATTTGTTCGCGAACACCTCCTGCGTCGCAAGCCCGAGGCGAGTCGTGACGAATTTCAACTTCCCATAATTGAACCCCAGACTTTGCGTGACATACCCCGGGTCGAAGAAATCTGCGATCAGCACGGGAGTGGAGGAGTTGTAATTGTATCCCTTCGTCAAGGTTGTGATCACCGTATTGCTGAAAAAAGGATCCGTGGCCCAACCGACGTTGTAGGACAGAACATTTTCAAAGAAGAGTTCGTTATCGTTCGTGATGTATCCCTGTCCGCCGAGTTTGGTCCTTCCATACGCCCCCTTCGCCCGGTTACGCAGCATCCAACCATCCGACTTGTAATCCAAGCCAACGTTTCCCGTCACCGTCCAGGTGAGAGCGTTGGAACCTCCCTGTGTCCAGTTACTGAAAGCGATCTGACTTATATTGAGGCCCGTTACCATCGTCGGTATCCACACCCTGGAAGAATCGCTCTTCGATTTGTCCTTTTTAACCGGTGATTTCGGATAATTTATCTTGAGGTTGTCGACTTTTTTGACCTGTGGAACGGTAGTATTACCTGCCCCGTAAACCGATGTGCCTATCAAAAGCACGGCGAGAATTGTCTTGAACATTGCAGCAAAACCTTTTGAATGTCATTATTGATGTATCTGAAAGATAATTATAGAATGAAACTCCGGATCGTCCCGAGGAATTGATGGAAATGCGGAAACTGAGGAGACTTCAGATTCGAAGAAATCCCAACAGTAGGAAGATATGCCCCGCCAGAAAACAGACGCCGCCTAACGGCGTGATATATCCTAACGCGCCCATCCCGGTCAGGGCGAGAGCGTACAAGCTAAACGAAAAAAGCAGAATGCCCGCGATATAGAAAATTCCCGCATACTGGAACATCCTTCCCCTGTCCGCGAAGAGCGCAACCGCCAGCAGCGCCAGAGAATGATACATTTGGTACCTCACCCCTGTCTCAAACACTTCAAGCATATCCGGAGAGACACGCTCGCGAAGACCGTGAGCGGCAAAAGCCCCGAAGGCTACTCCGAGAAATAATCCGACAGCCCCCGCGGCGCCGAAGAATTTCGCCTTGCCCGAAGAGACGGTCATCTGGGAGGCGCCTCCAGGTGGGCCCCGCGTTCCGCCAGCTTCAGTTGTTCCAGAAGTTCATCAAGCCCCCCGTCAAGGACCGCGTGGAGATCGTATATCGTATAGTTGATCCTATGATCGGTAACTCTGTTCTGAGGAAAATTGTAGGTTCGTATCTTGTCGCTTCTGTCGCCACTCCCAACCATCGTTTTCCGTTTGGCGGCAATCTGCGAATCCCTCTCCTGCAGCATTACGTCGTACAGCCGCGCCCGGAGGATCTTCATAGCCTTCTGCTTGTTCTTGAATTGACTCCGCTCATCCTGGCATTGTACCACGATACCAGTCGGATTGTGGGTGATCCTAATCGCGGTCTCAACTTTGTTTACGTTCTGACCGCCGTGGCCACCGGCACGATAGACGTCGATCCTCAGGTCATCCGGATTTATTGCAACCTCGACGTCTTCAACTTCCGGAAGTACTACGACGCTTGCCGCCGACGTGTGGATCCTTCCGCCCGATTCGGTGACTGGCACTCTCTGAACCCTGTGGACTCCACTTTCATACTTTAGGTTGCTGTAGACTTCCTTCCCCGAGATGCCGAGCACTATTTCCTTGAATCCTCCGATCCCTGTCTCGTTGAAATCAAGCATCTCCACCTTCCACGTGCGTCTGTCCGCGAATCTCGTGTACATGCGGTAGAGGTCTGCCGCGAAGAGTGCCGCCTCCTCGCCGCCGGTGCCGGACCGGATCTCGAGTATCACATCTTTGCTGTCGGCAGGATCTTTCGGAATAAGAAGCGTCTTTACATCTTCTTCCTTTTTCTCCACTTTTTCCTGAAGCTCGATCGCTTCCTGCTTCGCAAGCTGACGGAGCTCCGCGTCGTCAGCCGTCTCGGCAATATCCCGGGTCTCCACAAGACCTTTCTCAAGGGCAAGGAGCTCGTCGTAATTTCTCACAATAATGCTCAGCTCGCTGTGTTCCTTGCTGAGTTCCCGGTATTTCTCCTGGTTGGAGATAATTGATGGATCGGAGAGAAGGTTCGTGAGTTCCTCGTACCTTGCTCTTATTTTGTCAAGCTTTTGCCTCATGCTTAGCTTTTCTTATTATCGTACGCACTTGATGGATGAAATATACTGATATGATCAGGCTAATGGCCGACCACACAATCGACGCCGACGTTATGACTATCCCATAAGAGGGAACGGTAAACGGAACGGCAGACTCAAAGGCGACACCGAACATTATCCACATCGAGCCGATGATCAGATACATGGCCATCATCATCATGACGCTGCCAGTAATTAATGCCTTAGCATGATGGAAATACATAACCTTCTCCGCCATCTGCGGGTAATAAGCCCGAACACCTGTAGAACTTTGAGTACGTCATTAAGATATTGAAAAACGCGCTAAATGAAAAATCCGGATTACGCAACCGCTAGCCTGGTAAAGTACAAATAAACTGGAAGGGCTCTTTTCCGCAACCATCCTGCGCTTTTTCAGTTTCAGGAATGTCCGGATTCTTGCGAACGGGATAAAAAGAAAAAGCAAAGACTCAAATTGACAGGAGCCGAACAAGACTCCATCGGCAACCATCGAGGGCTTTAATCTGTGTCGTCAGTGTGTCAATCCTATTTTCTCGAATGAAGCGCTCTTTGCCGACTCCCTCGGCGCCTTGAACTTCCCGAACGCAAGGGTTAAATTTTCCCATGTTAGAAATTCGCCGGGGGTCTAGGTTGCTTATTGCAGCTTTTCCGGCGACACGAAACAATGATTACACCCAGGAGTTTTCCGGGAAGGACAAAAATGAGTACGATTGATAACATTGACATAAAGCTCATAAAGAAGTACGACAGACCCGGGCCGCGATACACTAGCTACCCCCCCGCCCCCGCGTTCAGCTCCAGTTTCACCGCGGATGATTTCCTCAACGCGCTTAAGGACAACAACAGTCCCGATTCGCGGGCTGAAATTTCACTCTATTACCACATACCGTTTTGCGACACGCTCTGCTATTTCTGCGGTTGCAACATGCTTATCACGCACAGCCGTGAACGCATCGCGGAATATCTAACGTACCTAAAAAAGGAGATGGAACTTTCCGCGCCGTACTTCAATCGGAACCGTAAGATAGGACAGCTTCACTGGGGAGGCGGCACGCCATCCTACCTGACTCCGCTGGAAATAAGGACGCTGACGGATTCGATAAGGGAACGCTTCACGTTCGCTGAGGATATCGAAGCGAGCGTCGAGATAGATCCGCGGGGATTGACATTTGAGCACATGCAGGCGTTCCGGGAATCCGGCTTCAACCGCATCAGCATGGGAGTCCAGGACTTTGATCCCAAGGTTCAAGAGGCCGTGAACAGGGTCCAGCCTGAGAAGATCACTCGGGACGCAGTGGACTGGAGCCGGAAGCTCGGCTTCGGAAGCATCAACCTCGACATGATTTACGGACTCCCGTATCAGACACTGGAATCGTTCGAGGAGAGCCTCAAGAAGATAATCGACATCTCGCCCGAACGAATCGCGGTTTTCAATTTCGCGCATGTCCCCTGGCTCAAGTCGCACCAGAAGCTCATCGACAAAGACACATTACCATCGCCGGAAGTGAAGCTCGAAATATTGAAGATGACTATCGAGCTGCTGACCTCCTCCGGATATGTCTATATAGGAATGGATCACTTCGCGAAGCCGGATGACGAGCTCGCTACGGCGCAGCGGCAGAAAACGCTTTACAGAAATTTCCAGGGCTATTCCACTCACTCGGGGGCTGACCTTTACGCGTTCGGAAACTCCGGAATCAGCCAATTCCACCACGTGTACGCACAGAATTTCAAGTCGCTGAAGGACTATTACAAGGCGGTCGAAGAAAAACGATTCCCGATCGTGCTCGGGTATAAGATGACGGAAGACGACATCATAAGGCAGCACGTTATAATGCGCCTCATGTGTGACATGGAGCTTGACAAGCGCGAAGTGGAAAAGAAGTTTGGAATAGACTTCGATCGGTATTTCGCGTCTGCATATCCAAAATTCGACGAGTTTGTTCAGGATGATCTCCTCGAAGTGGGTCGAGATAAAATTGTTGTCAAAGGAATGGGAAGATTAGTCATCAGGAACATAGCGATGGCCTTCGACGCCTATCTCGAAAAGATGATGAAAGAAAAGCCGATCTTCTCTCGGACCGTTTGATCTTCCCTGCTATCGTCAAACAAAACAGAGAGCCGTTTCAACCGTATAGATGACTTCAACGAATAAGCACGCGGGCTTAGAAGGCATTTTACAAATGCTTTCCCACACCGGCGCCTGCGCCGTTGTGGCCGACCGAAGCAGTATAATCCTCGGAATCACTCCGAAGTTCCAGGCATTGACGAACAATCACGCGGTCGGTTTGCCACTTGGCAACGTGTTTGGCAACATTCCGGCAGAGTTCCCATCCGGCGATTCAAATGAAGTGCAGCTTACTCTACGCTCGTCCGGCAGGCAAATATCGGTAAGGCTCGTGAATTTCGATCTCGATGGCGCTATCACCGTCCTAATCGTTAGTAACGGCGCCGAAAGCCGTGAGGGCATAATCGCGGAACATGCTCTGAATGTGTCGGCAAGTGAAGACCTGATATTCCAATTCGATGCAGAAGGCAAAATCTTTTCCGTCAGCGGCAACGTCGAACGAATAACGGGATACAAAGCGGATGAATTTAACTCGGGAAGGATTCATCCGCTTGATATAATCCATCCGGATGACCGCCCCGCAATCGAGAACGAATTCAGAAACATCTTTGCCACTCACAAGAGCGCCGAAAGTTCCGAGTGCCGATTAATCAAGAAGAACGGCGAAGTCGAATACTTTCTCAAATCATGGTACGCCGTCTTCGACATCAAGGGAACGTTCAGCGGGATAGTCAGCATAGATAAGAATATCACCGCTGATAAGGAGCTACACGAACGGTTGGAACTGTTTCACAGCGCTTTCCAGCAGTCAACTGATGCCATAGTCATAACGGGGATTGACGGACGGATCATCGACGTCAATGGCACTTTCACGGAGATATACGGTTTCTCCCGCGCTGAAGCGGTTGGGAAATCGACTTCGCTGATTCAGTCTAGGTATTCCACGCCGGACTTTTACAGGGACATGTGGAAGTCGCTGGAAAAGGACAACCAATGGCGTGGTGAGATACTCAACCGTCGGAAGGACGGGACCGAAATACCCGTCTGGCTGAGCATTACGCCCATTTACCTCGGGAACAGAAAAATAGGCTACATGGGAATAGAGTCCGACATGAGCGAGCAGAAGAACCTCGAGCAGCAGATCATACAGACTGAGAAGCTCGCGACGATCGGTCAACTCTCAGCCGGAATCGCGCATGAGATCGGCACTCCTTTGAACATAATTTCGGGTAACGCCGAACTTGTCCTTCTCGACATGGAGTCTTCGGATCACGGGCGAAGGGAGCTTGAAACCATTATCGAGCAGACTAAACGGATATCGGTGCTGATGCGCCAACTTCTCGACTTTGCCAGGCCAAAGGTGCTTTCACTGCGGAGCACGGATGTCAATGATGTATTAATCGACGTCCTTGACTTTGTCCGTCTTCAATTCAAGAAGGGAGGCATAGAGATCGTCTCGAAGTTGGAGGAAAGTCTTCCGAATGTTTACGGAGATCCGGCCCTACTTTACCAGGTTTTCTTGAATGTAATAATGAACTCTTTCCAGTCGATGTCCAGGCGGGGGACTCTGACTGTTCGAACGCGGCCGGTTCAGTCAGCTGAAAGGGAGATGATCGAAATAGAGATTTCCGACACCGGAGAAGGCATTCGCCCGGAAAACATGGAGAAGATATTCACCCCCTTCTTCACGACGAAAGCACCGGGAAAAGGGACAGGGCTTGGGCTTGCCGTCACCAGAAGGATAGTTCAGGAGCATAGCGGCCGAATAAACATAATTAGCACGCACGGAGAGGGGACAACCGTCAGCATATTCTTCAACGCATTCCGTCAAAAGAGCACGTCGCAGTGAAGGGTCAATTCGCGACTCGCGCAAAGCTTCAATAGCTTCTTAAGCGATCCGAGGAAATTAACACCTGGGCTAGGTTTGTTTTTGACAGCCGCCACGGATAAATTTCTACACACATGGAGAACGAAAACCCGATTGAGAACACTCTCAAAGACGTCGAACTATTTCTTAAGCAGCAGGTCGAGATTTTCGGCGAGCAATTTTTCCTGCCAGAGCGAAACGAGTCGCAATCAACTCCTTCGACTTCCGGGTCAGCTACCGGAGCGAGAGGCGAGTCTGCGGGTCAAGCCTCAAACGGTGGAGACCAATTGAAAACGAAGACGATAAGAATAAAGGATGACCGGGAGCTGTTCCAGGGAGCTGTGGTGCGCCCAGAATGGAAAATCGATCCTCATTGGAGTGAAAGCGACTCGCTCGAAAAGCTCGATTCAGCAATTTCAAAATGCGTGAGATGCGGCCTCGGTGCGACGCGCAAGAATTTCGTTTTCGGAGTCGGCAACCCGAACGCGAAGCTGGTTCTTATAGGAGAAGCTCCGGGCGCAGACGAAGACGATCAAGGCGAACCTTTCGTCGGCCGCGCGGGACAATTATTGAACAAGATACTCGCCGCCGTCGAACTGAGACGAGAAGACGTTTACATCTGCAACATACTCAAGTGCAGGCCGCCCAACAATCGAGATCCGCTTCCGGAAGAAGCAGAGGCGTGTGAACCTTACCTGAAGAAGCAGCTCGAGATCATAAAGCCAAAGATAATATTGTGCCTGGGCAGAATTGCCGGACAGACGTTGCTGAAGACAAACGCGACGCTGACAGAACTGCGCAAGAGCACATATGAATACGAAGGCATAAAGGTCCTCGTGACTTTCCATCCCGCTGCTCTCCTCCGCAATCCGAACTGGAAGCGGCCAGCATGGGAAGATGTCCAGAAGATGCGTAAGATGTACGACGAGCTTTAAAGCTTTCAGGATTTTTAATTTCAAGTTGGCGGAAACTCGAGCCAACTGAGGTTTGACAACTGAGCATCAAAAGTTGATAATTGAAGAATGATTGATGGCCACAGATTTTGAACAGAAACAGTTGAGGGACTTCCAGCCAGAGAGTGCGTCCGGCGGACGGATTCCTCCTCAGGACGTTGAGGCTGAGAAAGCCGTTCTCGGAGCGATGCTCCTTGATAAACACGCGGTCTCGCCCGCGATCGAGCTTCTTCAACCTGATTACTTCTACTCCATGGCGAACGAGAAAATATTCGGCGCAATGCTCGAGCTTTATACTCGTAACGTTGAGGTGGATGTTATAACAATTCGCGAAGAGCTCAGGAGAACGGGGCATCTCGAAAATATCGGCGGCTCCGCCTACCTCAACGAGCTCGTATCTTCGGTCGTATCTTCAGCGAACGTCGAGGCTCACGCGCAGATCGTCGCGGAAAAACACATGCTCCGCACTCTGATCACCACGATGTCCCAGAATGTTCAGAAGTGCTACGATAATCGGGAGGACGCGTTCGGGCTCATAGACGAGGTCGAGCGCGATATATTCAAGGTTTCAGAAGCCCGCATGAAGAAGTCGGTGGTTCCACTCCAGCAAGCTCTCGTGAAAACCATGGAGGTGCTTGAGAGGATACATGGCTCTAAAGGAGGGGTCACCGGCGTGCCGACCGGGTTTACCGACCTTGACGGGATGACCGGCGGGCTCCAGAAATCGGACCTGATAATCATAGCCGCCAGACCGAGCGTCGGGAAAACTGCCTTCGCCCTGTCGTTGGCGAGGAATGCAGCCGTGAAATATGGGGTTCCAACCGCGGTCTACAGCCTCGAAATGTCGCAGCAACAGCTCCTTATCCGTCTCCTTGCCGCGGAGGCACGGGTCGACGCGCACGCCCTTCGCACAGGAACGCTTCCTGAGGAGAAGTGGGCGCAGATTTCAACCCGAATCCACAAGCTAGCTCCGGCGCCGCTCTTCATCGATGACACGCCGGCGCTTTCCGTCCTTGAGCTCAGGGCCAGAGCGCGAAGGCTTAAGAGTGAACACGATCTCGGTCTGGTAATGGTAGACTATCTGCAGCTCATGCAGGGTCCGGCAAGAGCCGAGAGCCGCGAGCGCGAAATCTCTATGATTTCCAGAAGCTTGAAGATCCTTGCGAAGGAGCTCGACATACCCGTGATAGCTCTTTCTCAGCTCCGACGCTCGGTTGAAGAACGCAACGATAAGCGTCCCATTCTGTCCGATTTGCGCGAATCCGGCGCTCTGGAGCAGGACGCGGACGTCGTCATATTCATTCACCGTCCGGAGCTATACGGCATCGAGAGCTATCCCGACGGCGAATCGACTGCCGGTGTTGCCGAAGTCATGATTAGCAAACAGAGGAATGGACCTACCGGCGATGTGAAGCTGACGTTCGTCAAGCAATACGCGAGGTTCGAAGATTTCGCGAAATTTCCGGTGGGTCCGCCTGCCGCGGCAGCTGAGCCGGACGAGGAAGTGCCGTTCTAAGAACCAAAGATCATCTACGGGCAGCTGAATGGCCGAAGAGTGAAATGACCATTTGCCTTATTCGCCCGCGACGCCTCTGAGTTTCCTCACTTCAGTGACAAAAATTTTCCTCCCCACTTCCCTGATAATTCCTTCCTCTTTGAATTTTCTCAGAGTCCGTGAAAGGGTTGCGCTGGCAATTCCGAGATGAGCTGCCAGATCCTGCTTGTGGATGAGAAGATTGAAATAAGGCTCCGGCATCCTGATCGAATTGTTGAGTTGAATTTCGTTGAGAAGATATTTGGCGACGCGCATCTCGACCGCCGAATCGAGAAGCTGAAGTTTCCTGTTAAGCTCCATAAGTTTTAGGGCCGAAGCCTCAGCGATCCTGACGGCAAGCGCAGGATTGCGCGCGAGAAGCGTCGCGAACTCGTCGCTCGGCACAAAAAGAGCCGACGATTCTTCAACCGCCTGAACGCATGAAGAGTAGAACCTTGAACCGGTAAACAAATGCGACTCCCCAAAACTCCTGTAAGGCCCGTAGTTGCTCAGCACCATTTCCTCGCCGTTCCCCTTTAGCCTGTACATTTTCACGCGTCCCGAAACGAGGACATAGAAGCCTTTGAACGGCTCGCCCTCAAGGAAGATAATCTGGTCTTTCCTGTATCGCTTATTTTTCGAAATGCCGGTGATGAGCTTCATCTCGGTCGGCGAGAGTTTCGCAAAGAGCGGCACATCGTGGAGCGTAAGTCTTTGTTCCATTACCTTTTCTGTCGAAAGTAATCTCGAACCCTGGCTACAATAAGGTTATGATCTTCGCCGGCCCGGCACTCAAATCTTACAAAGGGCTGTAAGAGAATTTACAGGCGACGAGGATTAATTCAAACAGAGTCGAATTGTTGAATGAGACGGGATGAAAAAAAGAAGGCTGTCCGTATCGGAACAGGGCAGCCAGTTGCGCAAGCTCTAGGGGCGAGTCACAATCACGCGGGTGATCGCTAATCCGAATTTTCTTTGCTGATAGTTGTATAGTAGATCCGCTCGAATCGCGTCTTGAGATATTCGGTGAGCGCGCTCTTTACCTCTTCAGCGGAATCCATCTTGAGGAGCTGCCTCGTAAACTTTCTCGCATTCTTGTAATTAGTCAAACGAATGATTTTCTTGAGCACCGGCAGCATCGAACTCACCGCGCTGAATTCGTCCAGCCCCATGCCCAGCAGCATTACCGTGGCAAGAGGATTTCCTGCCATTTCTCCGCACATCGCGACCTTGATGCCCGCTTCGTGGCCGGCGTCGATGATGAATTTTAAGGTCCTAAGAACCGACGGATGGAACTCCTCGAACATGTTCGCAACAAGCTCGTTCGTCCTGTCGACCGCAAGAAGGTACTGAGTCAAATCGTTGGTGCCTATACTTAAGAACGCGACGTGCTTGGCGATCTCCTTGCTCATCAGAGCGGCGGAAGGTATTTCTATCATCACGCCTACATCTATCTTCTCGTCGTATTTTATTCCGTCTTTCTTAAGGGACACTTTCGCTTCATTGAGTATCTCATTCGCGCGGATCACTTCTTCGACAGTGGCAACCATCGGGTACATAATCTTGCATTTCCCGAAGGCGCTCGCACGAAGGATCGCTCTGAACTGGTCCCTGAGGAGTTCCGGCCGATCGAGCATCATTCTGATACCACGCCAACCCAGAAACGGGTTTTGCTCCGCGTGGTCTTCCACAAATATCTTGTCTCCGCCAATATCGAATGTCCTGAAGATGACCGCGTTAGGTTTCGCCTCTTCCACCGCTTTGCGAAAAATGTCAGCCTGCTCCATTTCGTCTGGAATGGAACCGGAGTCGATTATGAGAGGCTCCGTCCTGAAGAGTCCGATACCGTCGGCGCCATGCGGCTTCAAGAGAGGGAGTTCCTCTAGTAACTCTATATTTGCTTCGACGGAGACTCGTCTGCCATCGGTAGTCAGGGCCGGCTCGGCGGCCTCGGACATCAGCTCGCTGTCCAGCTTATCGCACCACTCTTTTCGCTCGCTGAACTTCTTGACGGTACCCTCTTCCGGATTGATGACGATGATTCCCCGGTACCCGTCGATTATAATTTCCATACCGTCCGTCACATGCTTTGTGGCCTCCTTCAGGCCGACGACGGCAGGTATTCCGAGCGACCGTGAGAGAATCGACGCGTGCGAGCGCGCTCCCCCGAAGTCGCTGACATAACCTAGCACCGAATTGCGGCTGAGGAGTACGGCATCCGCGGGGGTCAACTCGCTCGTGACGACTATGGGAGTACCTTCGAATCGCGATTTCAGTTTTGCCTCGGCAAGATTACGAAGTATGCGGTTCTTGGCGTCGTCGATTTCCATCGCGCGCTGCTTGAAGATCTCGTTTTCACTACGCCTGAGCTGATCGACCTGCTTTGAAAACTCTGTAGAGACGACGAATTCCGCGTTTTTCTTCGATTTTGCGATCTTGTGCTTCACACCATCGAAAAAAACCGGATCGGATAGCATGAGAAGCTGCGCCTCGAAAATCTTCGCCTGATCATTACCTATCTTCTCCACGGCCGTATGATAAATCTTTTCGACCTCATGCGCCGATCTTTCGATCGCCTTCTGAAGCCTCGCAAGTTCGGCCGCAGGATCGTCGACAGATTTCTCCTCGACCACGATCCCGTCCTTTTTCAGCAGAAGCGCCTTGCCGATTGCAATCCCGGGCGAAGCTCCTATGCCATGCAGAATAAGCTCTTCGCGCTGAGAGGCGCGGACTTTCTCTTCAGAGCTCATCGAATCCTCTGTCAAAAAAATCGACCATTGCGGCAAGCGCGGCTTGCTCATCCTCTCCTTCGAACTGCAAAAGGATCCTGGCCCCCTCTTCAGCAGCGAGAGTCATGACGCCTATTATACTTTTCCCGTTCACTCTGTAGCCATCCCTTTCCAGAAAGAACTCCGACTTGAATCTTGCCGCGAGCTTCACGAGCGAGGCCGCGGGACGGGTGTGGAGCCCGAGACGGTTTTTCACTACTACTTCCTGTTGGACCATTTGTCCTTAATATTTTAAATGCGCCTGATGAAGCGCAGCAGGTAAATCGCCGCCCGCCATCAGAATTTTCTTTGAACCAGTGATTTCGCAAGCCCAATAAGCGCGTCTTTTCCATCAGACTCCTTAAAGGTCTCCAGATTTCCCAATGCTTTCGCGGTGTATTCCGATACCTCTCTCTGCGCCGCTTCTACTATTCCTCCGCTCCTGTAAATATCTCTGACGCCAGCGACGTCGTCATCGTTGATGGAAGCTTTCCTGTAAGCGGCGTTCACGACGCCTATCCTGCTCTCATCGAGAGACTCGAGCGCCTTCAGATAGAGATAATTTTTCTTTTTCTCCACAATGTCCAGCCCCCGCGGTTTACCGAATCTCTCCGCGTCTCCCTCGAGGTCGAGCATGTCGTCAAGGATTTGAAATGCTATTCCGATATTCATGCCGAAATTTCCAAGGAGATTAACTTCAGTTTCGGAGCCTCCCCCCAGCACCGCGCCGAGTTTTCCGGCAGCCATCAGAAGCGCGCCTGTCTTTTTGGAAATCATGTCGATATAACTTGGCATGCTCGAATCAGCCGACTTGCTGAGACTCTCATCGAGCGCCTGACCATCGCAGACTTCCTTAACGCCTTCGTTGAATATGCGGAGCGCGTCTCGAAGATGCGCCCCGCTGCATTTCTCAAGGCAATCGTACGCGAGCGCCATCATTTGGTCGCCGACGAGTATGGCTGTGTTAACTCCGCTCGTCACATGCACCGTCAATTTTCCCCGGCGCGTATCGGCATTGTCCATGATGTCGTCGTGAACGAGCGTAAAATTATGGAGAATCTCGATGGCTATAGCGCCGTTGATCACATCCTGGTTTAAATTGCCTACGGCTTCCGCCGCGAAAATTGTCAGTAACGGGCGCACTCTCTTCCCACCCATCGAGAAGACGTATCCTATACTCTCCCGCAACGGGGATTCGCCGATCAATCGAAGCGACTCCGTGAGTCCTTCCTCAATAGTTATTCTATATTTTTCCGACATCTCAGTGAAATTTCTCAAAGGCTGACCTTCTCAATTTTTGCATTCTTCAGCTGACTAATATTCTTGCTTCCAGTTAAAAACATGACTCCTTTGAGTTCCTCAACCCAGAGATCGAACTCCTTCACGAGCCCTCTTGATCCATCCTTATCGAGCGCCTTGAGGAAGGGCTGAGCCCCCGCGCATAAGTCGGCACCTAGCGCGATCGACTTCGCTACATCCAGGCCATCCCGTATACCGCCAGAGGATATAAGCTTTATCTTGTTCCTTGAACGAAGCGCGTTCACCTGGACCAGCGCATCGGCAGTAGGTATTCCCCAGTTCCAGAATTTCCTGCCGACTCGTCTGTCGCTTCGCCTGAGTGTCTCAATCGCAGCCCAGCTTGTTCCGCCTGCTCCGGACACATCGATGGCGGAGACACCTGCTTCGATCAGACGCTTGGCGGCTTCGGCTCCGATTCCCGCTCCCGTCTCCTTCACAATGACAGGGATCTTTATGGCGCTGACAAGTTTACCGATGCCGTTTAAGACTCCTCGGAAATTTCTGTCTCCTTCAGGTTGAATGAATTCCTGGAGCGCGTTCAGGTGCACAGCCAGCGAGTCGGCATCCACCATATCGATGATCTTTCGGACTTCCCTCAACGCGAAGCCATCGGCAACCTGCGCGGCTCCGATATTCGCCATCACAAAAATTTCTTTCGAAACCTTCCTGACTATTTTGAAGGACTCAACGTAATCATCGTTCTGGAGTGCCTGCCGCTGGCTCCCGACTCCCATGCCGATATTCCTTTCCACGCAGAGTTCCGCGATGGACGAATTAATCCTCGCGGCACGGTCGAACCCGCCCGTCATGGAAGAGACGATTATCGGCGCGGAGAATTTGCGCGAAAAGAATCGAACGCTCGTGTCAATTTCAGAAAAGTCGATCTCAGGGAGAGCGTTATGTACGAACTCGTACTTCTCAAACCCGGTGGATTTCAAATAATCGATCTTCTCGTTCAAAACTAGGTCGACATGGCTGGATTTTCGTTTCGCAGTTTGATCCATTCCCGCCAACACGGTTTCTTGCTTCCTGCTCGGCATCTGTATTAAAAAAATAGCCCCAGGAGCGAAAATAAGCAAGGTTTTGATGGAGCAGGTGAGATCTGCCGGCTGGTTTTCTGGCACACACAACCACCGCAAGGAACTGTCCTGCAGCTAAGAGAATTAACGCGTCCGTCACTAAGAAATTCATTTCTCCCCGCTTATCGTTGGAAGGGTCCACATTTGCAAAAAACCCCTTCTCTCTTAGAAGAAGCGGACACATTACATACTATCCCAGCCTCTTCAGCGCCCATTCTCGGCCCAGCGCCAAAATCGTTTACTTCAGTCGGTGCAATTCTCTAAACTCCTCGATCATTCCCTGACTGGTACCAGCAATACCGGCACCTTTGCCGCCCTGATCACCTGCGGCGTGATGCTCCCTTCCCAGAACGGCTTCGCTCCACTCTTGCCGTGAGTGGCCAAAACGATTAGATCTGACTTCACGCTTTTCGCTGTCTTCACGATGGCTTTTGCCGGGATGCTTCTCGAAATGCCGGATGAAACGTTCAAGCCGGAATCTGCCAGTCGGGATTGGATGCCTCTCAAATATTCCCTTGCTTCCGGGACCAGCATGTCCATCATTCGGGACGTCGTACCGGGGAGGTAGCGGTTCACTATCGTCAGTTCGCCGGACATTGTCCCGAAGCGAGGGACAGCGAAAAGAAGTCGCACCTTCGCCTTGCAGAGCAATGCCAGCCCCGATGCAAATCTTAAACCGTGCTCATGATCCGGATCACCGTTTAGTGGAATGAGGAAGTTGTCGAAGTTGAAGACCCGACCAGACTTCTTCATCGACGGGTTCACCAGCATGACAGGAGTACCGCTCAGAGATATCACTTGCTGAGCTATCGATCCGACGAGAAGATTTTTCAGCCCGCTGCTTCCATGCGTGCACATCACGATGAGATCGACTTTCAGCTCCTCGGAATGATCGGAGATACTTTGTGATACGTCTCTGACGCCCGTCTCATGGACGTGCGTCGTGACTGTGACTCCATCAAATAAGTTGGTGGCAGAAACTGAGGCGAGATATTTCTCTGCCTCATCAGGCCTGGTGAGGTGGGTCTGGCCATGGACCTTTTCAGGCGCGTCCCGCTCGATAACGTGGAACAATTTGACCGTACCGCCGATCTTCCTCGCGAGCATCGCCGTTGCCGGAAGGACGGATTCCGCGAGAGACGATCCGTCCAGCGGCACGAGTATCGATTGTATTTGTGAGTTATCCAAGGAACACCTGATAGATTAAGTAAACATTCAGAACGACAATTAATCCTGCCACGAACACAGCGACAGTCGTCGTCAACCTTCTGTTGACTAGTACCCCCATCAACCTCTTCTTACTTGTAAATATGATCAGGGGTATGATTGCAAATGGGAGTCCGAAACTGAGTATTACCTGACTGATGACAAGGGTCCGCGTCGGATCCAGGCCGACGGCGATGACAATCATCGAAGGTATCATTGTAACTGCCCTCCTTATCCAAACAGGGATGCGCCTTCTGAGGAACCCCTGCATCATAACCTGCCCCGCACTAGTGCCTACCGTAGATGAGGATAGTCCGGAAGCGAGGAGGGAAATGGCGAAAATCCATCCGGCGGCGTTTCCAAGAAGCGGACGAAGAGTCATATAGGCATCCTCGATCGTGCCAATATTCGTAAGTCCTTGTTTAAAAAAAGTGGCAGCCGCCATCACAAGCATAGCCATGTTAACCAGGCTTGCGATTCCCATCGCTATCGTGACGTCGAGGACTTCGTACCTGAACAGTTTACGAAGTTTCCCCGGCTCCCTGACCACGATACGTTCCTGAGTCAGAGCTGAATGAAGAAATATCGCGTGCGGCATCACAGTGGCTCCGAGAATACCCGCCGCGAGGAGCACGCTTTCAGGTCCTGAGAATTGCGGGACGACGCTATGATACATCAGGACACCGATATGCGGCTTGTCCAGCACGGTCTCTATGAGATAGCTGACTGCGATTACGCTGACAAGGACGGTGATGGCCAACTCCAGCGGGCGAAACCCGTAGCGTTCCAGGCCGAGAATAAGGAAAGTACACACTGCGGTCAACACTCCTCCAACGATCAGCGGGACTCCCAAGAGGAGATTGAAACCGATCGCGGCGCCGAGAAACTCGGCAAGGTCAGTCGCCATCGCGACGATTTCCATCAACACCCACATCGTATAGACTACCGGCTTGCTGAACTCGTTGCGGCAATGCTCCGCAAGATTGTTTCCCGTCGCGATGCCCAGCTTCGCGGAAAGTGTTTGCAACAGCATTGCCATCAGGTTGCTCGCTAGTATCACCCAGAGAAGAGTGTAGCCGAAAGCCGAGCCGCTCTGTATGTTGGTGGCAAAATTGCCGGGGTCAACATAGGCCACGCTGGCGATAAAAGCCGGACCGAGGAACGGAATCAGCCGTGCGACCATTCCTTTCTGCGACGTCCCCGAGAGAGCCGCATCCGCCGAATCTCGCGTCTTGACATCCTTTTGAGCCATAGATGTCCCGATGGGATTTTTCATTTGGTCATCGAAAATATCTCAGTCACGATTTCCTTAATCTTCACGCACCTCTCCATTCAATTTAGTTTCATGGGATTACAATTCCATCATGCAATGAAAGAGATGACGTAAAGATAAGATCGGAGAGCAGACCGCCGACGAGTCTTACCAGCCCCACCTGCTCACTTGGCCATGAGGATGAGTCGCGATCGAGCATCAACGCTCCACCCCGTAGCACCATGCAGGTCCGCCCTCAGACTAAACTCAGTGAAGACTTAGATAATGATCGAAACAAAGATAAACGGCACTCTCACGATCCAGACCATCCGCGTGCACTCATTGTTCTATGACTTCAAATGTCACATGATGGCATGGACGCTCGTCTCACACCAAACTTCAGGAGAATTACAGAGAGATTAGATACAACTGAGGCAAAGGGGCCGACTTGAGAATTCATACCTCTTGGAAATGCGGCTCCGACTTGTGTCTGCTATTTCTGCGCGAGCATATTGTAGAGTTTTTTCGACTCGTATTGAGGTCCCTGGAAATAGTAGTCCTGCGGATTGACGAAGACTCCGTCCCTCATGACGCCGTAGTGGAGATGGGGACCGGTGGAAAGACCGGTATCTCCGCTCAGCCCGATCACCTGACCTCTTGTGACTTTCTGTCCTACCTTCACGAGGAACTTAGAGAGATGCGCGTAGAGAGTCTCGTAGCCGAAACCGTTGTCGACTTCGATGACGTTTCCGTAGCCTCCCCGGAGCCCTGCGTAAGTCACCACACCGTTGCCAGTGACATGAACCGGGGTCCCGACGGGAGCTTCGATGTCGATGCCTTCGTGCATCAGCATTATGCGGAGAATCGGATGGAACCTCATTCCAAATGGGCTGGATATTATGCCTCCCCTGATCGGCTCGATCGCAGGTATGTGCCTGAAAAGCTTCTGATCGCTTTTGAATTTCTTGAGAACATCCGCGTAACTGTCTTGCTGCAACCGCGCTTCCCTGTTCAGCATGGCCAGTCTTTGAGTTGCTTTGGCTATAAGGTTGCCTGCGTTCTGCGGTATACCATAATCGGTGTTCATCGCGACGCCGCCGATGGATACTTTCCTGACACCGCTTGAAAGAATTGGAAGGTCAACCGACGTCCTGATCAAATTGTCGCTCCTTCCCAGGACCGACATATCTTTTTGGAACCCTTCTAGTTTCGTGTTAAGCGAGGTAAGACGGGCTTTCAGAGACGCATTTTCGCTTACCACCGTTTCCAGGCGAAGAACTTTAAGTCCAAATGGATCTATCCCGAGATATCCCGACAACATCGTCAGGACCGAGGACACTACCACGACCGAAATGACAACCCCCCATATCTTTCCGTGAGCCACTTTCTTATACGTCAGGTCGGATTTAGAATAGAAATATATTCTCGGCATTATACCTTCCTCTTTGGATTTTCATGCTGGACTTCATGACTGTAATCATGAGATTCGCCGGCGTGCCCGGACACCGCCGTCCCCGGTAGCGCCATGCCAGGCGCTGGGGCCGATGCGGTTTCATCGCCAACTTTTAGTTCAGCCGTTAACACTCTGCTAGAAAGCACGTTATCTTTCGAATTCAATCTTGTCGCCGACGTTAATATCGTATTTCGCGCAGAAGCCCGCGTTCAGTTCAACTACATATTTCGCAGGCCTGTTGGAAGAGATCGAAGCCTCACTGAGGGGCGCAGCATCCGGGTAGATTCTAACTATCTTGCCCTCTTTGTTCGCGAAAACCATGTCGAGTGGGATATAAGTATTCTTCATCCAGAATGTGAGAAGTTCCTGATCTCCGAAAATGAATAGCATGCCTTCGTTCTCCGGCATGTACTTTCGCCACATGAGACCTTCCGCACGCTCCGCGTTGTTGTCGGCGATTTGGATTGTAATCATCTTGATCATCGCTCCGGAGCTGTGTTTTAGAAACACCAGTTGCCCTTGGGCTTTAAACCGTGGGCCGTCCGAAGCGGCGGCATCATTTCCCGCGGCCTGAGAATATCCGATTGACACAAAAACCAAAACAAGAAAGATCGGCAGTGCAATAGAAGCCAACGAGACGAGGGCCATTCGCCTTACCGATTCACTCGTCGAACGATGCATTTTAATTATCGGGTCTCCTGATTAAAGGACAAAATAATCGGCTCCAGCCTTCGACTCGACAATACAATCTAATCTAATATCGGATAAAATCGATGAAAGATTACCTTGATAATTGTGTAGGACAGGATGCGACAGATTTTGATAAAAAGGGGCGACTTTAGGGCATGGAATGCAGGAGAACGAATTTCCTCCAATCGCGAGCGGCGAGTATTTTGAGATGTACTTCGGAAGCACTGCTAAGGTAGAATTCGTTCTTCTTCGTTTTATTCTTGGTATCTCTAAATCAATTTAAGAAAACACGGGCATTTACTCACCAATAATCTTGACAACGACCCTCTTCCTTCTCTGGCCGTCAAATTCCGCGTAGAAAACCTGCTCCCACGGGCCAAGATCAAGCCTTCCTTTGGTGATCGGCAGGATTACCTGGTGGTGCATGAGCGTTCTCTTCAAATGAGCGTCAGCGTTGT
>JAJYRM010000164.1 GCA_021794075.1 Bacteroidota bacterium | reverse complement strand
AAAATGTGCAGTACATAGACGCCGTCAGAGCTCCTATTTACTCGTTCAATGCGACGGGCGGTCTTGTGAATTTCCAGACTCACCTTTACAGCGAACCCGTACCATATTCTAAAGTCAGACATCTCGAAGAGCCCTACAATTACCTCATTACCGACGGAGTCTTTTCTCAGAACATTGGCTACAACACGAATATTGACCTCGGCTTCGAACACCAGACGACGGACGGCAGGTTTGTCAATTCTCGATACGACGGCGTGAACATACGGGGCAAGCTCAGGTACAGCATCGATTCTACGCAACAGATTACCGCCACCGAGGTTTACTACCGGACGAAGGGGGGCATGACAGGCGGAGATCTACCTTACACCGTGACGCAGGATATCTTTAATCCCGCGTTTGCGAACCTAGTGAGGAGCCAATACGCGAACCTCACCTATCTTCAGCACCATCTGCAGGTGGCATACTCGCAATGCGATCCGAATGATTCTTCGAACGTTTTTACCGCGACCGCGTTTTTCGATTACTACAATTTTCAATTCGGTGACAGCCAGCTCTTGTATTACCTGACAAATCTCAGCAGAAGGTTCGGACTAAGTATCCGAGGCATGGAAGACTTTGTCGGCACGACTTTGAATTACGGAGCGGATGTGGTCCGGGATGAGTCTTACTACAATACATACGCGGGTATCCCTTCTCAGGACCGTCTGTCAGTTTACGGCGACGAAGAGTTTTCTCTGTTTCATTTCGTCAGGGCCGGAGTTTTTGGGCGAGGCGATCTCGTCAACCGGGAGTTCTATCCAGCGCTTGGGGCTTCATTCGGGCTCGGGAACGACCTCCTCAGCGTTGAAGCGGGAGGAAATGTTTCCTGGCATCTGCCCAGCATGTCTCAGAAGTATTTTGTCACGCAGAATTTCACGGGGAACCCCGATCTTATCGCCGAGACCGACAGGATTGTGCAGGTAAAGGCTATGCTCAATCTCGGCAAAAGATTCTCGCTATTCGTGAAGCCTTATGCCCGTATGATAAACAACCCCATTTATTACAAGAGTGATTACACTAACCAGCCTGTCTATCCGACAATATCGGTGGTTAACCTGAATAAGAGGGAGATATACGGCGTCGATGGAAGCGTGCGGCTAACTTTTTGGAAACTCACCGTAGACGGCAATCTCAACTACATTTACGAAAAAGACAACGGGCAGCAGGTGTATACTCTCCCAAAACTTTTCGCCTCCGGCAGATTGTTCTACCGGAACATACTGTTCGATGGGCACCTCGATCTTAAGGTGGGGTTGCGCGGGATATTCCTGACAACATTCAGAGGAGATAGTTTCTACCCGCAGGCAGTTATTTATTATCCATCGGAGCTCGACGAGTTCGGACCTTCAGGCAGCACGGACTTTTTCGTCCGCGGCCGCATAGGCGATGCTATTGTCTACCTGACGATTTTCAACATAACCGGTGAAAACTATGTGCTCGCCCCGATCTATCCCGCGCTTGACAATAGCTTCAGCATCGGTATCAACTGGGAGTTTCTGAACTGACGGGCGTAGGAATCTTCGCCGAGGAACCGACTAACCTCTTTGCCTTCTGGAGTCGATCACTTTTCTAACGTGCATCGCGAGGTCACTTACTGAATAAGGCTTCGCGATTATGTCGTTAACCCCTTGCGATATCATTTCGTCTACTTTTTCCCCGACGCTTAGACCTGTCGCGAGGAGCACCGCGACTTTGCTGTCTATATTCTTGAGAACAGGGTAAACCTCATTACCCGTCATCTCCGGCATAAGCATGTCCAGTATGACGAGATCGACCTCGGTATGTTTTTCCTTGAATACTCTAATGCCTTCGAGCGCTCCCTCCGCGCCTATGACTTTGTACCCAAGACTCTGGAGAAGTTCTCCCGTGAGATCGAGCAGCGTCAGTTCGTCATCGATAAGCAATACTGTCTCGTTTCCGCGAGGGAGGTCCCTTAGCGCCTGCGGAACGCTCTCGACAGGGGACCTATCGGTTGACGGAAAGTAGACTCTAAACGTTGTACCGCGGCTCGGCTCGCTGTAAACGTTTATGAAACCCCTATGCGCTTTTACGATGCCGTAAACGATGGAAAGTCCGAGGCCGGTCCCTTTTCCTATCGGCTTGGTTGTGAAGAAGGGCTCGAATATTTTCTGCCTGGTGTTCTCATCCATGCCGATTCCGTTGTCGGTTACGGAAAGGCAGGCGTAGCGTCCGGGCCTCGCGTCTGCTATCTGCTTTGTGACAGATTTGTCAAACTCGACGTTCGAGGTCTCAATTCGCAGTATACCTCCGTCGGGCATCGCGTCGCGTGAATTGATGCAAAGGTTTATCAGAACGCCTTCCATCTGGCTCGGGTCGGCCTCTATGTTGCAAAGGTCGGGAGCTAGCGAGTATTCGACTCTTATATTCTTACCTATGCTCCGTATGATGATTTTCATCGCGTCGTTGACGGAGTCGTTCAAGCGGACCGCCTTGACCTCGCTTTCCCGCTGTCTCGAAAAAGTCAGAAGCTGTGAGGTTAGCTCCGCTGCCCTCTTCGCGGAGCCATCCAGTATGTCGAGGTATTTGACCATGTCCGAATTGTTCGGCGCAAATGTGGTCCTGAGCACCGTTACCGCGCCATAAATAGATCCAAGGAGATTGTTGAAGTCATGCGCGATTCCGCTAGCGAGCTGACCGATGCTCTCCATCTTCTGCGACTGGAAGAGCTGCTCCTGAAGCTTCTTTGTGTCGGTGACGTCGACGACAGCGACCTGTATGGCAGGCTTTCCCATGTAAGTTATGCCAGCGGCCCATCCGTCTATCGACCGCATTTTCCCACTCGCGGTTATCACCCTCACGGAAAACTGAACATCCTTATTAGGCGCGAGGGCGGCCTGCTCGAACTTCTCGAACACCTGGATGTAGTCGTTCGGGTGGACGAACGCGCTTAGCGGTGTCCCCAACAGGAGCGACATCTCCGTCTCGAACAAATCGCTCGAAGTCGTGTTCGCATACGCAATGATGTCGTCCTGGACCACTAGAACTCCTAGGAGTGAATGCTCCACAAGGCTTCGGTATTTCTCCTCAGATTCGTGAAGGGCGTTCTTGACGGATTGTTCGGCAGTCACGTCTCTTGCGATTGCGAGGATGCCTGTAGCCCTCTCCGTGGAACGGAGTGTCGTCATGCTTAGTTCGACGATCTTCTCCTCATGGAATTTTGTAATGAGTCTGAATGTGTGCCTGATCCGGCTTTCCGGGTTTGCGAACTGTTCACTTATCTTGGCTCTAATCATTTCAGCATCGTCTAAATGAGCGATGTCCGAAACCGGTTTTCCCCAGATCTCGTCAACACTATATCCGGTCTGCTCGAAGAACCGCTTGTTGGCGAAAATGAATTCACCGTCGCGGTTGAAAAGGAGCACCATGTCGTTTGCCTGCTCGACGAGATTTCGATATCTGTCTTCGGATGCCCGCAGCTGGTCCTGGAGCTTCAGCTTCTCGGTAATGTCCCGCTGAATGCCCCACATTCTCACGAGCTTGTTGTCTCTGGTCTCGCCGATATATGAGTTTTCAAAATGGTGCACGCTGCCGTATCTGTCTTGTTCGATCGTCTCGATGTTTGTTATCGAAAAATTTTGTTCGGCGAATTTTAGTTTGGAAGCCTGATAGGCCTCGACGTCAGCAATGAAATCCAGTGCCCGCTTCCCGATAAGCTCTTCTGGGTCGTCGTAACCGTACATTTTCGCGAACGCCTTATTGCCTTCCGCTATGATCCCACGTTCAGCAATCTCCGCCGCGATCCGCGACAAGTCACGTGTAATGTCGATTGGAATTGGAAATTCAATTCGCCAAATCCCTTCGGCGCTGTTTCGGATAAAATTCTCGTAACGAGCGCGCTGCAGCTCTGCCTCGATTTCAGCCTTCCTTTTCTCCGTAAGGTCGACTGCCGTGACGACCGCGTACGTCGCCCCTTCGCGTTTAATGTGTGTCCCTTTGACTTCCATCTCGAAGGCCGACCCGTTTCGGTGTCTATAAGTCTTCGACGTCCAATGGACACCGCCGTTCTCCAAACCGAACTTTATGTTTTTCTCAACAACTTGTTTGTTGTCAAAAACGAGATCGAATATGGTAAGGCGACTGATATCGCCGCTATCGTACCCGAACGCCTCGCAGAATGCGTCGTTCACTTCCGTTAGTTTTCCAGACGGCACTTCGAACACGAAGACAACCGTGGAAAGCTGGTCGAGGACAGTTTTGTATTTGTCTTTAAGAAGAGCGTACTCTGCGTTTATCTTCATGGAGCGGAACAGTAAAGAGAGGGCCCGGACTGTCTTTCCAAGTATTTGATCGGATGCTGATTTATTTGTGGCCTCGACTTCTCCGAACGAATAAGCTGCGACCAGGAAACCTGATGTCTGTTTCTCGAATCTGAGCGGATAAATACTTATCGAGTCGACTGCGGCATCCGGAAAGAGCGCCTCTTTCATTGCTATGAAGTGTTTCGAGTTGTTCTTGAGGATGATGTTCCGCTTCGCCAGCTGTGACGGAGTGATCAAGTCTTCGAAAGTTAGCAGCGAATCGTCAGAAATGGGGGAGAACTTCCCGCGACTCCAGGAAAATCGAGAGTCAAGTCCATCATCGCCAGTTAAGATTAGACTTATGGACGTCGCGCCAATCGATTGAGTCAGTTCATCCGTGAGCCTGGACAAAATCTCGCTGAGTTTTGTCCCGTGAACTTTCGCGAGCGACGCTTCCATCAATTCGGAGAAGAGTGAATTTAATCTGTCTGTTTGCGGAGAATCGGTCTTAGCCGGCAATCGTTTCATTGAGTTTGCATCACGTTGAGGATTGTTAGGAATTTATTCTCATCGACATCAAAATACAAATGCGTTATGAAGGATGGGATAGAAAACGCTGGACGAGCGTTCTATATGCCCGTAAGCATCCTGCCGAGGATTATTCCCACTGAGAAGAGGAGACCGAATTGGCTGTGTAGCACGGACGTCGCTTTCATGGCTGGAAGCATCTCGCGGGCACTCAACCCTTTCCGGAATGTCCTTACCGCACTCACAGCCTTCGGGATCGAGAGGATGACTATCAGCACCCAAGGGGTGGCGATTCCGAATAATACCAAGATCAACGTCCATGCCAGGGAGACCACGAACATTATGCCAAGTGCGCTGACCGCCCTCTCGTGTCCGAGGAGAATCGCAAGCGTCCTTCTCCCTCTCCTCGCGTCACCATCAGAATCCCTGATGTTGTTTGCCAGGAGTATTGACGCGACGAGTATCGAGATGGGGACAGACAGCAGTACCGCCTGCGTAGTCAGAGAGTCCATTTGGATGTAGTACGCGATAAGAACTATCACCGGTCCCATGAATATGCCGGCAGCAGCTTCACCGAACGGAGTGTATGCCAGAGGTGATTTACCTCCTGAGTACAGGTAACCTACTCCCATCCCAAGTGACCCAACGGCGGCGATCCACCACGTTGTTCTCGAGCAGATGTAAGCGCCGAGGATAATCGACAGAACAAAGAAGGCGATCGCGCTTCTAAGCACTGTCCTTTCTTCCATCTCGTTGTGGACGATAACGCCGCCTATCCCCACCGATTCGGTAGAATCGAGACCGCGCTTATAGTCGAAGTATTCGTTGAACATGTTGACCGCCGCCTGGATCAGCACCGATGCGAGCAACATAGTTACGAACAGGAGGAAGTCGAACGAGCCGTCAGCCCATGCTATCGATGAGCCGATCAATACGGGCATGACAGCCGCAGTAAGAGTGTGCGGCCTCATCAGCCGCCACCAGGCCTGCCATTTCGAAGATGCGGTTCTATCAGGCGCCATAATCAGTTAGAAGAGCGGTCGGAACCTGAACTCGGCGCCGAATTTCTTTTCCACGAATTCCTTTGCGGACTCGACGTCCAAACCGTCAACACCAACCACGCTCATGAATACCCTCGGGATGTATTCCTTTGCCTCACGCGCGAACTCGAGCATTGAATCCCATTGTTTCCCGTTGGGCGTTCCCATAAGCTTCCTGTACTCATCTGGGTCAGTGGAGTTCAGGCTTATCGAAACTGAGTCGATGAGTCCCTTCAGCTCGGGGAGGATATCCCTATGATTTATCACGTTTCCGTGGCCGTCGGTGTCGAGACGCGTTGTCCCGCCGTTCGATTTGACATACTGCGCGACTTTCTTGACCACATCGAGCCGGATTGTCGGTTCCCCGTACCCACAGAAGACTATCTCTTTGAATCTTCTTGGATCGCCGATTTCCGCCGAAAGTTCTTCGGCCGTCGGTTCTTTGTCGATATGAAGATTGTGTCCCTTCACCATCGCCTCGCCTTTCCTGTCACAGAATATGCAGTCGGCATCACACCTAAGTGTGAGGTTCAGGTAAAGCGAGTTCCTTATCTGGTACGCGATTTTTGGGCGCGGCCTTTCGCCGACACCGAAGAGTTTGTAAGTGTTGTACGACGTAATTCGCCGGATGTCTTCATCGGACAAGCCCTGGAGCTCGGCAATCTTGTCAACTATGTGAGGGATGAAAGATGGCTCGTTCGTCTCACCGCGATGGGGGACGGGCGCCAGATATGGCGAATCGGTCTCCACCAGAAAATGTTCCGGCTCAATTGTCCGTACCACCTTCCGCAGCTCGGTCTCGTCAGATTTTCCGAAGGTGACCATTCCACTCAGGCCCAGGTAGAAACCGAGTCTTATCGCCTTGCAGGCAATTTCGTAAGTCGAGTTGAAACTGTGGAGCACTCCACGCGGCTGCAAATTGATCTGATACTCGAATCTGCGGGGGAGGATCCATCCGGTTTGCACCTGGCGCTCGATTATCGCTATCAAGTCGGAGTCCGACTCTCGGTTGTGTATTGAGACGGGGAGCTTCACCGATTTTGCTATCTCGATTTGTGCCTCGAAGACCTTCTTCTGAATTTCCGGCGGGGATAAGTTGTAATGATAATCGAGTCCAATCTCACCTATCGCCACCACCTTTGGATGAGAAGACATGTCGGCGATCCTGGCGAGCGATGCATCGTCGGCGCCGGCCGCGTCATGAGGATGGAATCCAACTGCGGCATAAACTCTCTCGAATCTCTCGGAGAGCGCGATGGCCTTTTCGC
>JAJYRM010000163.1 GCA_021794075.1 Bacteroidota bacterium | reverse complement strand
GGCATCTTCAACGTAAAAGGCAACATGTCTTTCATCAACGGCGGCAGACTCGCGGCCGGAAGTAATTCAGGAAGCAACCAGAGCATCAATCAGATCGCCGAAGTAAACGTTTACGGAAATCTTACATTCGATTCCACGGCGGCGTTTGCCGTAAACTCGACAGGAAATTTCATTATCAACTTTAAAGGCACGAAGCCGCAGACGGTCACGCTTGGCGACAACGTGTCTTTCAATCACAGCGGACCTCCGGTATGCACGCTTTGGGATACCGTCGCTGCCGGCGCGAATGTCACATTCACAGGCGGACACGTCTGGAGATCTGAGATGCAAAACGCGTCGAACGGCGGTGGCGCTTTCGTCGTGAACGGAACTTTCAATATCGGCGGCGCCGATACGATAGAAGGAGTCCAGAAGTTTATTGTGAACCCCGGAGCCACGTTCGGAATCGGAAGCCCCGATGGCATCGTGGCTGCGGACGCGGCGATACCCGATTCCGGCAATATTCAGAACGACTCTGCGCGCGTGTTCAGCAGCGAAGCCAACTACGTCTATAACGGGACTTCTTCGCAGGTAACCGGATCCGGACTCCCTTCGACGGTAAATAATCTGACGATCGATAATGCCGATACTGTCACGCTTTCACAGGAGACCACCATAAACGGGACACTCTCTTTGGTAGCCGGTCTTTTCAATAACACGATACCTTTCACTCTGGGATCTGGCGGAAAAGTTTCGATCACGGGAGGAAAGCTGCTGGTGCCGACAGCGGTAAATTCGGTCACCTCAAATATTCCCAAGCAATTTTCGCTTGAACAGAACTATCCCAATCCCTTCAACCCATCGACGGAAATAAAGTACGGCCTCCCGAAGGCGGCCTTCGTGACGCTTAGGGTTTACAACGTCCTCGGGCAGGAAGTGGCGACACTTGTTAACGAGCATCAGAATGCCGGACACTACGATCTCAGCTTCAACATGGATCGTTTCGCGAGCGGAGTCTACTTCTATATGCTCAGAGCTGGAAACTTCGTCGCGACCAAGAAGATGATGCTCATCAAGTAAGATTATGGCCGCGGCTTAAAAAGTCGAGAGGACTCCGGCGCGCGCACCTTTGCCGGACGTGGCGACGGAGCCCTCTTCCTTTTTAAGAAACACGATAAAAAGTCTTTCAATAAAAACGAACGGTGATTAGATGTCGATGAAAAATTTGAAAAGCTCTCTAACTCTCATGGCGCTTTTCCTTTTTTCAGTGAGTTCCGTTTCTAAGGCTTTCGGAAAGGGCGGTTTCCAACAGGTTAAATCCGAAATTCGGAAATACACCTCGAACCTCCCCTTCAGGATGCCCGAGATCAGGTCGCCCGAGATACCGAATCGGACCTTCAACATTGAAAGCTACGGCGCCGTCGGCAACGGCAAGGTCATGAATACAGATGCCTTCAGAAAGACGATTGAAGCTTGTTCGAAGGCGGGAGGTGGAACAGTAATCGTGCCTCCGGGTCTCTGGCTGACGGGGCCGATAGAGCTTCGTAGCAATATGAATTTCCATGTTAGTCGCGGAGCGCTCATCGCTTTCAGCAAGAACCATGCGGACTACCCGATCATCAAATCCCCGACGAGAGGATTTGTTGTTGCCTCTCCTTTGTATGGATTTAATTTGCACGACATCGCAATTACCGGCGACGGTGTACTCGACGGCGATGGAGTAACCTGGCGGCCCGTCAAGAAATCCAAGGTCACAGAATCGATGTGGAAAGGTTTCGTGAAGTCCGGTGGGGTGGTGACAAACGACGGGAAAATCTGGTGGCCGACGAAGGAAGCCGCGGATGGCGAGGAGTATTTGAAGAATCTCTTCAAGACAAAAAAGAAGAGCGAACTGACCGCGTCGGATTTTCTCCCCGCGCGGGATTACATGAGGCCGATTCTCTTTATGCTTAGCAGGTGCCGTAATGTGCTCATCAGCGGGATAACTCTAACGAACTCGCCTAAGTTCGCGATGTATCCCGACCGCTGCGAAGACGTTGTGATCCGCCATGTCAAGGTCAATAACGAATATTGGGCTCAGAACGGCGATGGGATCGACATCGCATCGTCAAAGAACGTTTTGTTGTATAAGTCCACGGTCACGGCGGGTGACGACGGGATCTGCATGAAGTCGAGCCGCGACAAATCCGGCAACACCGCCTTGAAAAATATCGTGATCGCCGACTGCATCGTGTACCATGCTCACGGTGGATTCGTCATCGGAAGCAATACCGACGGCGGAATGGAAAACGTCTCGGTAAGAAACTGCGACTATATAGGCACCGACATAGGATTGCGATTCAAGAGCGCGAGAGGAAGGGGAGGCGTCGTCAGGAATATTTACGTCAGCAACATCTTCATGAAAGACATTGTCCACCAGGCGATTCTGTTTAGCACGTACTACGAGGGTTTTGGAAAAGGCGAAGGGCCGCAGCCAGTCAATGCCTTGACCCCGGTTTTTGAAAACTTTCATATCGACTGCATTTATTGCGAGGGTGCCAGGGAAGCCGTCCGGATCGACGGTTTGCCTGAGATGCCCGTAAAGAATGTGACAATTTCAAATTCGGTTATCTCCGCACAGACCGGGTTCTTCTCCGACTTTGCATCCGGGATCACGCTGAAGAACGTGACGCTCCTGCCGAAGACCGGCGATATTTACAAGATCAACAATACAAAAGATCTGACGATCGATAAAGGGTTCTGCCCTCAGGGGACTGATGTATTCATGAATGTTGCCGGGAAAGAAACGAGTGGAATCAGGATCATGAATACAGATCTGAAATCGGCGAAGATGCCGGTCCGGTACGGACCCGACGTCCAGCGGAACGCGGTTACTCAAAAATAACACTCAAAGGGACAAGCGATGACTTTTCAGAAAGATATTTCAAATGGGAATAGCCGAAGGTCTTTTGTTGCCGCGACATCATTCTTGCTTGCCATCATTATGATCTCGGTAGGAAGCATCCCGGTATTTGCCGGAAACAGAGAAGAGGCGGCTCGCGGCTGGAATCTTGTACCACAAATCCTCAAACGAATTGTCCCTCCAAAGTTTCCTGATAGAAATTTTGTGATCACCGACTATGGTGCCGTCGCCGGCGGGAAGACTCTTTGCACAGATGCGTTCGTTAAGGCAATCGATGCTTGCAGTAAGGCCGGAGGTGGACATGTGGTTGTGCCCGAAGGCGTGTTTCTTACGGGAGCCATTCACCTGAAGAGTAATATTGATCTGCATATCTCGGAAGGCGCGGTTGTTAAGTTCAGCACTAACCCTAACGACTATCTGCCGCTCGTGCATGCCAGGTGGCAGGGAATCACATTGATGAACTACTCGCCGCTCATTTACGCCTACGGCCAGGAAAACGTGGCGCTGACCGGGAGAGGGCTACTCGACGGACAGGCCGATAGTCAGCACTGGTGGCCTTGGAAAAAGCTAAGCAATAAGCCGATCAGCTGGCCCCTTCTTGAGAAGTACAACGACGAAAAGGCCCCGTTGAATGACAGGGTCTTTGGACCAGGTCACTATCTTCGGCCGACTTTTGTCGAATTCTACCGCTGTAAGAATGTCCTTATAAAAAATGTCCATCTGGAAAACTCACCGTTCTGGTTCCTCCATCCCGTGCTTTGCACGAACGTCACCATCGATGGAGTCGAAACCAACGCCAGCGGTCCTAACACCGACGGTTGTGACCCCGAGTCTTGCACCGATGTCCTGGTACAGCACTGCGTGTTCAACACAGGCGACGATTGCATCGCAATCAAGTCGGGTAGGAATAATGACGGGCGCAGGGTCAATGTCCCGGCGAAAGACATGATAATACGCGATTGCACGATGAGAAACGGACATGGCGGAGTTTCGATAGGAAGCGAGATAACGGGTGGAGCCGAAGACATTTTTATTGAGAACTGCAATATGAGCAGCCCGGACCTCGACCAGGCTTTGCGCCTGAAGTCGAACAAGAAGAGGGGCGGCATTATTCAAAATATTTACGCGCGCAATATCAAAGTAGGCCAGGTGAAGGTCTCTATCCTCAGGGTCAATCTGAATTATGATCCTCCAGAGGCAAAGGGGTACAGCTATTATCCGATTGTCAGGAATGTGTTTGTCGACAACCTGACTTCACAGAAGAGTGAGTACGGTTTGTTCTTGACCGGGCTTCCACAGTCGAAAATTCAGCATATCGTGCTTAAGGATTGCGAACTGGGCGGCGTTGCGAAAGGAAACAACATTCAGTTCACCACGGGGCTTAAACTCGAAAATGTCAGGATAAACGGGGAACTATCTAAATGATTAATTCCGTGATGTCAGGAGATTCAGTTTTCAGGTATGCGATGTCGAAATTGATGCGGGCCATGTTTCTGCTGTTTCTCACATCTGCAGCAGCGGCGGCGCAAAACTCTGTGTATGTTTCACCGGATGGGAGTGATTCTAATCCTGGTACAATCAGTTTGCCGTACCAGACTATCGCGAAGGCAATGTCTGTCGCTTCAGCCGGAACGATAATTTATCTGAGAGCCGGCACTTACACGTTGAACGCGACTCTAAAAGCCGGCGTCAGCGGAACAGCTACAGACTATATCAACTTGTGGGCGTACCCCGGTGAAAAACCGATACTCAATTTCTCAGGTGAAAGTTACTCATCTTCGTCGCGGGGAATCGAGCTCAAAAGAGACTACTGGTATTTGCGGGGACTCACAATTGAGAACGCCGGCGACAATGGAATTTTCATCTCAGGATCTCATAATATCATCGAGAACTGCAGCGTGTCATATTGTAAGGACACCGGCATTCAGATAAGCAGCGGAGGGAGCTACAATTACATCCACAATTGCGATGCGTTCGACAATAACGATCCTGCGACAGAGGGACAAAACGCGGATGGAATTGACGTCAAACTTGACGGTGGTCCTGGCAATGTGCTTCGTGGATGCCGCGTGTACGATAACTCCGATGATGGTTACGACTGTTACGGCACGCCTAACCGCGTGGTCTTCGACAGCTGCTGGGCTTTCCACAACGGCTACAACCTCTGGAATATTCAGGGCTTTACCGGAAATGGAAACGGTTTCAAACTCGGCGGGGCGGATTCGGTCGGCCCTCACATCGTAACCAATTGTGTCTCGTTCGACAATACCGTCAAAGGCTTCGATCAGAACAACAACATGGCAGGTATCGTCCTTCACAACTGCACGGCCTATAGAAACGGCACATACAACTTCTCTTTCCCTGAGACCCCGAAGGTTGGCATCGACACATTTATGAACGATCTCTCAATCGATCCGGCCCTCGGCGATACGAGAATAGTTGCCGGTGCGGTGCAGGATTCGAACAGCTGGCAGGGGCACAACGTTACAGATGCCGATTTCCTCAGCCTCGATACATCGCTCGCGCGCCTGCCAAGGCTGGCCGGTGGCTCTCTCCCTGCCACGCCTCTTTTAAGGCTTGCGCCTGGAAGCTCGCTCATCGACGCGGGCATCGATGTCGGAATACCTTTCAAAGGAAAAGCTTCCGACATCGGCGCCTTTGAAAGTGGAACCGGACCAGTTGTCCTTTCTACTAACGGTACCGGGGGCGGAGATTGGAATAGCACTGCCACGTGGGCCGGCGGCGTGGTCCCCGATACGTCAGACTATGTGGTAATCCTTGGCGGAGACTCCGTGACAGTTTCCGGCGTAGATACCGCGCGATGCGGAGATTTGAACATACTCTCCACGGGGAAGCTCAATGGCTTTGGGCCGATGGTTGTGAAAGGAATGCTTTCGCTCCTTCCGAACGCGTGGTATTACAACAGCAATTCAAAAGCGCCTTCATTCCCTGTTGCAGCTTCGTATGATATTAGCCCTCAAGGGAATTATGTTCACACGAGCAGCGCCGGAAGTACGCTAGGTTCTGCCGGTTACGATTCTACATTCGGAAATGTAATTGTTCTGAAGAGTGGAACGACATGCGGAGCGAATCTGACCATCAACGGGAACCTGATTATTAACACGGGCGGCGCAAGCAGCAACTTCCGCGCGACAAACGCGAGCGTGAACAGGAGCCTCACTCAGACGGTGAAGGGAAATGTGTCCATCATTTCGGGACAGTGGGCATGCGTGGACGGCGGAAACGATCTCACCGGGATTTGGAACATTATGGGCAACGTCACCGCGGGCGACTCTTCGACCGCTTCGGGCATGGCCCGCATGGGCCCGTTCTCCAGCTCGTCCAGCTCGCACCGGCTCGGCGTTTTCAATATAACTGGCGACCTGCATCTCGTGAATGGCGCTAAGCTTCAGGCAGGCAGCAGCACCGGCTCTACCTCCACAACTGAGACCGGCATCATCAACCTGACCGGAAATCTTACCGTAGACAGCACGGCAGTCTTCGGCACTAACTCACTGGGCGTTTTTGCTTTTAATTTTGTTGGAGCGTCGGCCCAGGTTGTTGCGCTGCATGCGCCGTTTGTGATGTCGTCAACGCAAATGCAGCCGGTAATTAATGATACCATCAAAGCAGGGACATCAGTGATGTTTGTCCAGACAGGGAAGCCGTGGGTGATCGGCGGTCCGGGAACTTTCGTGGTTAATGGAACCCTGGCTTTGCCGCAAGGCGATACCATCAAAGGTGGACAAGGCTTTCGATTGAACGCGGGCGCACTCCTTGGGATGGGAAGTCCGGAAGGACTCGACAGCACGGGAAACATCCAGTTGACAGGGGAAAAAGTTTTCAGCTCGAATGCAAGCTATGTTTTTAATGGTACCTCTCCTCAGGTTACGGGAAACTGGATGCCCGACACTGCTTATAAGCTGACAACGGTCAACTCGAGCGGCCTGACGTTGTCGAAAGGGCTTGTGGTCAGTGGAATGGTTAATGTCGCTGCCGGGCGACTCATACTCGGCAAGCATAGTCTTGTTGCCGGGGGAACCGGAGGCGGCACAACGGGCAATTATATAGTGACGGATTCAACGGGCATGCTGAAGATCACCGCTGTTAGCGCAAATCAGGTGCTCTTTCCGGTTGGCACTACCGACGGCTATGCTCCGGTTTGGGTCGCGACCGGGAGCGAGCCAGAAACGATCAGCGTGTCGGTGTCTCCCGATTCCGGAACTAGCGCCAAAGCTATGGCCCGGGTGAATTTGAAATGGAAAATTGTTTCTTCA
>JAJYRM010000162.1 GCA_021794075.1 Bacteroidota bacterium | reverse complement strand
GATGGCAGGAGAAGAGTTATGAACACGATCAAAGTAATTAAGCTGTTCGATAATCCTGTCCTATTGGCTCCCGAGAAGGGAGAGGAGCTCTGCAAAAAAATCAAAGCCGGGCTCAAAAAGTTCGACACGGTGAAGGTGGATTTTGCCGGTTACGAGTTCCTTTCCAGTGCGTTTCTTAACAGAGCGTTCGGTCAGCTCTGCATTGACCTGGACTTGAGCGCCGAGGCATTCAATAAGAAGGTGAAGATCCTCAACATGACTGAGGACGACACTGATGACCTGGCGCTGGCATTAGATAATGCACAATTCCGTCGGAAGCTGATTAAGCAAGGGGTTACAGATATAGGAGAGTATTTCGCATCACGGCTGCCTGCGTAGGACGAACGTGGCGATAGTAATCGACGGTTTGAAATTGGTGAATTTAAAAAAGAGGCTTCCCAAAGAAGCCTTTTTTGTTGATACGAATGTGGTAATTGATTACGTGGATCCGTTCGGTCGGTCTTTTGAAGACGACGCCCGAGCTGCCCGCAATAGAGATGTTACGCAGGTAATCGGGAGTCTCAAGCGGACTGCCCATGCGCATTCGACAATTGGCGTGATAGCCGAATATTACAAGCATATCCAAGTTGGATTCTACCGCAGCGACACAGGCCGAAAACGTTTTGACACCGAGCGCTTCAAGGAACTCAGGGACAATGATCCGGATTTCATGAATAGGTGGGATTTCTGGATGGAAGAAATAAAGAAGACATTCAGGAAGAAATTCCCGGTTTACAGTACCTTACCGGACGCTTTGGATGTGCTGGATTCATTCCGCGGCGGCGAAGCTGACTTTGGCGATCATCTCCTGTTCAAAGCAATCATGGCGGCACCTGCTGGAATGTGGTGTGTCTTTTCGAATGATGGAGATTTCTTTTCGTTCTCTGACGACCTTTATCTTTTAACGACGAACGAATGGGTAATAACGAGGGCATACAAAGAAGGGAAGCTTTATAAAGCTGCGGACAAATAGAAAAGCAAATCGTTGACAGTTTAGACTCAGAAATTCAGGGCGGCAAATGGGCACAAAATCGGATTCACTAGTAACGGGACACCTCGAGCATATCTCGAGTGATATCTTTGACCGGTACCACGACGAGATTACAAAACTCGTGGCCAAGGAACATGGTGTGTATGCGCTCTACAAGAATAAGCGTCTCTATTACGTGGGTCTCGCGAGAAATCTTCGAGCGAGGGTGAACCAGCATTTAAGAGACACGCACTCCGGCAAGTGGGACACATTCAGCCTGTTTCTCGCAGAGAAAGCTGAGCACTTGAAGGAACTTGAGTCTCTCGTCTTGCACATTTTTAAGCCGGAGGGGAACAGACAGTGGGGCACCTTCGCGAACTCAACAAACCTTAGTAAGACTCTCAAGCAGCTTGTCAAGAGAAGGAACATGCTGCTGGAAGATGCTATCTTTGGTAATATCACCCGAAAGAAACGAAAGCCTGGAAAGGTCAATCCTCCCCCGATCGTGTCTGCGGGTGCAAAGAAGCCGCCGTTAGCCGGACTCCTGCCTGCCGGGGCAGAGCTGCGGTGCACATATAAGAAAACTGAGTACACGGCCACAATAGATGTCTCAGGAAGAATCATGATGGGTGGAATAGCCTACAATTCCCCATCTGCTGCCGGTTCCGCTGTGAGAGGCGGCAAGGCGACGGATGGATGGACTTTCTGGAAGTATAGGAATCAGCAAGGCAACTGGGAGAGGCTGGATAAGCTGAGGAAAAGGCTTTGAAGTGAGTGATTGACTGGACTTTGCCTGCGCCTTTCCCCGCAGACGATTTCTACTTGATTACCCTCATCCTTATCGTCTCAGTGACTCCGCCTGCCGTCAGGACCGCCAGGTATTCGCCGCTCGGCACATCTTGCGCGTCCCAGCTTACCCTGTAAACCCCGTATGGTTCCACTGTGTCGACGAGAGTCTTTATATCTACCCAATCTTCGGTCTTTACCTGAAGCTTCATATTCGTTTTGTAAAAGACATCGAAGGGAATCGAAGTGATCCGGGTGAAAGGATTGGGGTAATTCTGAGTCATGAATACTGGGACTGTGCTCCCATTCGGCAGCTCCTTCCCGTTCTGGACGGCTGAAAGGAGACGACTCTTGTCGCTGCATGAAATATCCGCAAGCGCGAGAACCGCAATTATGATGGCGAAAAGTCTTCTCATGGCCATACCTCCAAATGAATTTCCGCGTCGAACTGCCATGTCGGCAAAAGTGCCTCGACATATCGGGCGAAGTTGACGGAGAAATACCTGAGTCTGATGCCCCCGCCGAATGTGAAGAAGGAACTTTCTCCTGCCGCGGTGCCCTGGAAACATCCTGCACGGACGGAGAGTATGCGAAGGAGAGTAAGCCCTGCCCCGTAGTGTAGATACGACAACGTCCCCCCGTCGTGCAATCTTTTTTCCGCGTCGATGCCAAATCCATTCTCCCTCTTTGATGACTGTTAGAAGGGGAGTTCGCTCTTTCGCGATCTTCGATGTCGTTAGGGGAATCTAATCCGCGAGCCAAGTCGCGTGTTGCGCCTCTTGACAAACTGTGTGAGCTGACTTATATTCGTTTGTTAGCCGAACGAACCAACATGACGTTCAAACCTGAAACCGCCGTGGTGCTGGAGCTTATACTTGTTGACGCTTTCAGCGGATGATCCTTGCAAATCTGCGGAAATGAGATGGTGGCAGAGTCGTCGTAACACGATTCCAATGGAGATTGATGAAGAACCAATGGATACCTTGTCAATTGCAAGAAGTGCCGAAAGAATGATTTCGGTCTTGCAGCGGGATACCGCATCGAGTCTAAGGACGCTTGTGTTTTTGAACTCACTATTGGCCGCGAAACTCTCCAAACGGGGGAGGAGTGATTGCAATCCTGGAATCGCGGGCGGCGTGCCAGTGACATGTCATCCATTCTTGATCGGGCCCCAGGTCGATGGCAGAAAAATTCATGCCGGCTTGACTAGAAAATCGATAAGACCTCAATCCCAAAGTAAGACTGCAGAGAGGGGATCACGATACGCCGGGGAGGCTGTGGCACAAATCTAAAAGGAGTAAGTGATGCTTAGGAACCTTTCTGTCCTGCTTTGTTTTATTTTCCCGCTGATTGCCTTGGCCAAAGCAGATGCTGCCAGTTCGAACATCATTGGAGTAGTCGAAGACGCTCAGACCGGACGAGCGCTTCCGGGGGCGATCGTGTTCCTCAAAGGTACAAGCTTTGGAGCTTCGACCGGTATTAACGGGAAGTACGATATCAGAAACGTGCCTTCTGGCACCTACCAGTTCCGTGTCAGCTATATAGGATACAAGACGCTGGAGGTCAAAATAAAAGTACCTGTGGGTGGTACTCTCCAAAAGAATTTTAAACTGGTCGCGATAGGTGTCAAGGGTAAAACTGTTGTAGTGACCGCTCAAGCAATGGGACAGAATGAGGCAATCAACGAGCAGCTTTCATCGAATTCGATAGAGAGCGTCGTATCAGCGGCGAAGATCACCCAGCTGCCCGATGAAAACGCTGCCGAGTCTGTCGGGAGACTTCCCGGCGTGTTTGTCCTCAGAAGCGGCGGACAAGGATACGCGGTCGTTATCCGTGGGATGGCTCCACAGTACAATCAGATCACCATCGACGGTATCCAGATGGGATCGTCGAACCCGAGCGATCGCAGCACTAACCTCAGTATGATCTCATCTAACATGCTCGAAGGAATTCAAGTCAAAAAGACCGTAACACCCGCCATGGACGCGAATGTCATCGGCGGTGTGGTGAACTTCACGATGCGGCAGGCTCAGGTGAAGACGCCTGGTGTACCGCGCTTCAGTCTGATTGCGCAGGGAGGATATAACAATCTTCCGGATGCCTACAACAAATTCAACAACTACAAATATGTCGCAAGCGTTGAAGACAGGCTCCTCAACAATAAACTAGGCATCTTCGCGCAATTGGATGTAGAGAGGGTGAACCTTTCTTCTAACGAACTATCGAGCTCGTACACGCACAATGGGAACAGCCTCTCACAATATCTTATCACGGGAGTGACACTTTCCGATATTCCGCGGGATAAGAGGCTCTACAACGGTGCGCTCGATCTTGATTACGAATACTCCGGAGGTTCGCTGAAGCTGTGGAATTTTCTCAGTACCGGGGCTACAAGCGCTTACCAGCGATCTCAGTCATTCGATATCGGGAGCAATGTCCTCTATTACGGTATATCGAACGCGAGCAACGTTCTGACCACCATCTCTAACGTTCTGGATTACAAACAGAAACTTCCGGTGTTTACCATGAATGTGAGACTTGGCCATACATATTCGGAGACCACATCTCCAAACAACTGGTCGGTCCAGTTTATGCAAAGCGCTGAGGGAGGCTTGAACCAGTTCAGCTCCGCCTTGGGTGTAACACCGCAAGAAGTTGTTAATACCGCGACGCCAAATTTGTCTCAGACAGATTTATACTACCTCGAGAATAATTCCAATATTTCCCAATCCAGCGAATTGACAGGATCCGTTGATTTCAAGACGGATGTTGCCCTTTCAAAAGCCCTCTACGCTAAAATACAATTTGGGGGTGAGTCGCAATACTTGACAAGATCTTACGGAGTCAACGTCTTTGACACTCCACAGCTTCTCAACTCAGGGAGCGCAGTGGCAGTCGACAATATTATCAGCTCACGGTTCTCCTTACCAACGGGGAACTTCCAAATACCTATCACAGATTTCCTCGATCCTACTTATAACTATGGTACATTCTTGAATGGTAACTACTCGATGCACGCGCCGTTGAGCTTCGGTATGATGTCGGAGCTCGCAACTTACATGAAGAGCAAGGCGCAGTACATATCGCAGAACATAGGGCCCGCTAACTATGGGCACGATAACTATGCGTCGACGATCCCGGACTATTCGGGGCATGAGAATCCCAATGCGGCTTACGCGATGGCGACCGTAAACCTTGGTCGCAGAGCTACCGTTCTCGGCGGAGTGAGGTTCCAAACTTACCAATCGAGTTATACAGGTGTGGCGGGGGTAACCAGCCCGGAATCGTATTTCGCTTACAGCCACTATGACACTACCATGACGAGGTATGACGGCTATTGGTTACCGGACGTGAGCCTGAAGTACGATCCGGTTTCTTGGTCGGACATAAGGCTTTCGTACACTAACACTCTGGCTTACCCAAGCTATTCGGCATTTGTCCCGCGGATTAATTTGTCCGACTTGACTGTCGGCTGGAACAACAATGCTCTTGTTCCGGCACACTCAGTCAACTATGACGCGTCAGTCTCTTTTTACGATAACGCGATCGGATTGTTTAGCGTGGATGGCTTCTATAAGCAGATTCGCAACATGATTTATGGTTGGCAGTTTTTTGTCAAAGGAGCTGCCGCCCTTCCTTACCTTCCGCTGAATCTCGCAAACTTCAATCCTAACGCGACCTATGATGTGACTACAACGGAAAACAATCCGTATCTGAATAAAGTGTACGGAGTCGAGTTAGATTGGCAAACGCACTTTTGGTATCTCCCCGGGATTCTGTCGGGGATGGTCCTCGATATCAACTACACACACACGAAATCGATAGCGCGGTATCCGTATGTTCTGACAGTATCAAACGGTAGAAATCTGAGCTACATCGACACATCTTTTTCTGATCGACTTGTGGACCAGCCTAACAACATATTTAACCTGTCACTTGGGCTCGATTACAAGGGCTTTTCCGCCCGAGTCGCGATGGAATATTCAGCAGACATCTTTACCGCCGCGAGCCAGTGGCCTCAGTTGCGGGGGTACAGCGCTGCATACACTCGCTGGGATGCGGAGGCAAGGCAACAATTGCCCTGGAACGGCCTCGAACTGTACGCGGACTTCAATAACATCACCGCCGCTGACAATGTGCAACTCATTCAGGCGGGCGTTCCCACCGCGATATCAGATTATGGGTTCTCGGCAGATATGGGCCTTCGTTGGAGATTGTAGAAGCAAATAACATGCATCGACTAAAGAACATAATACCAAAGTAAGGAGTATTTACGTCCGTGGCTAACGACACTCGTTTCCCTATCGTGAAAGTTGTTCTCGAAGGGGAGACAAGTCAATTCAATAAACAAAACCTTCAGAGAAGGAGCAGTACCATGAGAAAAGCGCCATCTTATGTCGTAATAGCTGCATTGATTGCCTTGTTCGGGCTTTCCCGGAAGACACTTGCTGCAAGCAGCGACACTCTTGTCGTGTACGCAAATGGGCCGAGTATCGACCAGGTAATAAACAGTGATACGACAGCCAGCGGCCAGCAGGCCCACAGCGTGTACAAGTTTGTCTCGCTGGATACCACTTATATCTTCCTTTCCCAAATCACGCCGAGGTCAAGCGTGACATTTCTCGGAGTGTTAGGTCCCAACGGACGCCCGCCTTGCATACAACCGGGCGTTCTCAACGACGGATCAATACCCAAAATCGCCTTTGATATAAACCGAAAGGGACTGACAGTATCATTCGATAATATTTTCTTTGAAGACATGTCCACTAACGGTTCCCATGCGACAGGTAGCCGTGACGTATTGGTCGGAGCCGACTCCGTGAGACTCTATATGAACAACGTTATTTCGGACGGCAATACCGGGACAGTTGTGGGCTATACCGGCAACTGGGACGACTTCTACATCACAAACTGCGATTTCAGGAATGGAGTTAACCCGCCGACTTGGACAGACACTGAGATACTCGCGCCGCTGTGGCCCGCGGTGCCGGCAGTGGATTCGATCGTGATGAAGGATAACACCCTCTTCTGCGACAACGCTTACGCGATAGTCGCGAAGCCGCCCGCGAAGTATATCGACTTCGACCATAACAGCGTGGTATTTTCGTTCCTTCAACCGTTCTTCATATTCGCGGCATTCCATGCGAAGATCGAGAACAACATATTCTACAGCGCGTTTATCGGAGGCGAGACGAAGGCGGAATATCCCTGGTGGGACGAGGAGTTCTCACCTGCTGCACCGTCGCTTATAGACTTCGATACGATGAACGTGGCGAGCGACAGGGTATTCGATCCGGGAGATTCGACGAATGCCAACTGGAGGATGCTCGCGGAGGCGAAGAGGACGGTGGATGTAGAGAACAACGACTTTTATGAGCCCACTGCAG